>JACNIG010000090.1 GCA_014383215.1 Candidatus Desulfatibia vada | reverse complement strand
ACTCAGTCAGTTAAATGAAACTTCTTTTCAGAGTATTAAACCTATTGCAGCATAAAAGCAATATAACCTGGCCTGGACTCCGACGGGCTAAAAACCGCGCCCGCTGGTCAGGCGCGCCATTAAATGCCCACATTCAAGAACAATCCGCTTGACATATCACGTAGGGACCAAAGGGTGAGCCCATACTTTAACGATGCTCTTGACTCGTAAGGGTTGGATGGTGTTTTTTAAAAGGTAAAATATCTCGACAACTGCGCAAAAAAATTATGTTCTCACAATCCAACCCGGCCAGGCGCAACGGCAGCATTTGTCGAAGTTTTGTATTCTATTCGTTATGATACAATGATATTTTATGTCCAGGCGCCGTCAATAAAGCGCAAACGCTCTATTTGCATTTTGCCTTTTAAAAAATATCATCCAATCCTTGGCCGCTAAGGATTTTGATTTAAATCAGGGTGCGAAACTTGAGTAATAATATGATTGTATTGATTTTAATTGGACTTCTATCAGGCCTGTTTTTCAGTTCAACATTCATTCTGAACCGAGTGATGAGTTTAGAAGGTGGGCACTGGGTATGGTCAGCTAGTCTTCGGTATGCATATATGATCCCATTTTTGATTGTGTTACTGTCGCTATTTCAAGGTATCAAAGCCCCAGGGCGTATATTTCGACTTTTTTTAAAGCACTGGAAGTTTTGGATAATCACCGGAAGTATAGGTTTTGGCGGGTTTTACTCGCTAATTTGTTTTAGTGCCGATCATGCTCCGGGGTGGGTTATCGCTACGACTTGGCAACTTACAATTATTGCAACACTTGTTGTCTTAATCTGCTTTGGAAGGTCATTCCCAAAAAAAATATGGTTTTTCTCATTTATCGTATTTTTAGGTGTTTTGATGGTTAACATGAGCTATTTTGAAATGTCTAATATTAAAGAGTTGCTGATGGGCGGCTTCCCTGTTTTAATTGCGGCGTTTTGCTATCCGACTGGAAACCAATTAGTATGGGAAGCTAAGAATGGCAACAAGTACCTTCCAAATATTAAAGACCCTCTTATGGAAAATCCGTTTAACAAAGTCTTGTTGCTATCCCTTGGGTCTGTACCTTTTTGGTTGCTTCTTGTTGTGATTAATACACCCCCACTTCCATCTAAGGGGCAGCTTATAAATACTGCTTTGGTTGCACTTTTTTCCGGAGTTTTCGCGACAAGCTTTTTCCTGTTTGCTCGTAACAAATCCACAAAGGCAAGTGAGTTGGCAGCTGTCGATGCTACTCAATCAAGTGAGGTTATCTTCGCCATGATAGGCGAAATTTTGATTCTTAATTCCCCTTTGCCTAACAGCATTGCCCTTGCAGGAATTTTTCTGGTTTTTACAGGGCTGGCGTTATTTATTCGCTTTCAAGAAGTTGGAGCTTAGATTAAAATTTATAACCATGTACTGGACGCCGACGGGGGTTTCGTAGGTGCTCAACCCCAGCGGGTTCTGCCTACTTTATGTTTTGATAAAAAACTGTTATTAACCGGGAGGAGTAGCTATGTCAGAATTTAAGAATGTAACGGTAACTAAAAAAGCAAATGTTTACTTTGATGGCAAGGTCACCAGCCGCTCTGTGCTTTTTGCGGATGGATCGAAAAAAACTCTTGGCATTATGCTTCCAGGGGAGTACGAATTCAATACCGCCGATAAGGAGATCATGGAAATTATTAGCGGTGATCTTGAAGTGTTAATAGCGAACGCACAAGGATGGAAAACGATTAAAGGCGGAGAGGCATTTGAAGTGCCTGCCCAATCTAAATTCAGCCTGAAAGTTAAAAGTCTTACTGACTACTGCTGTTCTTTTATAACCTGAAAACTGCGTGAAAACTTTTGAAAAGGAAAATAAACTTTATAAGCTTCAGGTTTATAAAAACCTAAAACGTAATGAATGCGGCTTTTTGTGAATTCATCAATATTAAGGAGGAATAGTTTATGGCTAATCTGCAATGGGATCGTCCACCCGAGATGCAAATTGACTCAAGCAAGACGTACAGGGCGACAATTGAAACCAACAAGGGCTCCATTGAATTGGAGCTTTATCCGCAACACGCACCCGAAACGGTCAACAACTTTGTATTCCTGGCCGGCAAGGGCTTTTACGACGGCATATCCTTTCACCGGGTTATTAGCAATTTCATGATTCAGGGGGGAGATCCGACAGGCACAGGTGGAGGTGGCCCGGGTTACAAGTTTGAAGATGAGGTAGCGGAAAATCCACTGAAACATGAAAAAGGCGTGATCTCTATGGCGAACGCCGGGCCAAACACGAATGGAAGTCAATTCTTTATCACACACGCACCCCAACCGCACTTGAATAGGAAACACACAGTATTTGGGAAGGTAGTGGTCGGTCAAGATGTCGTGGATTCAATTCGGCAGGGCGATAAGATGGAGCAGGTAAAAATAAGCGAGAAATAAACGTATCATTTTCCGCCCGAGGAAAATGAAAATGGTGCCAAATCTTGAACAGGGAATGTTCTGCCTTGCGGCAGTGCTCCGCGCGACTATAAGGCTATAGAGTAATAAATAGCTATGGAACTCATTGAAAAATGAAGAATATTATACGGCAAATGATAGGGTTTAGCTTTGGCATTTTTTATGTTTTCATGATCTGGTATCTTTCGATCTTCATGGAAAAAGAAAAAGCATTGCAGATTATCGGGCATCATATTACGCGTCTTGCAAAAGGATCTCTTAGATATTGGGTGCCTTATATCAGGGATGCTTCCGAGTTTGATCTTTTAAGATCAAAGATGAAAAAAAATCTAAGGTTTTGGAGTCCGCTCTTTGATGTTTCAGTAGTAAAAGACGATCAGAATACCTTTAAAGTGCATGTACATAATTGCCCTTTTTGTGAAGCCTTTATTAAACTCGGAAGGCCGGAACTGGCACCTTATGTTTGTGAGGGCGACTGGGAAAAGGCAAAAAGCAACAAAAACAAATGGCTCTTTGATAGAAAGCATCAGATTGGTACCGGTGATAGCTTCTGCGACCACACCTACAAGCGGATCGTAGGACCCTAATTGAGCGTAAACACCCAATTAGGGTGTCCGTTGTCCTTTGTCCGTCGTCCTTTGCTAAGCAATAAGAAAAGAGATTATGGACTGACCGTTGAGGGAGTAAAATATGTTTGTAAAGGTTTGCGGCTTAGTTGATCCAATCCAAATAGATAAAGCCATAGAGTATGGTTATAATGCAATTGGTGTTGTCACCTATCATAAAAGTATACGCTATTGTCCCCCTGAAAAGGCGATAAAGCTGGCAGAATATGCCCGTGGGAAAATAGATTCTTTTGTTGTGGGGCTGCATTATAGTGATGTCGAAGCGGCGGCGGATGCCTTCGATTATATACAGATTTATGAGCGCAGGCAACTTGCGAACCTTGTATTTGCTTCACATGAAAAGCCTCCCAAAGATCTTGATTACAGCTATTTCATGTATGATACAAGCGTGGGAAGCGGTGTATTTAAAACATTTCCCAAGTGGCTTAAAGATGTGGAGGGGAGGCTGATTGTAGCAGGCGGCCTCGATAAAGAAAATGTTTGCGATGTAATTAGAAAGATCAAACCATTTGGCGTTGACGTCTCCAGTGGTGTGGAAAAAGATGGTGCAAAAAGTTTTGAGTTAATGAAAGATTTTATTGGTGCCGTAAGAAATTGCAGTTAATACTTCCTCTTCTTAAAAAGCTGGTTCCAACCAATATCTTTGATGGCATTTTTAAAAAAAGTTTGGACTTATGCGGATGAAGTGACCTGACCTATACTTGATTTGAAAAAATTAAAGAGGTGCGTTGTGGCCTCGCTTTACATTCCAATTTATGAAGATAGAGATCACAACAATTTTAAAGCCTTGATATTTAAAACATTATAGCAGCTATATACAATCAGGGCCAATCTCGGATCGTCAGACATATTGCAGGTTTTTGAGGTGGATGATATCACAGATTAAACTTTATCAACTATCATGTATCGATTGCATTGCCACAAGTCGTTTTGGAACCAACGCCCCCTTTTATGAGTTTTAAAAGGTGCATTCTTATTCCATTGATTTATTCGCCATTTCGTTGGCGATGATATCGAATTCCTCTGCCGTCAGCGGCATTACAGCAAGTCGGGGTTGGCGCACGAGTCCCATCTCTGTTAGTCGGGAGTCTGCCTTTATCTCGGCAAGCGACACGGGGCGTGCAAGACTGAGTGTTGGGGCGAAATCACAGGTCAACCATTGAGGGCACCGAGTTCGCTGTCCTCTGCTGAACGATCACCCCTTTGGCGGGCTCTGTATATAAGTAACTTCTTGGATAGTTCGGCGTATGATTTGTTCAAGCTGAACATGTTGTTTTTTCTCGGAATCTACGAGAAAACCCCATATTCCCTCCCGCTGCGCATCTCAAACAACGTGCCTTGGTTGCGAGACTTGGATTTCCACCTCGATGCTGCTGCACGCGAACGAACACTTAGCTGAAACTTGTCACTCGAAACCCTCTTGAAGAGAAGGGTCTTACCCTCATATTCAGGCGGTCCACCATCTTCGGGAACTGGCAAATTCAGCTTGTCCATTTGGTTGTTTCCGAAGCGCATGTGACATGGGGTTCTTTGACCACGGTATACGACTGTAATCTCCCCTAAGAAGGTGTTCCTTGGGACCTGGACGGATGACATTCCGAAGAAGACTCTAGTGCCATGCTGCAAGTCAATCTGGTTGCCCGGACGGCCTCTGCCTCTATTCTGAACGACATAGTTCACATCGATCCAAAGGTGTGTTGCTGTAGCAAGATGTGCATTTTCCCGCAAGGAAAGCTCAGAATTTGGAGATGATATTCTTGTTACTTCATCAGATGAATCCTCCGACCTGTCCCTTATGCGTTTGGGGCGGCGGGCGGCATAGTCCCGCAGAAATGCACGCGTTGGGTTCTCGGAAGCATCGAACAGCTCTGATAGTCGCTGAACGGACGCGTCCAGCGTAGTCCAAGTGGAATTCGGCACACGTCGTCGTTTGATCCAAGTGAAAGCTGATACGTGTTCGTGTCCGAAGCACAAGCCACTCATGGTCATGTTGGCTGACCCAATCAGAATGCCGCCTTTCCCATCATCCAAAGTATCACCTTGATGGCACACAAGAGTTTTCCCGTGGAAGGTATGTTTTGGACGCAATCGTTGCCTAAGCACCTCAGACGCATAAGGAATTCGCACTTGCGAATTTGGAAGTCCCTGCAACTCTGTTATGGCTTCCGGCTCAGTGTGTCCAAAGTCTATCGACACTATCCATATCTTGGATGCGCTATTCCAATTTGGTGACACTGCCTCAAGTGTTTCGCAGAGAAGCTCTACACCCCTCTTTGTTGCATAGGCAAACGCTCCAAAAAAGGCTGTCGGTTCGGTACGGGAGACCATATTTGACATCAGTCGCAGAATGGCCCCCTGGTTCTCTGGCCCTTGAATGGCCATTCGATAATATGGATCGTATTTCATTTGAGTCATAGCAAGACCTCCTCTACTTCTTCTCCAGTGCCTTCAACACCTTAGTATCGATCTCGTATGCCTCAACAACCAACTTGTTGATCTCAAGTTCAGAGCGCTTCATCTGTGAATGGGCTCCCGCCTTCGCGTGGTCAACGCATAGTTCCACCTGCTTTGCAATCTTCTCTTGAAGATGCGTCTTGGGGATGCAGATAGGCATGTTCCTCAGAAACATCACTTTGTAGATGAAGAAGCCACCTGCTTTGGGGACTGTCGTCTTCTTGTAGAACCATTCGAGAAGCTGAGAATTGAGAACACCTAGGAGAAACCGAACAAACATGTCATTGTCATATGGCGGCTTAGGCTTGATGCCGCATACCGTGTCGCCGTAGAAGAATCCGTCATCCGCAATGCAGAAACGGTTAGTATCCGAGATCTCAGGAGTGAGGATTCGTAAACCCTTGAAGTTCTCAATTTTCCGCTGGTTCCACAGCTCAAACCATTTCTTGTTGCTTTTAGAAAAATACTCACGTGACATGATTTCCTCACGATGGTGAGCAATATGCTTATAGAAAGAAGTATTCCGTTTCTTCACCTCGTTCTCCTCGATCACAACAGCCCTGCCAGCGCGCGATTCGTACGGATAGAACACAAACTCTGAGCACTGATCGTGCTGAAAGCGGCGAATTTCTCTGCCCCGTAGGCAAGGATGAAAAAACTGTTGACCAAACTGTCCGCTGAGAGCGTCTCTAGTTTGCAGATAGAGTCTGTTTAGTCCGGTGACAATACCCTCACTGATTTCGGCAATATCGCCAAGCGGAACAGAGTCCTTCCTTACGTGATCCACGAGTATCTGTTCAATGGGCGATACAAATACCCAGATGTCTTCGTCCAGTGTACCTTGACGAATATCGATCGGGGTGCCGTTGATTCCCTGCCGATATTGCAATATGAGGTCTGACCTTGGCATTCGACGCTGTAGGAGCAAGACTCCAGTGTAATTAGTCGCTTCACCGAACATCTGATCGTGTTCAAAATCCACCAATGCTTTGGCGTGAGCATTAGCTAAAATGTATCTACGAACCGCCTTCCCATGCCCCCTCTTCGTAAATGCAGTTGGGCAGATATAGACAAGGTGCGCATTTATTGCCGTAAGTTGCAATCCTCGTTCGATGAAAGGCACATACAAGTCGAACTTTGCGGTGGCAGTCTGGTACTCCTTCTGTAGAGAGCGTTTCAGGACCTTATCCATATCCCTGAAACCCATGTAAGGAGGATTGCCTATGACGACATCGAATCCGGCAGTAATGCCATACATCCACTCGGCATCAAAGAACGGCGCGGAAGCGTTCTGATCATACGGGTCCCATGCAGCAAACTGGTGAGAGGCTTCGCCGCTCATGCCGCCACCTGCGAGTACGTTAGCTATTCCTTGACGGATCTCAGCGTCACGTCTCTGCAAGGCGAGCTTGTCACGCCTGCGCTGGGCGGCAAAGTGTCTGTGGCGCACGGCCGCCAGTTCACTCTCCAGTTTGGGCAGGCGCGGGTCGGTCAGTGGCAATTGTTGACCCTTCCCTCGGCCCAGGGAAATAAGTGTATTGGCCGCGACGAACTTGGTTTCGAGGTTCGGCAACGGACGGACGCCGCAGTTCTGGGCCTTGTTGTTGTTGGTGCGCTGGTCGCAAATAAGGGAAATGAGGAAACGCAGTTTCGAGATCTGAATGGCGATGGGCTGAATGTCCACACCGTAGATGCAGTTCTCGATCAGGTAAAGCTTGCGCCCGTAATCAAGATCATTCGTTTCAAAGTCTTTCTTGATAGCGCTGACCGCAATCTCACGCGCAGAAGTATCCGGGATCTGTTCAGCCTTTGCTATCTGTTTCTGCTTCCAGCGTTCATTATGCGGATCGATCTTGCCGAGTATGAACACGAGTTTGTGCAGAATCCCCATCGGGAATGCACCGGAGCCGCAGGCGGGGTCGAGGATCTTGCACGTGTCGATGGCGCCGATAAGAACGTCGACTTCCTCTTCATCGAAGGGATGGACTTTCTCCGTGTAGGCAAAGACTTCCCGGAGCAGGTTTTGTAGGTCCTTCATCTCCGCAAGTTTCGGCACCTTCGCCTTCAACTGACCTTCCAGATACGCAATCAGCGATTCATCCACCATATAGTTGACGATCTCACGAGGTGTGTAGAAAGAGCCGGTTTGCTTGCGGGCAGTGGTGCCGGTTTCAGGATTGTAACTGGCCAGGAGATTCTCAAAAACCTTTCCGAGCAGTTCGGGATCGAGGGCGATTTCCTCTTCGATCGGGGTGTTCTCGGTAACGGTGAACTTATAGCTGTCCAGCAGGTTGATCAGGCCACGGACCTTCTCTTTCTTTCTCTTTTTGTCGCCGTAGGCATCGCTGAGATCAAGGGTTTGATAATCGGAGAAGAAAAGAAAGTTGGGGACATTGGGCTGCTTCCGTGCATTGCGGGTAAAACCGTCAACGTAGATGACCTTGCCCGAATCGTCTTCATTGTCCAGGCAGTCGAATAGCCCGCCATTCAGGAATGGAATATCGGAAAACAGTTTAACCGCTTCTTTTTCGGCAATGGCAAACAGCTTCTGATAGCGGTATAAGTTCTTGACGCCATACTCGTCCTTGCGCTCGTGGAAGGAGCCGTCGCTTGTGAATTTTCGGTTTTCCCGGCCGCCGGTATTCATGCGTTGATTGAGTGTACCGAAAAACAGATTCTGTAGAATGGCCTGGTAGAATGAGCTGTCTTCATCTTTCAGAGACTTGAGGACGGTAGCGAGCTTGCGTTCGCTGAATAGTTCGGAGGGGATGAGGCCCTTTTCCTTGAGGAACCAGCAGAAGATCAAGCGTGTGAGCAGCCGAATGACGTTGGTTGCGTTCCGTGTGGCAGGGTTCTTCTCTACGTCTTCCGGGAATTCCACATGGCCAAGAGCCCAGAAATACCAGCCGGCCAACTCGCGGTAGAATTTCTTGTTCAGTTCGTTGGTGTCGAGCGTGCTGCGCCATGCCTCGTGAAGTTGTTTGAAGTCACGGCACTCGTGCTTCGCCATCAGCGCGGGAAGTGCGAGGTCATGCAGAATTTCGATGTGTGCACGGTGCGGGTCCTGATAGCGGATGTCTTTGATCAGCTTGACCTTTTCCAACACGTCGTGGCTTTGATCCTTTTTGTGCAGCCGTCGGTCAATGACCGAGAACGTCAGCGCGCCGTTGTGCCGTATGAGCAGCATGGCGGGCATATCGAACAGCAGATTAATCTCTCGCGTGATGTCTGCGAGCTGGGTACGTGTGTAATGGTTCTTCTCCAGATCAAGGGCAAAGAACAGATATGACTGGTAGTTTCCGTGATCATAACCGGAATCAAAAAGTGTACCCTGCGCACCGGCATGGCGCACCTCGTCATCGGTAATCTGAAACAGAAATTCGACGGTCTTCCAGCGCTCAAACAGAGCTTTGTCCTTGCGGAATTTCCGGTCACGTTTGTCGAACTCGGCAAGAAAGGCGACCGGTGTATTGTCAAGATCAAGGGCCTTCTCACTGTGGTAATCCAGGGTGTTCAGCAGACCAATGGACGCGGTGCGCAAGTCGGCGCTTGAAAAGGCCATGAGCGCTGTTTCGATTTGTTTTCTTGTGTCTGTGTTCATGGTTGTATCTGTGTTTATAGTTCCGTTTCTTGCCCTTCTTTATTCCTGCATAGATTTCAGCAAATGTTTACCCGCATCGGTTAGACGGTACTTTTGCAGACGGCTGTTGGGTTTGTCGGGGATGGTGTATTCAATAGACTTTCTGTCCATCAGCTCTTTGATGGTTCGTTTGAAGGCGCCTGTTTTGCTTCTCAATCCCAGTATTTTTGTCAGTTCGCTTGCTGAAAGAGGACGTTTACCAAGCGCTTGAAGAATGGCCCCTGACTGGGCCTTTGACTGGGCCTTTGACTGGGCCTCTGTCTCTGGGCGCAACTCAGTCGGGTCTGATTGACGTGTCTCAAAATCAGGGCATTTGACAATGATCCGGAAAATATCTCCTTCAACCAGTTCAGGATCACTGCCACCATAGGCTTTCCCGTATTTCATGAGTTTGCGCACACCGGAACCGAGCTCATCCGCCCGCCCGATTTCCCGGAAAAAGCGGGCAATCACCGGGTTTTTGGGAAAGGGCGAAAAGGTTTCCGGATTGATGAGGCCGAAGCCGTGTGGATTGTTGCTGTTTTCGGTGCGAACCTGCCCGCGCTCAATAATGAGTTTGGCCGGAAAAGCGTTCATGTATTCACGGTGAATCAGGATATTCGATGCCACTTCCCGAAAAATGGCGTCGCGGATACTAATACGCATGTCGCCTTCCAGATAAAACGGATCAGGCAGGTGTTTTGCCACAAATGCCATGATGCGCTCATAAGCCTCAATCAGGTTGGTGCTGACAAAATCACGATCATCGTATCTGTCGAGGTTGACCTTGCGCAGGATCAGATCGGTACGGTGATGGGGCACAGCAGAGAGGATAACCTCATCTTTGCATAGCAGCAAGATGCCCGCAAGCGTCATGCCGCTTTTACCGGTTTCGGGATTCGTCTGATAGAGCTGGGCACTTTTCAGAAGCTCCATGTCATCCATGGCAAGCCACGGATGATCCTCACGCTGAAATCCAGCCATCTTGCGTACCTTTGCGATGAGGTCATTTCGGAGGTGTTGCAACGTGGCATAAGGATAAATCTTGTTTTCCGAGTAGGTGGTCTGTTTACGGTGGTACAGCTCGGCAACCAGTTGTGTGTGATCGGTAATATCCAGATTCCCATCTTCATTCCGATCGAAGATGCGCCCATTACAACGGTGTACCTGAGAGCTCTCTGGAGCAAAAATATGAAGTACGGTTTTCCCGTCAATCTGTACTTCATCAACCGACAGATAACAGGCCGGATTGATCTTCTGCGGATTGTTAATGGCCGTTACAAAATCTTTTTTAATCTGCCCAACGCAGTCGGAATCAACACCGGTCACTGCACCGGCATCACTAACCCCAAGCAGCAGGGTTCCGCCGTGACGGTTGAGGAACGCGCAGACGGTCGCATAGACATCCCGGTTAATGGTGCGCCGACATTCCTTGAATTCAACGGAAATGCCTTCACTCTGTTTTATTAGCGCTTTGAGATCGGCCATCAGTTCTTCCCGGATTTGATGACAAGCCAGGTGATGAGTTCAAAATCAGAGGCATCCGTGGCTTGTTCCTGCTTGTCGGGGATAACAAAATCCCGGCCGGACTGTAGCCCGGCTGCAGTCCGTTTTTGGAACGTGCGGACAATGGCATTGATCGCCTTGGCCAGCAAATCGCTGTACGTGTCCATCTTGGCGCCGCTTTCCGTCTCCCGATCAAACAGGTCGCAGAGCGCCTGATACGGCACTGCCTTCCCGACACTGAGCTTCTGGAACAGAGAGAGGACGCTCTTGGCCTGAGTAAAGGTGAAGCGAACGGTGCCGTCATCCCGGATATAGAGCAGGTAATACCGCCCCAACGGATTAACGTTGGAGGATCGTTTCTCCTGCGGCGGGTACTTGTGCCGCAAACAGAATATCACACCGGGCTTTACTATCTTGTGCCAGTTCTTGTCAAACAGCCCAGCGTCTTTCATTCCGTCAAGTGTCGGTGTCACGGAATAGAGCCCCAGCGGGGCGTCTTCTAGTAGTTTGCGGTTGTCGGTCAGGAAATTCATGAGCTCAACCCGAAAATCATCGAGGGTAAATTCACTAAGCGATACGTTGTCGTCCATCTCTTCCAGATCGATCACCTCGTCTCTGAGCCGAATGAGCTGCTTTTCACGATAGGTCAGTTCTTCAGCAATCAGGGCTTCGAGTTGATCGGGATCGAGAAGGTTGTCGGCACCGCTGGCAGCAAGATCCACCATTGCCATACGTGCTTCGACGCGGTCCTTGAGGTTGATGTACTTGTTCAGGTCGTCAGTGGGCCAGAAGTTGACGAGCTGAATCTGCCTGTTGGTGCTTCCAAGGCGGTCGATTCGGCCGAAGCGCTGGATGATCCGCACCGGGTTCCAGTGGATGTCATAATTGATCAGGTAATCGCAGTCCTGCAGGTTCTGGCCCTCCGAAATGCAGTCGGTAGCGATGAGGATGTCGATCTCGCCCTCCTGCGGCATGTTCGGCATCTTCTCGCGGAGCTTGGAGCGGGGCGAGAAGTTAGTCAGGATGGAGATGAAGTCGGTCGGGCGGGCATAGCCGGCCTGCTTGAAGGTGGTGCGGTTGTCACCTGTGCCGGTAACCAGCGCAGAGTGCAGGCCCATCTCCTCAGCCACCCAGTCCTTCAGGTTTGCATAGAGGTATTGTGCGGTGTCGGAAAAGGCGGTAAAAACCAACACTTTCCGATTGTCGTCGTTAAGTGGATGGTTGATTTTGTCCTGAATCAGACGTTTCAACTCCTGAAGCTTGGCGTCCCGGGCCGCAGTGACGGCCGCAGCTTTCTCGTGGATGGCAATCAACTGTGTGCGATCCTTCTTGAGGTCTTTTTTCCATTCCTTGCGTTTTAGGTGATCCAACCGGATCGTGAGCTTCTTGCCTACCATCAGCCTTTCCAGCAGCTCCGCCTCCTCTTCCTCGCCCTGGTCCTTGAACAGGTCAGGTTGAGTGTACTCATCGAAGTTGCCTTCGAAATGGTCGATCTTCTCCAACAAGTCGTCAATTTTTTTGATCGTACGGTCGATCGACACCTTGAAGCTGTGCACGGAGCTTTCGAGTCGCTTCAGGTAGTTTGTACGCATCATGCCAATCAGATAGGACTCGCGGCTTTTCTGGTCGTTAAAAAGGACCAGCTGCGCGCCCTCCTTGATGTAGCGGTTCACATGGGCGTCTTTCAGATAGGCGGACGGATTGAAGATGCTCAGCTTGTATTCCGAGATAGCCCCATGCAGGTCATCGTATGACGGAAAGTATCCCTTGATATCTGTAGCCGGATGCAAGGCTATCGGTTTGAGCCTTTTGGGGAATTCGCCCATATCCTTGGTCCCGTAGTAGCTGATGATGTGCCGACGGGACCGTGCTATTGTGAGTTCGTCAAGCAGCTTAAAGAATGTGGAATCCAAGGCGTCGAGCAGGCGGCTGACTTTACGTCCCGGGTTCTTCTTCGGGTCCGCCCACTGCGTGAAGTGGGTCTGCGCATTCTTCATCGCCTGGGCAATGCTGTAGATGCCAAGCGACTCGTGGAAAGCCCGATCCTGATCTTGTGTGATCAGCAGGAACTGGTTTCGTAAATCCTTTAGGCTGTTGTTCACCGGAGTTGCCGAGAGCAGCAGTACCTTGGTATCCACGCCCGTCTGAAGAACCCGTTCCATCAGAAACTCGTAACGCGTAGTCTTGCGAGTGCCATCCTCCTGAACCTTGCCCCGGGCGTTATTGCGAAAGTTATGAGACTCATCAATAACCACGAGATCATAATTGCCCCAATTATGAGTTTCGTAAACATCCCGCCCCAAATCGGTATGAGCCAGCACAGTGAACGCAAACCGATCCCTGAGGAGGGGATTGCGTGTATCGTTATCGCGGTAGACCTTCCAGTTATCCTCCAGTCTTTTGGGGCAGAGGACGAGCACGCGACCGTTGAGAAGTTCAAAGTACTTGATGACCGCCAACGCTTCGAAAGTTTTTCCCAATCCGACACTGTCTGCGATGATGCAACCGTGATGCTTCAATATCTTGTTGATCGCGCCCTTTACGCCGTCCTTTTGGAATTCATAGAGCATGTCCCATACGTCGGATTCGAAGAAGCCGGTCTTCTCGTCGAGGAGGCCGCCACGTTCTGCCTCCGACAAGTAATCCTCAAAGATGTGGAAGAGCGTCTTAAAGTAAACGAACTCCGGTGAATGATTTTCATATAGCTGTGCGAGGTAGTTCAGGACCTCAGCCTTGACGTCTTCAACGAGGTCATTGTCGTTCCAAACCTCGTCGAACCAATTCTTCAGGTCTTTTCGATCTCTGGTGCTATCAACTTCCAGATTAAGCTCGATGTTGTTGCCCGAAGCGCCTAGACCAAGGCCGCGCACCGTAAAGTTCGAGCTTCCGACAATGGCTTCCTGAACGCCATTGTTGTCCATGTGGTACATCTTGCCGTGAAGGAAGCCCGGCTTGATAATCGATCTGATTTCTGCTTTCGCTTTCAGCCAGTCAGCGCATTCTCTCGCCACGCGTTTCTGCTCAAGACGGTTGGACAGCGAAAGGGCGTCGTTCTCAATCCTGAAGGCCTTTTTCTCTGTTTTGTCAGGGTCAAGTGATTGGATGAATTGTGGTTCTCCGAACAGAAACCGAAGATGATTGATCTGGTCGAGCTGGTCCTTGAGGGCGGCATATGCGTAAATCGTGAAATAAGCGGAGACGAATGAGAGCTCTGAGTCTTGGAGAATCTTCTCTTTGAGAAAATTACCAATTGACCCACGATGGCGGTTGTCCCAAATGCCGGACGTTTTTAGGCTGGATGATGTCATGCGCAGCATCTCCCCTGGTTCCGGCGCCTGATCATTACTGGCCGTTCTCGATTGTTGCCCATCCTCGAGACCCTGAACGGTATCGCCCTTGATGCGGAACAGATTCATTTCACTCATATCCTTTTCCCGATCATTCCTTGGCACCGTCTTTGCGCTTTTCCGTGCCACCTCCGCTTCGCATCCACTCGTCGACCTCTTCTTTCCGAAACTTCCACAAGCGGCCGATCTTGTGCCCAGGCATGTTTCTTTCACTTATCCATCTATAAACGGTATCCCGTTTGATGCCGAGATAAGCCGCAATATCGTCTACGGAGAGCCATCGATCTTCCATCATTTGTCTCCACTCACACTTGGCCTCATACGTTGTCTCGCAATGGCCTTCTGCTATCGGTTCATGGTTAGGTTTGCCATGGACCTGATTTACGGGTCTTTAATCCAGACAAACCGGGATAAACAAGGATAAAATATGCCAGACGAAGGCCTATTGTCAAACGCTATTTCCGATTGTATTAGGTTTTATCGACTTAGACCGATTGCCTCGGTGATGGCCAACTGGAATTGATAGTTGGGGATATCCGGCTTTCAAGAAGCCGATCTCCAATATAGAGCCATCATCCCGGGCCTTTTTTATGGAGTAACGCAGCCAGCCAGCCGGGTTTGTCCGTTATAATCACGTCGACATTCAGACTAAGAGCCTTGTTCACCTGTTTGGTAACGTTACAGGCATATGTTATTAAAAGCTTTTGTAACTTGCGGGTATATGAGACCAACTCCTGTGAAAGAAATTTTTCTTTTACGCACAGGGCATGCAGATGATCGGTTTCGGGCCGGGGCTGCCGTCTAATCGCGGTAGGACTCGTCGGTTCCCCCCTCGAATGCGATAAGTTCAGCACATATTTCAAGGTGGGGGCTTTGCGGAAGGCATACTTTAAGACATCCGGATCAAAAGAGAGAATAAAAATATTATCTCGATGATTCCTGAATGCCGTGGTCTCCAATGTTTTCAATATATTGTCGGTAAGCTCTAAAGATCTGCCGGACATCCGATCTTGTTTTCGTGACTTGATTTCGATCATCAGCCGGGTACTCCGGCTGTACAACCTGAGGGTTTCATGGAGCGTGAGTATCTTTTCTCCGGCATATTTCGGAGAATGCCAGCCGCCCCAGTCACAGGCAAGGAGTTGTTTGTAGGTGTAATCGGAAATCCTTTTGCGGCTGCCGTTGATTTGGAAAAGGGTCCTGTTGTGGTACAGAACCGGCCGGCCGTCGCCGGTCATCTGGACATCCAGCTCCAAGCCCTCGATGGGATAGGTAAGCGCTTTATCAAAGGCGGATCTTGTATTTTCCGGGGCTTCAAAACTAGCTCCCCGGTGTGCTATAATCCATGGTTTCATGTCAACAGTTCCAGGGCCGCTGCGGTCGCATCTTCGAGAACACCTGTGTGTGCCGCAAGATCAAGTACTGTAATCCGCTCGCGGATCGTACGGGACGCTAATGCAGCCAGCCGGAATTCATCCTTTAAAAGATTAAGCGCTTCAAGAGTCATCTCAAATCCTGCGCGCCGGATCAGGTCGATAAAAAATTGAGGCTTTTTTCATTAAAATGTATATCCATAAATGGTCAAGATTGGCGGGGTCTTATTGGCTTAAGAGAACCAGTACAGAGCCGCTGGCAAACAGACCGCTGATAAAGGACATGTAAGCCAAGCGTACGAAACGGTATTTCTTGGTCGCCAGGAATATCCCCAGCGTATATAATTCTCGTACTTGCGCCCGGTACGTCAGGGTGTGACCGTTCAACACATCCTCCATGGCCGCTTCATACTCATCGTATTCCAAACGCACAAAATCTCCAAAGAAAAGGATGTTAAAAAAAGGGTTGGTGATATCCGGCCGCTGTCCTGATTTTATTGAAAACGGCAGCTTGGGCATTACAGCGTAAGCGGCCAGGATAATAGTTGAAAAACAGAATGCGATCAAAATCAGAGCAGCCCATTTCAATTCCGGTTTCATGGTGTAAGGTACGGAAAGCGTGATCAGCACGGATGAAATGGTCAGCATCATATTGGCCTTTACATCGGCCATATTGCTGAGCTGTACATGATGCAGTCGCGTTGTGCGCAGCATATGATCCATATGTGCACCGGGTTTTACAATGTTCATCGGTTTTTCTCCCTATTGCCCGTTAGAAAATTGAACCCTGATCGAGGCCAACAGAATGAAGCGACATTAGGATTTAGAACGCTTTCTTTTACCCATCTTTTTAATTACCTGCTTGGCTGCCTCGATACCGGTGTTGAAGCTGATTTCAAGGCCCGACCAGTACAGGCCGTCACCTGCAAAGTAAAGATCATCGAGTTCGTCTTTCAGTGCTTTTCGAGCCAAATCCTGTTTATATATCAAACCGGCCCGCGGCTGAACCGCACCGTATTTCCAGCGGTAAACCTTGGGGAATATCAGCCTGCCCGAAAAACCGGGAAAAAGAAAATCCATTTCTTTCAAAACTTCACTAATGACTACATCATCAGGTTCATGAAACAGGTTGCGGCTGGCCTGTTCGCAAAGGATCGCCGTTGCCAGACCCTTGCCTTCGGGAACACGGTGGGGACCTTTGTGGCGGTCAAAAATAATATTTCCAAGCACACGGCAATCTTTCCGCAACAGGCTGTTAATCAGGGATGTGTCAGGGTATTGCCGGTCTACGGCCAGAGAAATAACAATAGACGGCGCGTAAGAAGTGGCGAGAAAACATTCTTTCAATGCTTCAGGCAGATCAGTATATATTTTGGGCACGATAGGCGATGGGACGGCAAAAACTACAGCTTCGAACAGGTGTTTTTCAGGATTTTCGCCGCCGGTTTGAATTTCGAAAGGCCCCTGGGGGGCTGTACGGTTAATTTCGATAACAGGAGTTTGCAGCCTAATGTCCAATGTTCGCGCCATACGCTCGGGCAGCGAGCCCATGCCTTGTTCCAGGGTAAAGATTTTTAAGCGGTGCAGGGTTTTGAAAGCAGCCAGAAACGCAAGCTTGGAATTATTTTCCGGCGTTCCCAGGTACATTTCACAGAAAAGAGGGTAAGCGAGGTATTCAAGAATCTGTTTGTCGTAGTTGTTAGACAGGTATTCGGCGGCCGATTGTTCTTCCAGCTTAAACGATTTTTTGCGCGGTTTAGCAAGGTTCAGCGATTTTCCCAATGAGCGCGCATATAAGAAGAGCTTGATGATTTCTCTCTTGCTTTTGGCGGAAAACAGCTCGGATTTAAAAAATTGCGTGGATGATCCGATATTGATTTTATACTCTTTGCCGGCACTGAACGTCGAATATGTTCCGGGTGTAGGAACCAGTGAACGTTTCATGCCCATTTCCTTACAAAACCGTCTCAAATTTTTATGTGTTGCCGGAATCGTGTAAGCCGCTTTGTCAACGATAAAGCCATCCAGGTTTTTCGAACTCATCCGGCCGCCGACAAAAACTTCCTTTTCAAAGATGACAGGCTGGTATCCAGCCTCAGTTAATCTGTAAGCTGCAGCTAAGCCGGCTATGCCGGCTCCGATAATGGCTATTCTGGTGTTCATGTTGCCACCGGTTAATGGTTTGTGATACGATTATACGGGAAGATGAAATTGTAACTTTTTAATAAATAAACTAATATCATATTGAAATCAATAACTCAATCAGGGTTAACCCTATAGTTACATAAAATTATGTATTTGATCTAGATCGTTACAACGAAAACCATTGCCAGTATTGGCTGATTCTGCCGCCTACGCTAAAGCTACGTCGTGCCAAGGGTTACTGGTTCCTGGATGCTGGATGTTTTTGGACTTCACTATTAGAGCATTTCTGAAGATCCCGGCTAAAGACGGGATCTTCGACCAGCATCTAGCATCCAGCATCGATCTCGTAAAAGCTACTGTCTTACGCCTATTCTCATAATTAGCTACACAGATTAATGCAAGGGTTGAGAGGGGCCTATGATTCAAAACAAGGAATATCAAACACGACTTGAAGAGGCCCGGCGGCTGGCTGCTGCACTTGCCCGTCAAAAATCGAATCTGCAGGAAGCCGCCGCCCATGATGCCGGATTTCCCGTAAAAATTACATCCATTGAGGTCGATTTGTCGATTCAACACCTGCAAACCATGGAAGAGGAGATTCCCTGGGTGGAGAACGGCAAGCCGTACGGGACAGTGGCAACTATTTTCCCCTATGATGCTCCGGTGGTAGTGCTGGCCCGCCTGGGGGGTGCGACCATTCTGACCGGGAATCGGTTGCGGTTCAGCCTTTCTTCCCAGACGCCTCGAACCGCCGAAATTTTGGGTGAAATTTGCAGACCCTTCAAATCCCTTGAGCCTGTCGTCGGTCTGAATAACCGTGAATTCGGCCGGCGTTGCGTAGAGGACAAAGACATTCGGGTGCTCTTTATTTCCGGGGCATCTGCAGTAGGGGAGGTTTACAGGCGCCGGCATCAAGCTTTTGATAAGCTGTTTTTTGCCGGGCCCGGCGGCATGCCGGCGGCAGTCGTATTTGAAGATGCTGATGTTAAGAAGGCCGGCAGTTTTATAGCCCGCCGGGCTTTTATTAACGGCGGCCAGTACTGCACGACGCTCAAAAAGGCTTACATCCACCACAGCGTTTATCATGCGGTGCTCGAGCAGATTTTAGATGGTGTCAAGGGCCTGAAGGTGGGTGATCCTTTAGATCCTGAAACCGACATTGGTCCGATTCGAGTGGAACGGACCTTGTCAATTTTGCACAACGCCCTTGATAAGTGCACGGATGCGCGCTTAATTTCAGGGGCCATTGATGGCGATGTGGTTTATCCGCTGGTTCTGGAAGGAGATAACACCTCGATACCCGATCTCGAACTCTTCGGCCCGTTTCTGATTTTGAAGCCTTTTGACAATCCCGCACAGGCGACGGCGGAGCTGATTCAGACTCGCTACGGCTTTTTATTGGCATTTTTCGGATCGCCGCCGGATGTGACCAAGGCGATTTTCAAGACGCACTTCGGAATGGTGCACGACAATCCCGACTTTGCCTTTACACCGCTGAGACTCCCTTTTGGGGGCAAAAACGCCAGCGGGTGGATCATGGAGCGTCAGGGCGATCAGTGGATAGAACGCGACGGAGCGTTTTTGTATGCCCAGGAGCTGGCCCGACCCTAATTGAGCATAACTCAATTAAGGAGGGAGCAGGGAGCAGGGAGCAGAAAATGAGTTTTGCCTTAATAGTCATATCTCATTTAGACTGGCGTTATAAAATTCAGATGAGATTTATTGCCCGACCCCTGACCCCTGACAACTTTCAATTGTGTATTATCGCTTAATTAAGCTATTAGATTCAGAGATCTTTAACCATTTCAAGGATAAATGCCATGACAATTACTTTGCATGATATTCGAAGTGCGGCAGAGCAGATCAAAAACAACATCGTGCATACTCCCTGTGTCCCCTCGAAAATTCTTTCCGAAATCACGGGAGCACAGGTGTTTCTAAAGTTCGAAAACCTCCAGTTCACAGCTTCGTTCAAAGAGCGCGGAGCCCTTGTAAAACTGCTTTCCCTGACACCCGCACAGCGAAAAAGTGGCGTGATTGCCATGTCAGCCGGAAACCACGCCCAGGCGATTGCCTACCATGCCCAGCGTCTTGGCATCTCAGCCGTAATAGTCATGCCGCGTTTTACACCGAATATTAAGGTAGAGCACACCCGCGCTTTTGGTGCGGAAGTAATTCTTTACGGAGAGGGGCTCACAGAAGCAAGCGAGTTTGCCATGCATTTAGCTGGCAAAAGGCAGCTTGTCATCGTTCATCCTTACGACGACAAGAAAATCATCGCCGGTCAAGGGACCATTGCCTTAGAGATGCTCGCGGCCTTTCCTGATCTGGAGATTCTTTTAGTGCCCCTTGGCGGCGGCGGGCTTATCTCGGGTGTTGCCGTGGCAGCAAAAGGAATGCGGCCCGCAGTCGAGATCGTCGGCGTACAAACAAAGCGCTTTCCGGCCATGCTCCAGGCGCTCCAGGGAGTTGCGATCGAATGCGGTTCCTCTACGATTGCAGAAGGCATTGCGGTGAAAGAACCGGGGCAGCTTACCCTTCCGATCGTGCGGGACTGTGTTGATGAGATTTTGCAGGTAGACGAAGGCGAAGTCGAGGAAGCGGTGCTTCTCCTGCTCGAAGTGGAAAAGACGGTCGTGGAAGGGGCCGGAGCTGTCGGGCTGGCCGCAATGATGAGTAATCGTGACCGGTTCGCAGGTCGCAAGGTGGGTTTGATCCTTTCCGGCGGGAATATAGACATGCTGATCCTTTCATCGATCATCCAGCGCGGCCTGGTGCGATCCGGACGCTTGGTACGGCTCAATGTTGAGGTGAGGGATGTTCCCGGGGCGCTGGCTGAAATCACGCGACTGCTGGGTGCCGGTGATACGAACATCATCGAGGTTAAACACCAGCGAGCGTTTACGAACTTGCCTTTGCAATCGGCGGAAGTGGAGTTTGTGCTCCAGACACGCGGCCTTGAACACTTAAAGCAGGTTATCGGTGAGCTGTCTTTGGCCGGATACAAGGTCCGTCTGCTCAACAAAGACTAATTGAGCTGAAGTTCGAATCGTTGTTCGTTGACTTCCGTACCCCACTGGATCCCTCTGTTTTCTTCCACAAGTTTAAAGCCGGCTTTTTCGTAAAGATGTTTGGCTGCGTCCAGCCCCTCAAAGGTCCAGAGGTATACCCTTTTGTAGCTTTTGTCGTTGCAGAAATCGACAGCAGTGTTAATGAGCCGGTTGCCGACACCTTTTCCGCGCAAAGTATCTGACATGATGAACCACCGCAGATGTGCTCCTTGATCTGCGAAGTGGATACCGTCGATTGTCAGGGAGCCTTCAACACGATCCTCCAGTAATGCGGTCCAGAAACCGTCACGCTTTTGGTCGTATCGGCTGAGGAACTTTGAAAGTTCGGTGGCTACCTTTGCTTCGAAAAAGCGCCCGAAGCCCCAGTGGGCGTGATAATAGGTGCCATGAAGCTCGGCAACCCTACCGATCGATCCGGGAATATAACCCTTTGCTATATTAACGTTTGACATGCAATGCCTCCCAATTATTCCGGCTCGGCTTGTTATGGCGGTTCTCAAAAATACGTTCCGTTGCCGCCGCCGGACAATTTCGTTTAAATCGGCAAGAACTCACAAATAAAAGCGCGTAAAAGCGAACATTGCTATGGCCTTAAGTATACATTGCCGGGATATGAATTTCCTCATTTAATGGGAGCATCTTGATGATGTTCGCTTTAACGCGCTCTAATTTGTTCAGACAGCTTCCCGACCTAAACGAAATCATCCGGCGGCTTACTGAGAATTTGTAAAGTTAACGGTTCAGTCGGAACATTATTATGAGAATCGCTATAAAGGTCTCAAAATTGTGGATGGTACAACGGAACATCTTTAACAACGCAGGCATTCATATTTAAATTTCGAAAATATCCATTGATTCGAGCACTGCATTAATTTGTGCGGTCGTTATATACTCTTTTTCCCGTAAAATTTCGCCGACAATGCGATGTTTAGATTGCTTTAGGTTTTCGTTGACTTGTATTTTCAATGCTTCAACCAGCTGTTCGGGCGTGATAAATCCTTTTGTAACGGCCAAAGCGCCAAAGCGTGCGTCGAGCTTTTCTGCTGGCATTTTAATCTCCTTTAACGTATGGAAAATTCAACAACTCCAATTGAATATGTAAACAGCTATAAGATTAAACCTATAACAGACTTGAAGACAAAATCAATACATTTTGAGATTTGATATTTTCAGACTTTCGATAGATTAACTGTGAACTGCAACAGCGAGCGCATTCCCCGCAGTTCTGTTGAGTCTGTTTAGCAGAGCGGGATCCCGCACAGGCGCTGTTGCAGGGACCCTCAATACTAACAGACATTTAAGTATTGACAAAAGCCGTTTTCGCAGGTATTAAATTGTGTACATCTGCTTCACCATAGCGAATGTCAACGGGCCTTCCTACGAGGAGGGCCTTCATGTTTGGCCTGAAAGGAACTCTACCCTCCATTCGCGGCTTCAACTTCCAAGAGCGCAAGTGTTTACTTTGCCCTGATCAGTTTTTTGTTCCTTTATGCCTCGATTCAGGGAATTTCCGGCCCCTTATAGCCGTTGGAGCAGACTTTGCCGGCAGATATCATCGGTTTTGAAGGTTTTGTCCACGTCACCAAGTATGCCGGTAAAATTGAACAACAGCGGTTAGGCTGCAAGTTGTATAAAATATCATAAACTATTCAAGGAGATAAGAATAATGGCACCCAAGATAGATATAGACGACCTGATGGCAGTGCTTCCCTACCAGAGGAAAAGAGGAAAATGGAAGAGCCTTCAATTGGACTGGAATAAGGAGTGGGAGCGGTTCGACGCTAAAAAACTTTTTGAGTTTGACCTTGCCGCCATTGATGCGGATAAATTGAGCGCGTTCCGGCAGCGCAAAGAGGCCATCATGGACGGCAACCACACGGGGCTTTCCATTCTCACTCGGCTGGTTGACGGACTCTGCGGCTATCCGATTACACCGTCTACACCCATTGCCGAGGAATTTGCCAAGGCATCCGCCCAGGGGCAGAAAAATCTGTTCGGCACCGAACTGATGTATTTCCAACCCAGTGACGAGCTGTCGGCCATTGCAGCGGTGGAGGCCATGGCATGCCAGGGCGGGCGGTACGTGGACAACACCTCTTCCCAGGGGTTGGTTTTAAAAACCAAAAATCTTTTCTCAGTGGCAGGTAAACGGCTGCCGGTGGTCATGACGGTCATGGCCCGGGAGGTGAATAAGGGCTCGTTAAGCATTCACTGCGGCCACAACGATTTCTATGGTGTTCGCAATACCGGCTGGGCTCAACTGGTCTCTGAGGATAACCAGGAATTTCACGATTTGCTGCCCATTGCGTTCAAAACTGCTGAAACGCGCCAGGCAATGCTGCCGTTCATGGTTATTGGTGACGGGTTTATTAAGTCCCATGCCCTGGAAAGCGTACAATTACTTTCAGACGATTTTCTGAAGTATTTTGTTGGCCCGCCGAATCGACTATATCAGCCCGATTTTGAGCAAAGGTACCTCACCGGAACCTTCACCGATACCGATCTGACCATGGAAGGCCAGGTAGCCCAGGATTTTGCCTATCGATTTGTCAAACGGGGCGTTATCGCTTCCATGAACGTGATGAACCAAATCCTGGGAACCAACCATAAAGTAGTAGAATGCTATCGCACCGAAGATGCTGATATGGTTGTTGTTGTCCTGGGGTCGGCCGCCGGGGTGCTCAAGGATGTTGTCGATTACTACCGGGATGTAAAGGGCTTGAAGGTGGGAGTTGTGCGGCCGGTGCTCTTCACCCCGCCCTGCTACGAGGAAATTGCATACGGTGTGCGCAACGCCAAGGTCATCACCGTGTTGGAGCGGACCGGTATGGCTCATAACCAGTTGCTGCTGGCGGATTTGCAGGCGGCGCTGCAGTTGTCTCAGAGAGCTTATCGCGAAGGCAAAGAGGAGCACAAAACATACGCCCGTGACTATATGCCGACGCTTTTACACGGCGTTTACGGTCTGGGGAGCAAAGATTTCAACAAGTACGATGCAGCGGCTGTCATAGAGAACATGCAGGCGTGTATGGACGACAGGCGGGATGATTTTGTCCGGGACTTTTTCTCAGGTATTGAAGGCCCCTACACGCTGGAACCTGCCAAGCTTCCGGAATATAAAGACCGCGAACTGGGAATGACCTTTATCGGTATCGGCGCCGAAGGTGTCAAGACCGCCCTGGAGACGGCGGCGGTGATTTATGCCGATAGCTGCAACGGTCGGCGATACATCCAGTCCGGTGCCCGTTACGGGGCGGCCCGCAAGGGCGCACCGGTCTTTATGAATCTTAGAATCAGCGACAGCCCGATTCGCAATGCCTCCGAGCTTACCGAGCAGGATGTTCTGGCCTTTTTCAATGAAAAATTTCTATCCGGCGGGATTTTGCGAGAATATGTAGGAGGGCTGAATGCCAATGGGCTGCTGGTTGTCAACAGCTCCAGGACCGAAGATGAGATTATCGCGTCGTTTCCGGTTGAGATGCGCCGGCAGATTGCAGACAAAAACATCACTTTGATCGCAATAGACGCTACCCAGGCGGCCTTGAAGCACTTGAAGCGCAACCTGCCCGGGGCCATGATACTGGGCCTTATTAATAAAGTGACGGGCATATTTTCTCCCGATCTTTTTGAAAAGAGTTTTAAAAGTATTTTAGAAGATAAGATAGGGGTCAAAAAAGGGCTTGAGATTATCGATCACAACCTGGACCTGTTAAGGGAAGGTGCCGCAAAGGCTCTTGCCGACCCCATAGAAGGGATCTGTGCGTTTGCCGAGGAATCTGAAAGCCAGGGTCCATCGGCGACGCACAAACCCGGGGACTTCAGTCAGAAACCGTGGGCCGCCGGTCTTCCGGTTACGCTGACGGAAAAGGATGAACTGGGAACCGTCAAACCGGTAAATCTGATGGATGATTTTCAGAAAAGCTTCCATAAAGAGATGGTTGAGCCGATTATAGAGGGCAAGAAGGTTCCCTGGGACCGGTTTATCCCCGTGGTACCGTCTGCTACCAGCAGATATAAGGATATGAGCTTCATGGGCGCCCAGCTGCCGGTCTGGGATGCGACCAAATGCATCGCCTGCGGCATGTGCGCCGCGTCGTGTCCGGATTCGGCCCTGCATTCCACCATCACGGGCAAGACTGTTCCCGAAGGAGCGGCGGCGTATTTCAAGGTCTTCAGAAAGCCGCCCAAGGGAATTCCCTGGGAGCGTTTTGCGATGAACATCAATGCTATTTTTGATCGCTGCAAAGGCTGCGGGATCTGTGTTGAGGTTTGCCCGGTGGACGCCTTCAAGATGGTTGATAAAACCCAGGTGAGCGCGGATAAATTTTTCCCCGAAAAGTATCATGATCTGGACAATACCTATGATGCGGCCCAGTATGTGGACCGCATGCCTCTCAACCACCAGGTGCTGTTTGTTTTTTCCAAACTGTATCCTGGCAAGCACACCCTTTGTCCCGGCTGCGGTGAAGGGACCATTAATCTGCTGACATTTTACGCCCTGGAAAGCCTGCGCAACAGCCCCAAAGGGATCGAGACCTTCTATCAGGGGATTAAGGCTCTTTCGGATATAAACAGGCGGGCCGTCGAGCACATGATCGATCGCGGATTCACCATTTACACTATCAATGCCACCGGCTGCAACCAGGTCTCGGAACTGGTAAACCCCTATAATACGCGGATTTACCAGTCGGGGCATTATGGTTTCGGTACTGCTTCTGCGGCGGCTTTAGGGGCCAAGTTTGCTCTGGACCAGGCTTATACCAACGGTTACAACGATATGATGACCAAGATCATTGTGTTTGCCGGCGACGGTGCTATTTACGATATCGGCAACGGTCCTTTCAATTACGCTCTGGGCGAGAACTATGACATCACCTGGGTCATATACAACAACGAGGGCTACATGAATACCGGTGCCCAGAAATCCGGGGCCACCCGCTTCGGTTGCGACCGCAGCACATCGCCCATCGGAGAAAAATATGCCGGAAAAACTACCCTGCATCGACGCATCGTGGCCCAGGCTACCGCGATTTCACACGTCTATTCGGCCAAGCTCGCCGCCGACAATCCTTTTTACGCCATCCGGATACTAAAAGAAGCCATCGCCTATTGCGGCCCGTCGGTGGTGGAATTTTTCTCATACTGCTCACAAGGCCAGCAGAGTCATGACTGGGCCGGCCCCTTAGTCTCGCGAATGATGAATGAGGCCAGAAACTGGCAGATTCAGGTCAGAAGGCCGTTTCAGAAAGTCGATATTTCGGCTAACCCGGAGCCTGACAAGATATTCCCGACAAAAGGAAAGTCCTTCAAGAAAGGCGTCAAAAGAGATCCGGCCACTTTCCACGATGTGGTCAGTATGCTGGGCCAGTACAACCGGCACATACTGTCCCAGGAAGATGATATAATTCCGGAGCTTATCAACGTGAACGAGACGGTATCCATTTTCAGGTGGCTCCGAAACCAATACCTGGCCGGGTACCGTGATACCATACCCACTGAGGAGGAGGTTGAACGTCTTATCATTGAACGTTATACATAATAAAATCAAATTAATATAGTAAACAAAGCAAGCAGGGGGCTTCGGCCCCCTGTTTTAATTCTGCTTCAAAATGTTGAATCGAACCCTTTTGTTTGACCAGCCTAGTTGAGTCGAGTTGTTGATAAGAACTTGCTTTTTTGAGAGCGTGTGATCGAAAAATTATGATTATATTATTCCATTTTCAATAAAAAACTGAATGTTGACCCTGATCCCAGCTTACTATCGACTTCTATAGTTCCTTTATGAGCATCAATAATCTTTTTTACAATGGCCAGCCCAAGACCCGTGCTCTTTTCCCCACCGGTTGGCTGCGCACTCAATCGTTGAAAATTACCGAACATTCTCGATTGATCCTCCTCGGACATACCCGGTCCTTCATCCCTGACGCTGACCTTGGACATTTTTCCATTTTGATTCAGCGTTACGTAAATATTCGAACCCTGGGGGGAGAATTTAATCGCATTGCTCATGATATTATCAAAGATTTGGACAAGTCGGTCGGGATCAAATCGTATGTCAGGTATTTTAGAGAACTTTGTGTGAATAGTTATATTTTTTTTCTTGGCAATCAAATCGTATAGATTGAGTCGCTCCTTGATCAATTTTTTAAGCGACCCTTTTTTGAAATGAAGCTCAAGCCGTCCACTTTCAATAACCGAAACATCGAGCAGGTCATTCACCAGGGCCAACATATTATGACAGACGGTGTTAATTGAATTAACATACTTCACCTGATCTTTTGTTAGCGGTCCTAAATTTTTACATATTAGCAATTCGCTTAACCCCATGATCGAAGCTAGCGGATTCCTTAGATCGTGGGCGGCGATCCCGAGAAAGTAATTTTTTTGCTCGTTCAATTTCTCAAGCTCGATATTTCTCTGTTCCAATTGCCGCTGCATTGTCATAAGTTGACGGTTCAGTCCGTCCAATTCACTATTCTTCTGAATGGCATTTTCATATGTGGAAAACAGAAGATCGATGATTTGCATGCGATCTGAAGTGATAAAATGCTTATTCCCCCGAAAAAATATCTCAATGCCGATTTCGGACTTCCTGCCTTTTCTCAATTCTTTACTTATTAAGATATTTTGAATATTGGAGATCAAGGATTCTTCACGATAAGGTTTGGTTACAAAGTTATCTGCGCCGCACTCCAGGGCCTTGATTACATCTTCAGGATCAGAAAGGGTCGTCAGAAGCATAATCGGGATATTTTTTAGACGATCAAAGGACTTGGCCTGCCGGCAAAACTCAAAGCCATCCATCTCCGGCATAATGATATCGCTGATGATCAGTCCTGGAATGTTGTCCTTCACATAGGACAATGCTTCTAAACCGTTACTTGTAACCTTTACCCTGAATTTGTTTTTTTCCAGGAGTTGTTGAAGCTGGAGCGCTTGTGTGGGGCTGTCTTCAACCACCAAAATTTCTATGTCATTTGGTTTGATCTTATACATTGACAACATGGTCTTTTTCCCTCTTACGGATTAACGACCTAAGGATTTAGAAACTTCTACTATATTCATGCATTAATGGTCATGTTTTTTCACCGTAGAACCCAGAAAAGCAGCAATCTCCTCAGGTGAAAGCACATGAGTTGCCGCCCCTATTTTAATGGCATCTCCCGGCATCCCGTGAATTATGGAACTCTCCTTATCCTGGGCTACAGTGATGGCGCCTCTATCTTTCATCTCTTTAAGTTCCAGGACACCATCTTTTCCCATTCCGGTTAGGATCACACCGACAGCCTTTTCTCCAAAGGCCTTTGTAACGGAACGAAAAAGATAGGAAACAGACGGCTTCACGCCATTCTCGGGAGCAGCGCTGCTGACAAAAATCTCCCCCCCTCCTGTTATCCCCATATGACAGCCTTCCGGGGCAAAATAGACATCACCGCTTCTGACACGATCCCCATTTTTAGGGATTTGAACTGAAAGGGAGGTTTCATTATCCAGCCATTCCACCATCCCCTGGAGGAAACCGGGTGCAATATGCTGCACAATCAATATGGGAACCGGGAAATTTTTTGTCAGTTTTGAAAGGATGGTCCTGATGACAGGAGGTCCGCCAGTGGAGACGCCGATTGCCACTATTTCAATTCGAGCCGGGAGGCGTCTGACCCCCACTTTTGATGGTAGCCGGGCAGGGGTCTCTGTCTTCTGATATTTTGGAATCCGTCTTACGACCTTAACTTCAGACATCAATTTAACTGTCTGAACTAGTTTGGCGGTTATGCTTTCAGATTCAGAGTGGCCTGGACCTTGAGGCTTTTTTAACGCTGCAACGGCTCCGGCTTCCATGGCTCGAAATGAATTTGTAACATCTTTAGTGTTCAAGCCTGCGCTAACAATAACGATGGGCACAGGGTGTTCTTGCATGATCTTCCATGTGGCTTCATAACCGTCCATCTTTGGCATCTGGATGTCCATAATGACAACATCCGGATCATTCATTTTCACCAGCTTGACGGCCTCCTCACCGTCACCGGCCATTCCCACTACCTTAAGATTTGCATCCCTATTGATAATGTAACTCAGGTATTCCCGAACCGTGGGAGAATCATCAACAATCAGAACCTTTATGATGGATGATGGATGATGGATGATGGATGATTGATTTTTCATTTATTATTTTCCAAAAATGATCGGTTCAACCCAGGTATTTATTCAATCAACAATCAACAATCGCCAATCAACAATCATAAATCCTGGATCCTAAATAAGTCTTTCGATAACCTCTATCAGGTTGCTCTGGTCAAAGCTGCTTTTCACGATATAGGCATCGGCGCCCACGTCAATGCCGCGTTCCCGATCTTCAGGGGATTCCCGTGCCGTAAGCAACACCAGAGGAATTTCTGAAAATCTTTTATCTTTGCGAATCTTTTCGGTTAAATCAAAGCCGTTCATTCTCGGCATATCCACATCCGAAACCACCAGGTCAAACTCTTCCGTTTTGAGTGTTGTATAGGCATCATGACCATCAACGGTGGTTTTGACATTATAACCGCTTGTCTCCAATATGTTTTTAATCAGTGTTCTCGAGGTGATAGAATCCTCCACAACCAGAATCGATTTTTTCCTTTTTTCTTCACCTTCTTTGGCAACTTCGGATTTGTAAAGATCGGCCGTTACTTCTAAGGAAGATTTGAGCAGATCATGAACGTTTAAAATGGGAACGACTTGCCCGCTGCCCAGGATCGTTGCCCCGGCAATATTGGGAACACGGGAAAGTTGCTTGCCCAGACCCTTTACCAGCACTTCCTGCTCGCCCAAGACTTCATCTACCGTAAAGGCGATCCGATTTTCTCCAGACCCTAAAACCGCTACGGTTACAAATGCTGTCTTGTCTTGATGGTTTTGTACTTGAGAAAGCCTCAGGACATCGGCAAGCTCTACCAAAGAAAGCACCCGGCCGCTTACAGTAATGGTGGCCCTGTTTTCAACGGTTTTAATCTTATCCCGGTGGATACTCGATATACGTGCGACATGGAGACTGGGCAGAATGAAAAGATTATCCCGCGCTTTCACAAGGACACCTCTGAATGTGGCCAGGGTGACCGGCAACCGTATCTTGAAAGATGAACCCTTGCCAGGGTTGGTTTCAAGGGCTAGAAGGCCGCCAAGTTTATCAACGTTTTCTTGGACGATGGCAAGGCCGAGTCCTCTGCCTGAGATCTCGGTAATGATAGGGCTTGTGGAAACATGTGATCGAAAGATAAGTGGCAGTGCCTCCTGGTCCGTAAGATCTTTTGCTTCTTTTTCGGAAATGATCCCTATTTTCGTCGCCTTTGTCTTGACTTTGGCCAGATCGATTCCATTTCCATCATCTGAGAGAAGAATTTCCACCATTTTGCTCTCTGTCTGGGAAATGGTTAGATTGATGGTACCGCTGGGGGTTTTATGCTGTTTAATTCGTTGTTCCGAGGACTCAAGACCATGATCTATGGCGTTGCGTAAAAGATGAATGAGGGGATCCCTCATCTCTTCCAGAATCCGTCTATCTATTTCGACTTCCCCACCTTTAAGAACCAGTTCCACTTCTTTCCCCTGTTCCCGTGAAATATCACGAACCATTATCGGGAAGGTGTCAAGAAGAGATGCAAAAGGGAGCATCATAATTTTTTTCATGTCATCTAAAAGATCGTCCACCATCCGGCTAAGCGATCGTAGATTCTGTTCCGATGCCTTTGTAAACCCTTTTATATCTTGTCCCAAAGATTCGACCTGTTCCTCATTCCAATCAACAAACTCAAGTATCTTGGCCAGAGACGATGCGTTTGTACCGCTTTTCTTAAAATGATTTTCCTTATGGACCTGATTGCGCAGCACGCGAAGCTCTGATTCAGCCTTGGCCCATCTCTTTTCCCAATTCTCAAATGAATGCAAAGCATTCCGAAGGTTAAGCAGATGTTGACTCGATACCAGCTTCAGAGAAACCAACTCTTCGGCCTTCAGCAATATTGAATCCAGCTTTGACGTGGATATTCTTACGGTTTCAGAGGTTAGCGGCGTTCCCTTTATAAGATGTGCCTTTGGAGACGCCTTCTCAGTCTTTGCCGGCACCCTTTTCTTTATATCCTTTATTTTGGTCTTATGTCTTTTTCCTCGGTCTTCTTTTTTCTCTCCTCTGTCCTCTGTCTCGGCCTTTTCCCGAACATCTCTGCGCGCGTCATCTTTTTTGCTCTTTCCTGCAACGCTCTCTTCTGCCTTCCCGAATATCAGATGTTCCAACTGCTGAATAAGGTTTATGATATTTTCTCTATGGGAGAGTGATTGATCATCATTTGAAGCTGCCAAAAAATTATCAACAGCCCTCACAGAAGAATGCAGCAGATCGAAGAGATCCGCAGAGAACAGGATCTCCTTTCGTTTTATATCAGCAAAGATCCCTTCCATGGACTGGAAGAGTGTTTCTATATCGGTCAGGTTGACAGCCCGGGCCGCGCCTTTTAAACTGTGGATTTCTCGAAAGACCACATCTAAAACAGGCTCCTGCTCGTCAGGCTCAGATGCCTTTTCAAGCTCCAGCAAACCGGAGGAAATGTTCGCCAGGCGTTCTTGGGACTCCAACTTGAAGGTTTCCCGTAGTTTTTTCAGCAACTCATCTTCGTTCATGTCCCACCTCAAACCTTAAACTTCCCAGACACTTCCTTCAGTTTGTGCCCCAGATCCGTCAGCGTCCGGGTGGCCCCCTCCAACTGTTTTGTGCCATCCACATTTTGCAGGCTGGCATCTTTGATGCTGTCCATGGCCTGGGCTAACTGATCCATACCAACCAGTTGCTGCTGGCTCGATGCGGCGATTTGAGTGGCTG
>JACNIG010000377.1 GCA_014383215.1 Candidatus Desulfatibia vada | reverse complement strand
CGGGCGAAAACCCTTGTGCGGCCTTGCTCATCGAAAAAATATCTCATTTATGAATTGGAAACTACTTAGTGCTCAAACGTATTCATGGATGGGCACAAGTTAAAATCCATGTACCATTGACGCTAAAAGGCGTTAATGCTTTAGAACGATACATTGAAAGTATTACCTCAATACTGGGAGTTACGGAATAAATTAAGGATAGAGAGGGGATAATCGTGCCGGAAAATAGTAAGATTGTCATTACTTCCAATGCAGAGCGGTTGGCGGAAAAGGGTGCAGAATTGATGTACAATACCGCCGTAGAAGCCATTGCCCGTAAGGACAGCTTTGCTGTAGCCGTTTCCGGGGGATCCACACCAAGGGCCATGCACAGGCTCTTGTCTCAAGAACCTTATCGTTCGGACATGCCCTGGCAGAAAACGCATTTTTTTTGGGTGGACGAGCGTATGGTGCCCTTTGATCATCCTGACAGCAATTACGGCGCGGCCCAAAAGGATCTTATGAGCATGATCCCGATACCTGCAGATCAGGTTTACCCTATGCCCGCAATGATGCGTCCTGAAGAGGGTGCCGACCTGTATCAGGCCAAACTCAAAACCTTTTTCCAAGGTTTGGGAAGCCTTGATCCGGTCTTTGACCTGATAATTTTAGGGATTGGTACAGACGGACATACCGCCTCCCTGTTCCCCGGTCAGCCTTCGAGTCAGGAGCCGGATCGCTGGGTTCTGAGTGTGAAGGGGGGGCAACCGGATGTTTTTCGACTTACACTTACCTATGCTGTTTTAAACAGTGCAAGGCACATCCTGTTTCTGGTTTCCGGCGATGCCAAGGCCGCGGTAGTTAAAACCCTGATAGAAGATCGTCACGCACAGTTGCCGGCTGCAAAAATTCAGCCTCTAAACGGGAAAATAACATGGCTTTTGGACCAGAAAGCCGCGTCCCTGCTATCAGAAGAAATTGTCGCTGACAATTAAGTTTGAGAAAAAAAAAGGATAAGACCATGTCGAAAAATACCTTCCATGAAAAACGTAACGGAATATTATCAGCAAAAATGAGCTGTTCCTGCAGTCTCGGGAAGTTCCAGGCTGACGTGGATCATGCCCTGCAACAAATCAAGGAAAACAACATCCTGAGTCGTATCTGGTCCCATGACCATACCGTCTGGAAGGATGATCCAGCGGAAATCAGTAATCGGCTGGGCTGGCTCCACAGTCCGGAAAAAATGGCTGATGCCGTGGATCAAATCACTGCTTTTGTCGAGGAAGTCCGTTCGGCAGGCTATACTCACGCGTTGTTGCTGGGAATGGGCGGCTCCAGTCTGGCACCGGAAGTTCTGCGTTGCACGTTTGGAGTAAAAAAGGGCTATTTGGATCTGGCTGTCTTGGACAGTACCGATCCCGGGGCGGTTCTGGAGAAAATGGAGAAGCTTGATGTATCCAAAACCCTTTATATTGTCTCCACCAAATCAGGCGGCACGGTCGAAACAGCTTCATTCATGAAGTTTTTTTACAATGAGGTGCTGAAACGTGTGGGCGCCGATAAGGCCGGTGAACACTTTATAGCCATCACCGATCCCGGCAGCGGTCTTGAATCCACGGCCAAAGAGTTGAAATTCAAAAAAGTTTTTTTAAATGATCCCAATATCGGGGGACGCTATTCGGCCTTATCATACTTCGGGCTGGTGCCGGCCGCCCTTATCGGAATGGATCTTGCGTTGATGCTGGAGAGAGCTGCACTCATGGCCCAAAATACGGCAAACTGCAATGGTACTGCCCGCACTGATAATAGCGCCGCCCTGCTGGGTGCCGCCATGGGAGAACTGGCCATCGCCGGACGGGATAAGGTAACGCTTATCATTTCGCCGCCTGTTTCATATTTTGGGGCCTGGGTGGAGCAGTTAATTGCCGAAAGTACGGGCAAGGAAGGTAAGGGCATTTTGCCTGTAAGCGGCGAAACCGTAAGCTCACCTGACAAATATGGCCATGATCGTTTGTTTATATACTTGCGTCTTAACGGTGATGACACGTACGATGCAAGCGTGCAGGCGCTAAGGGATGACGGCCGGCCGGTGATTCGGTTGGATTTGCGCGACCAATATGATTTGTGCGGCGAGTTTTTCCGCTGGGAGATGGCCGCCGTAATTGCGGGAATGTGCCTGGGGATTAACCCCTTTGATCAGCCCGATGTGGAATCCGCCAAGGTGTTGGCACGCGAAATGGTTGCGGCCTATCAGATGGATGGCAAACTGCCCCGACTGACGCCCGATTTTCAATCAGAGGGAATCAGTGTTTATTCCGATCTTACTGCAAACAGTATTGCTGAGGTTTTTTTTAAATTTCTATCTCTGGCCCAACCTGGCGAAGATGAAGCTGCCGGGCGGAGTTATGTTGCTGTTCAGGCCTATATAATGCCACATCCGGAAACCGATGCGGCTTTAAAGAAATTGCAAACGAAAATTCAACAGCACTACCGCCTGGCGGTTACGGTTGGATACGGTCCGCGTTTTCTGCACTCAACCGGCCAGCTCCACAAAGGAGATGGAGGCAACGGTTTGTTTATTCAACTCACCGCAGACCTTAAAAAAGATCTGCCTATTCCGGATCAGGCCGGTGGCAGCACTTCTTCCATTAGCTTTGGAGTTTTGAAAAATGCCCAAGCGCGCGGTGATCGCCAGGCATTGCTGGATGCCGGGCGCCAAGTGATTCGCTTCCACCTGGGTAGTGATATTGCAGGGGGTTTAAAAAAATTAGGGGCAGTTTTTTAGCCTCGAACTCTTCACCAACCTGATGTGCTCATTTGCTGAGGGTACAGGGATTTTCGCTCAAGCCACCTTCCAGTGCATTTTGCCGAAAAACAGAGGAAGTTCAGCGGCACATACAGGGCCGACAACCACAGATCGGCCGCTTGTCTGGACCAGATTATCCCGTATCTGCGCCGCAAGGCCCGGCAGGAAAAGGGTTGATCTCGGAGCAATTTGATCCGCTTCTTCGCGGATGAGCATCTGCACAACCCGTTCAGCCGTAAAGGTCTCGTAAACCATGGCCATGTCTACGGTATGACCGTCTGTATCCACAACCAGGTACCAGAACGGGCTCAATGTCGTGGAGAGTACCGCCGTGAGAACCTCATCGGTGAGCCGCGAATTGCCCGACACCAGGATCGGTGAATCCTGTTTGGGATGGTTGATGGGGAAGAACCCGGTGGGCCCGACATTCGGGTGCTGGAGAACTTCCACTTCGGGCAGGATTTCATTGGGCCGTGCCGCCCAGAGCAGGGGGAGGAAACGCATCTTGGCCATCTTGCACTGTGAGGGTTTAAGCCGTCCGGCACGAAGGCTTTCTATAAACTCTGCCCGACTGTGAAACCCGCAGGCCCTGCAGTCACCGGTAGAGACATATGGATCGATATGTATGCTTTTTTCGTAAAGGTCTGCTTGGATCATCGCTTAGTGCTTTCCTTATTTACTAAAGTAAACGCTCGACTTCAGAGGTTAAACGCTTCATAATCTCTCCGGCTTTGCCCATGATAATATAGTCGCTGGTTTTTTGCGTCAAAAAGGTTTTTTCGAGATTGATTTCAATCACCTTTGCACCCGCCTGTTTGGCAATTACAGGCATTAAGGCGGCAGGGTGAACCTCGGCTGATGTTCCGATGACCAGCATAATGGTGCAAGCGGAAGCAACCTGCTCGGAGCGCAGCAGATGATGGGGGGGGATTATTTCTCCGAAAAAAACGCAATCGGGCTTGTAAATTCCGCCGCAACTGCAGCGCGGAGGAATTTGTGATACATCCAATTTGATTGTTTCGAATCTTTCATCACAGTCCAAACAACGTTGCCACGCAAAATTTCCATGGAATTCGATAACATCTGTGTTTCCCGCTATCTGGTGGAGACCGTCCACGTTTTGGGTAATAATAGTTTTTACTATCCCCAGTTCTTCTAAGCGTGCCAGACTTTTGTGAGCGTCATTAGGCCGGGCATTGTCAAGAAGTTCTTTCATTTCTTTAATGAAGAAATTCCATACTTTCGCCGGGTCTTTCATAAAGGCGTCGATATGGGCAAATTCCAGGGGGTCAATTTTCTCCCAGAGGCCCCCTGGCCCTCTGAATGGGGGAATGCCGCTTTCAACAGAGATTCCTGCTCCGGTCAGGGCAATGGCCTTTTTTGCGCTGACAAGATCTTGGGCGGCTTTTTGAATAAGATCATTCATTGCAGCTTCTTGATGGGTAATCAGAAATTCGGGTCAAGGTGGATTATAGCCGAAGATGGCAAGAGACAACGATAATTACAAATTAAACGTCATATCGCTGGTTACGGCAAAACATTCAAGGTTGCTTCCCTTTGCAGCGATACTTTGCCCGCACGTCTCCACAATTTCATCCATTTCCTGGTCAGTCCGATCCTGGTTTAAATGGAACAGACCCAATTGGCCGACTCCGGCTTTAAGGGCAAGATCAAGGGTAGTGGTAAATGCAGAGTGTCCCCATTTGATACTGGCTTTATACTCTTCGGGGGTGTATTCGGCATCGTGAATCAAAAGGTCCGCCCCTTGGGAAAATTCCAGATAATCTTTAAATGTTAAACCGCCGGGATGAACGAAATCGAGTTCATTGTCGGTAAGAAAAACAAAGCATTTGCCTTCTTCAGTAAACTTGTATCCACTGCCGTTATTAGGATGGCTGATGCGGATCGGTTCTACGGTTACAGAACCGATTTCAAATGTAGCGGGGCATGCTTCCAGATATTCGATTTGGGCTTTTATATCATCATATTTTACCGGAAAGTTAGGCGGGGACATGACTTTGGAAAGTACGGTTGCCACAAAATCACTGTGAAACGGGCATCTGTACATTAAAAGTCGGGACCGGGCAAAATAGAGTGGCCTAAAAAATGGAAACCCCATTAAATGATCCCAGTGGGCATGAGTGAAGATGAAATGATACTTATAGAGATTTTCCTCAATCAACTGGTTGCCTAACCTGCGGATTCCGGTTCCAGCATCGACGATAATGATATCGCCGCTTTTTGTCCTGATTTCAATGCAGGTGGTATCACCTCCGTATTTAAGATAATGCTTGCCTGAAACAGGAATGGAGCCCCTGGATCCCCAACATTTGATGTACATACTTAACCTTTCGCAATAATTAACTACCCGATCCTACCGAGAAACGTATGCCAGATTCCGCCTTGTTCCCATTTTTTTATGATTTGGAAAGGATGCCGGGATAACCTGTAGGCGATATCTCTTGCCTGGGTGCGCAAGAGCCCGGACAGAATAAACCACTCTTTATCAAGAAAACCTTGAGCATCTACCAACTGCTTCATAACATCATAGTGAATATTTGCTATCACAAGATCGTAAGGTGAGTCAATAAAATCCTCAGCAAGTCCCTGGATAACCAGAACCGTGTCCTGCATCCTGTTCAGCCGTACATTTTTCAAAGCAGTATTGGCCGCCAGAAAATTGAGGTCAACAGCAAGGATTTTGCTGCAACCCAGCCGGGATGCGGCCAGGGCCAGCAGGCCTGTACCGGTTCCCAGATCAAGGGCCGTAACAGGTGTTTCCATGCCAAAGACCAGCTCAAGTGCTTCCAGGCAATGACAGGTTGTGGGGTGGGTTCCTGTTCCAAAAACGACTCCCGGGTCAAGAATAATGGGCAGCTCTTCGCGGCATAAGCTTTTATTTTTCCAGGGTATTTGCCACGGAGGCGCTATATGGAAACGACCGGCTCTGAAAGGAGCTATTTTTCCTCCCTGCCACTGGTCGTAGGACATCTTAAATTCATCGAGAAGGATTAAATGCTGTTGAGCGTTGAGTGTTTTATTTACTTTGGCGCGTGCGGGACCGGAGAAGAACAGAAAAGAAAACTCATCCTCATGCCAGCAGCCGATATAATCGGGGCCAAATAATTGCTGATCCGGCGACATACGGCCTTGAAGATAGTAAATGTAGAGGTCCTCGTAAGGACTGGGTGCATCCATGGCAGCGTTTACGCTCGATCAGGGAAGGATTTTGGCGAATATATCAAATGCTGCCTGTATGGCCGGATTATCATCCGGAATTTCAACAGTTGGACGTCCGTTTAAATCATATTCGTAGACGGTATCGTCTGCAGGGATCGTTCCGGCAAGTTCCATATTTTCCTTGCTGATCATTTCCAAAACCATATCAGAAGGTGCTTCCCGGGTCTGGTTGATGACCAGGCAGCTCTTACCGATGCCGATGTTAAGACTTTTGGCAAGTTTATCGATTCTGAAGGCGGCTTGAAGTCCCCGCCGAGACGTGTCCGCAACAATGAGAAGAATATCAACATTGCTGGTGGTCAGCCGGCTGATAT
>JACNIG010000374.1 GCA_014383215.1 Candidatus Desulfatibia vada | reverse complement strand
TCCACAAAACACTTAAAAGTCCATATCAGTCAATAATTCCTTCTTTTTTCCTGTTGTTTGATAAACTGACACCGGATACCTGTTGGGGCACGGCGGAAAACTCGGCTCGTGCGGGGTGCCGGACAAGAAATGGTGTTTGTTTTCCCACTCAGCATATGATAATCTTATGGGCGGAAGTCGAGGATACTTCAGAGTTTCTTTATTTTGTTTGCGATCAATTGAGGTCTCGCATCGTAACAAAGTTGACAGTGGAAATCATCAAACATGAAACTTCGTGTAATTCTACGTTTATTATCTTTACTTGCTTTTCTGTCTGCTGCTACAGGGGGATATTTTTATTATTCATCTTTGCAGCAATCTGCTTTTCAAGAGGCGGAAAGGCAGGCAATCACACATGCAGAGATGATCAAGAAAAATCTGGCCTCATTTCTTTCGGAAAACATAAGGCCGGTAAAAGCCCTGGCCGGCATGCAGGACTTTCAAGCCCCCTTGATCAAACCTGATGACGATACCCTGGAAAAAGCAAATGCCATGCTTGACCACTTTAAGGCTGCTCTGGATGTGAACGTCTGTTACTTGATGGATGCTTTCGGTAATACAATAGCGTCCAGTAATCGTAAGGCACCGGACAGTTTTGTGGGAAAAAATTTTTCCTTTCGGCCCTACTTCCAGGAGGCCATCCAGGGTACGCCCTCCACTTATCTGGCCCTGGGCACAACCTCCGGCAAACGCGGAGCTTACTACAGCCATCCGGTTTATGAAAAAGGGCGTGGCGCCCCCATGGGAATTGTTGTCATCAAGGCATCCATCGAGCTTATTGAAAAAGAACTAACCTCGGCTGCCGGCGAAATTGTTCTGGTCACGGATCCTGCCGGTGTTGTTTTTATTTCAAGTCGCAAAGAGTGGCTCTACCACGTATTACGCAAACTCTCTTCTGAAGAAACATCTCAAGTCGCCCAATCCCTTCAGTTTGGTAAAGGGCCATGGCAGTGGATCGGTCTGGATATCAAAGAGAACAAATATGCCCAGGATCTATCGGGAAACAAGTACCTCATGCGCCGCTTAAAGCTTTATAATTATCCGGGCTGGGATCTTATTCATCTATACAACCTCAAAGCCGTTTCAAAGATCATTTCCGGTCCTTTGATCAAAATTACAGGCCCTATTGTGCCGGCCTTATGTATTCTGGTGGGGCTGGCGGTTTTCTTGCTTTACAGAAAAGCAAGCGATGAAATTTTAAAACGAAAAACTTTTGAAAATGCTTTGCAAGAGAGTGAAGAACGATACCGTTCTATCTATCACAATACACCTGCCATGCTGCACTCCATAGATACCAAAGGTCGACTGATTAGTGTGAGTGACAATTGGCTTGAGGTTCTGGGATACAGCCGACAGGAAGTAATCGGGCAAAAATTGACCGGTTTTTTCGCGCCGGACTCACGCCGTTTGGCCGAAACCGTCGTTATGCCGGAATTTTTTAAGACCGGTATCTGTAAAGATATCCCTTATAAGTTTTTAAAGCAAAAGGGTGAAACCATAGATGTTCTGCTTTCCGCCATCGGCGATCGTGATGATAAGGGCAATATTGTTAGATCTCTGGCGGTTTCTATTGATGTCACCGAGCGCAACAAAGCCATAGAAGCTCTCAAGCTGGCCAAGGAAGAGCTCGGTCGCTACTCTAAAGATCTTGAACTTCAGGTTGAAGAAAGAACAAAAGAAATTACAAGCATCCTCAATCAACTCCGGCTGCTTTCCGGCAGCATCATGGTCAACCAGGAAAAAGAACGTTCCGCCATCGCCCGGGAGCTGCATGATGAACTGGGTCAAGTCCTGACCGCCCTGCGCATGGATGCGGTGTGGCTGTCGAACCGCCTGAAAGCGACCGACAACCGAGCAGCCGAACGCACTTTGACCATGTGCAGCCTGATCGACAAAACCATTGAAGAAGTCCGCAATATGGCCATACGACTGCGACCGGGCGTCCTTGACGACCTGGGGCTTGTGGATGCTTTAGAATGGCATACGAGTGATTTTGAAAGGCGTACCGGCATTACATGTGTATTTGAACACCTCAACGTTCCTTCCATAAACGACACCGTGGCTACAGCAGCATACCGTATCACACAAGAAGCTCTGACTAACGTGGCACGCCACGCCTTTGCCAGTCATGCGAAAGTCGTCTTGCGGTCGGAAGAAGGACTTTTAACGCTTGTAGCAATTGACGATGGCAAAGGGTTTGACACCTCTCGGCTGTCGGAAACAGAAGCCCTGGGTGTGGCCGGTATGCGTGAGCGCGCCGGCCTGGTCGGTGGTGTTCTTGAAGTTCAATCCCAACCGGGCAAGGGTACCCGGGTAAACTTCATCGTCCCTGTTGATGGACAAGCTGGGGTTGTACAATGATAAGAGTGTTGCTGGCAGATGATCACGGCATAGTAAGAGCCGGGCTGCGCCGTATTGTGGAAGACAGCGCCGACATGGAAGTAGTCGCGGAAGCCGCGGATGGCAAAGAGGCCATCCGGCAGGCCCGCAAGCAAGCCCCCGATGTAGTAGTTGTAGACATTTCCATGCCGGGCATGGACGGCCTGGAGGTCATTAGCCAGCTGCGTGTTTATAACCCCCAACTGCCGATCATTGTTCTGACCATGCACGAAGAAGAACAATATGTGGTGCGGGCAATTGAAGCCGGCGCCATGGGATATATCACTAAACGATCGGCTCCGGAACAGCTTGTAGAGGCTATACGTAAAGTCCATGCAGGCTGCCGGTATCTTACGGACGAAGCCGCCGAGTTGCTGATTCTGCGGGTGGCCAGAGGAGCCCAGGCCCGCTTTCCGCTGGACACCCTGTCAATGAGAGAGCTCCAGGTTCTCAGGCGGCTGGCCCTGGGACACACCAATCGTGAAATTGCCGAATCATATCATATCAGCATTAAAACCGTGGACACCTATCGATCCCGCCTGCTAAAGAAGCTCAACCTGCGCAACAATGCCGAACTGTCACGCTTTGCCATGCAAAACCGCCTCATCGAACCATGATCCGGGTTGAAAGCCCTCGGCCCGCTTATAGCGGGGCTTTGTATAAAATCCCACGGCGATTTTATTACTTGTAAGAAAAAATCTGACAACAAAATACAAATCTTTCTGATTGACAGGTTCCTTTGCGCCTGTTAGGCGCAGTATGCTTACCATGTACTTTGTCCATAAAGCCAAGGTGATTGACCGAAACCTTTAAAAACAATCAACCGCAACCATTAACAATTAAACAAGGAGGAAAACATGAAAAGATTCTTTTATGTTGCGTGCGTTGTAGTTTTGTGTTTGCTGCTGGTAGTTCCGGCTGCCACGGCCAAGAAAAAACCCTTTAAAATCCGCTTTTCCCATGTTGTATCGGAGAACACTCCCAAGGGATGGGCTGCCAATGAGTTTGCCAAGCGTGTTAATGAGACCCTGGAGGGCAAGGTACAGGTTGTGGTTTTCCCCAATGCCCAGCTTTACGGCGACAACCAGGCCATTGAAGCCCTTTCGGCCGGGTTCATCGAAATGGCGGCGCCTTCGTCGGCAAAATTTGTCGGCTCGGTGCCGGCCCTGCAGCTCTTTGATATGCCCTTTCTCTTTCCGAGAATCGAGACTGTCCATGCGGTTGTTGACGGAGCCATCGGCGATGATATCCGCACCATGTTTGTCGAGCGGGGTTTGGGTATCAAACTGATGACCTTTTGGGATAACGCCTTCAAACAATTCAGCGACAATGTGCGCCCTTTGATTAAACCGGCCGACTTTAAAGGCGTAAAGTTCAGAATTATGAGCTCCGATGTGCTCGAGTCCCAGATGGAAGGACTGGGCGCCGTCGGGCTCAAGCTTCCTTTTGCCGAGGTTTACAATGCGCTCGAGCAAGGGGTGGTGGACGGCCAGGAGAATACCGCTTCCAATATCTACACCAAAAAATTTCATGAGGTCCAAAAATATTTAACCTTTTCAAATCATGGTTATCTCGGTTATGCCGTCATCATGAATCAAAAATTCTGGGATACGCTGCCGGCCGACATCCAAAAGACCATCAGCAAGATATTAAAAGAGGTTACGGCAGAAGCACGCATGAAAGCCCTCGAACTGGACAAAGAGCAGGCAGCCTTGATCAGGGATTACGCCCAAAAGAGCGGCCGCCTCCAAATTTTTGACCTTACTGCCGCGCAAACCGCAGCACTGCAAAAGGCCATGAAGCCGGTGCACGATAAGTTTGCCGACGTCGTTCCCACCAAGTGGATCGAGCAAGTCAAAATGATGAAATAATTATCTTTGCCTAAAACCCCGGGCGAGCGCTGCTCCCCGGGGCCCAAGGAAACCATTATGCAAAAGATTATTCGCATCTGGGACAAAACAGAAGAAATCCTGGTGGTTGTTCTGATAGGTATTGCTGCCTATTTAACCTTCCAGGAGGTAGTTTTAAGATATGTCTTTAATACCGGGTGGAGCGGCTCCTATGAAATCACCGTCATGGCACTTATCTGGTGTACCTTTATCGGGGCCAGCCTGGGCATCAAGGAAAATATCCATATCGGAGTCGATGTTCTGGTAGTGAAGTTTGGCCCCAAGACCCAGCGCATATTAATTACTGTTTCCATTGCTTTGTGTTTACTTTTCGGAATCATAGTGGCGGTCAAAGGCTTTGAGTTTGCAAAATTCATCAGCCGCAACCGCCTTCTGTCCCGGGATTTGCGCATTCCCATGGAGATAGGTTATCTGGCCATACCTGTAGGAGGGGTGCTGGTCAGTCTGCGTTTCATCGAGCGCCTGGTCTATGTACTTAAAGGGGAGTTGTTTGAAATAGACCGTATGCACGAATTGTCCGAAGAGGAAAAGAAAAAGCTCGTTCACACCCCGGATGATTAACCAAAGTGTCGATATTTTTAGCCTGACAGCAACATAATCCTATAGGAGAAACCTAATGGAAAGCCTGGGCATTACTCTTTTTGTTATCTTTTTTGTATATCTGGTCCTGGGGATGCCCCTGGCCATTTGCCTGGGCCTTTCCGTAATCACCACATTCTGGTACCATGACGCCCTTCCCCTGATGGCTGTGGCCCAAAAATTATACAACGGCCTGGATCATTTTGCCCTCATGGCTATTCCTTTTTTTATCCTGGCCAGCAATATCATGTCCTCAGGAGGGGTCTCAAAACGCCTCATAGACGTATGTAATGCCTTTGTGGGACATTACAGCGGCGGATTGGCAGTGGCCTCTATTATTTCCTGCATGTTTTTTGCTGCGATTTCCGGGTCCAGCCCCTCAACGGTGGTTGCCATCGGCACCATCATGATCCCGGCCATGATTGCCTCCGGTTACGGTGCCAAATACAGTGTGGGCCTGCTCGGTTCGGCCGGTTCCCTGGGCATTCTTATTCCTCCCAGTATCCCCATGATCGTTTATGGTGTGGCCACCGAACAGTCCGTGGGAAAGCTTTTTATGGCCGGCGTCGGTCCTGGTCTGTTCATGGGCACTCTCTTTATAATAACAGCCGTTATTTATGCCCGGGTAAAAGGCTTTAAGGGCGGAGAACCCGCACCCTGGAAAGATCGATTTGTTTTGCTCTGGAAAGCGTTGCCCGGTCTTTTTATGCCTTTTCTGATTCTTGGCGGAATCTACGGAGGGATTTTTACCCCCACGGAGGCCGCCGCCGTAGCAGTATTCTATTCACTTGCTGTGGGGCTTTTCGTATACAAAGATCTTAACTTCCGGGATATTCCCCGGGTATTCGTTCGCAGCGCTGTAATGATGGCCATGATACTTTTCATTATTACAAATGCCATGCTTTTTGCCTTCATTCTCACCACCGAAGGGATTCCTAAAGCGATTGCCGCGTTTATTATTGAACATGCCGTAACACCCTGGGTTTTCCTTCTTTTTGTCAATATACTGCTATATTTTGTTGGAGACTTCATGGAGCCCAGCGCAGCCATTCTGATTTTGGCACCACTCTTTCTGCCCATTGTGTTGCAGCTGAATATAGACCCTATTCATTTCGGGATCATCATGACCGTGAACATGGAGATCGGAATGATAACCCCACCCGTGGGCCTCAATCTTTTCGTGGCCAGCGGAATCTCAGGTTTGTCTCTATGGGATGTTTTCAAAGGAGCGGCGCCTTTCATGGTTATCATGCTGGTCGCTCTCTTTATTATTACCTATATTCCGATTATATCGCTCTGGTTTCCCAAACTTCTTTACGGTGCCCTTTTCTAAAATTCAAAAAGCCGGAGGGGTTGTTCCCTCCGGCTCCATTCCAAGAGACCTTTGCAAATCTCTCAGGTGGGGCTGCCTGATCACATGTCCGATTTAAAAAACTGCTCCGGATCGGTAAACTTGTTAGGTTTC
>JACNIG010000371.1 GCA_014383215.1 Candidatus Desulfatibia vada | reverse complement strand
TCCGCCGTCGCCCTTAGAAAAGGGCTATGGCGGGACAAGCAAGGGTTTTCGCCCGAGGCGTACTTTAGTACGTCGAGGGCGGAAACCCGCGGAGAACGCCGCTCATCGGAAAAATAGCCATTTATGGATGGAAACTAGTCGGTTAACTTGCCCGGATTCATCCGCTGCCCGGGATCGAGACAGAGGCATAGCTCTTTTATAGTGCTCATGCCCAAAGGCCCTTTTTCAGCCTCCAAATACGGTTTATGGTCTAGGCCGACTCCATGTTGATGGCTGATGGTACCGCCGGCGTCAACAATGGCTTGACTGGCCGCTTTTTTAATTGTTTGCCAGCGGGTCAGCGTCTCCTCGGGAGTATCTGCAAGCCGTAAAATGAAAGTTGTATAAATATTCGACCCGCTGGAATAGATATGGGAAAGATGCGAGAAAACATGTACCTTTTCATTCTCTAAATCCATACTGGCGGTAATGGCTTTTTCAACATTTTTCATGGTCGAAGTAACTTTATCCCAGGTCACGGCCGTTTCCAGAGTATCGACGGCATAACCTAAATCCCATAATGTATTGCGCAAATACGGCGCCCGAAAACGGTTTTTCTTCCAGGCCTTTCCCATGGCCCTGCCCACAGAAACGCCGCCGTATTGCCGCAGGATCGCAAAAGCTTCATGGCGTGATGTCCTGACCAAGTGTTTACTTCCAATAAAACCGATAAGGCACATACACCCTTCTTGTGCGGATATCCGCCGCCACCTAAGGTATTGCTTCAAAATTGCAATCTGTTTTTCATGTCCGGCCAAAGCCAGATTTGTTGTGGTTTCCGTTGCGTTGCTCAGACGGATCATTGCAAATGGGATGCCGGCTCCGGTAAGACTTTGAAGGGCCTCCCCGGCATGGCCCCATGATGGAAAGAAAATTCCGTGCACATCACTTTTTTCCGGAATGTGTGAAATCCTGACAAATACCTTGGTTAAAATACCCAGTCTGCCCTCTGAGCCCAAAACAAAATGCCGCAGGTCAGGGCCTGCTGCTGAAGCCGGAAAAGGTGGAAGCGTTAATATGCCCCGTGGTGTGACCAGTTCGCCACCGGCAAAAAGCTGTTCGATCCTTCCATAATGTGAAGCTTGCTGACCGCTGGAACGCGTCGCCACCCATCCCCCCAATGAAGAGAATTCAAAGGACTGGGGATAATGCCCCAAGGTGAAGCCCCTGGCCTGAAGCTGGTTCTCAAGTTCAAGCCCTAAAATGCCGGACTCAAACATAGCCAGCAGACTGGAAGGATTTAGATCGATCAAACGATTGAGGCGTTTGAGAGATAAACTGAGGACCGGTCTATTTTCTGCGGGAACCTGGAGCTGGCCGGCGACACTCGTTCCGCCGCCAAAAGGTATCACTACAGCATTATGCTTTTCGGAAAAGTTCATTAATTCTTCGACTTCTCCGGTCGTAGCAGGCAGGGCCACACCGTCGGGAAAATGTCCCAGCGTTCCGCCGCGCAAACCGATCCAATCCGGCAGGCTCTGGCCGTGGGAATGAACAAGTCGCTCTTTGGGGTCAGTTGATATCAGAGAATGATGCGGCAGCCTCGATGCCGGTATGCGACTGATGAATTTATCAAGCGCATAATCGGCTTGCCGATTCCCTTCGCCCAGCAATTCACGCAGCAGGCTATACCCCTGAGCCGGTAGATCGACATTTACTTTATCATCTCCCCACCCGTTCCAACGCCGCATGCCCTATCTCCCCGTTGTTTTGAAAGCTTATAACTCAAGTTTCGCACCCCATACTTTAACGATGCTCTTTACTCGTAAAGGTTGGATGGTGTTTTTTAAAAGGTAAAATATCTCGAGAACTGCGCAAAAAGTTATGTTTTCACAATCCAACCAGGCCAGGCGCAACGACAGTGTTTATCGAAGTTTTGTTTTCTATTCAGTATGATAAAATGATATTTTATCTCTAGGCGCCGTCAACAAAGTGAAAACGCTCTATTTGTATTTTGCCTTTTAAAAAATATCATCCAACCCTTGGACGCTAAGGATTTTGATTTAAATCAGGGTGCGAAACTTGAGTTATAATTTATACCATGCTATGGCGAGAAACACAATTTGCTTGTCGCGATTAATTGCCTATACAACCAATTCTGATGATCTTGCAAAAAGTCACAAAATCAACTATAGATGAAAACACCATTATCAGCGGGGAACTTATAGAATGATATTTGAGTACAAAGGTCATAAACCAAAGATCGGAAAAAATGTTTTTATAGCGCCCACGGCTGCGGTTATCGGAGATGTAGACTTAAAGGACGGTGTAAGTATATGGTATGGCGTTGTTGTAAGAGGTGACAGGGCCGCAATAACTGTTGGTAAGAACTCAAATGTTCAGGATAATAGCACTGTTCACGCCGATGCCGGCAAACCCACGGTTATCGGTGAAAATGTAACAATCGGACACAATGCCGTTATTCACGCCTGCACAATTGAAGACAACTGTCTTATCGGTATAAGTGCCGCTGTACTTACAGGTTCATATATTAAGACCGGTTCGGTAGTTGCCGCCGGCGCGGTGGTTAAACAGGGCCAGGTTGTTGGTCCTTATCACCTCGTTGCAGGAATTCCGGCTGCGATTAAAAAAGAGCTCTCTGAATCGTCCGCTGAAAATCACATTAAAACCGCAAAAAGATATTTCAAACTGGCCCGCGAGTATACGGCAACCTAAAAGCCGACGGCTAAAAACCCGGTCTCAGTTGCTTCAAGTAGAAATTGTTAATAATTTTATCTCACGCAAAGGCGCAAAGACGCTAAGTTTAATCTATTTTACTTTGTGAGCTTGGCGCCTTTGCGTGAGCAATTTGAAAGGCTGCATCAATATTGTCAGCTCCAATATCAATAGCTGCCAAGCACTTTCAGGTAGTCCGTCTTAGCTTTAATCAGGTCCAGTATCGGCTTGAACTCTTTTGATCCGGCATCCGCCTCAAGGTCTACATAAAACATATACTCCCACGGTTTTCCATGAATGGGCCGTGATTCCAGTTTCACCAGGTTGACTCCGTGGTCGGCATATATTTTCAAAACCTCAAACAGAGCTCCCGGCTGGTTCCCTGTTGAAAAAATAATCGACGATTTGCTGCAAGGCCCTTTTTGGAGTTGCCCGGCACTGATAATCACAAACCGTGTATAGTTGCGCGGATTGGTCTCGATGCTTTCTGCGATGACTTCCATTCCGTAGATTGCAGCGGCTTCTTTGCCGGCAATGGCTGCATCTGTCATCTTCTGCGCTTCACTGACCGCTCTGACAGCCCCGGCGGTATCCTTGGCCGTAACCAGTTCCCAGTCGTCATGGCGCTCTAAAAACTGGCGGCACTGCTGAAAGGCCATTGAAACAGAAAGGACGCGTTTTATCTTTTCAATCTCGGCACCGGGCATGCCTATCAAATGGTGAATAATGCGCAGAGCGATTTCACCGACAATTTTCAAATCATATTCCAGCATCAGATCATAGTTTTCATGGATGCTGCCGGTCAAAGAATTTTCCACCGGCACGATACCGAAGTCGACCTCCCCATTCTTGACCCCTTCGAAAATCGTTTTAAAAGAAGGCGCCGGTACTGCCGTCACCTTGTCCCCGAAATATTGCGTGCAGGCCTTATGGCTGAATGTTCCCATTTCGCCCAAAAATGCGGCCCGCTGTCGCCCCGTCCCATTGGCTTTGCCTAAATGATCTACAGCCGTAGCTTTGTCCAAATAATCAAAATCGAGTTGCTTGCCGATAACCGGTGCAATCACATAAATATCACGTGTCAGCTGGCCAAACTGCTTGGGATAAAGACTTTGGGCTCCGTCAGAAAGAGCCTCGTCCGGGTTATGATGCACTTCGATCATCAGGCCGTCGGCACCCGCGGCAATAGCGGCCCGCGCCATGGGGATGACCTTTTCGCGGATACCGGTGGCATGGCTGGGATCGATGATAACCGGCAGATGCGTTAGATTTTTAAGCACCGGAATAGCCGACAAATCTAAAGTATTGCGGGTATAGGGTTCAAAGGTCCGGATACCCCGTTCGCACAGGATAACATGGTCATTGCCCTCCGACAGGATATATTCGGCCGACATCAGCCACTCCTCAATGGTAGATGAAAGTCCTCGCTTTAAAATAACCGGTTTCCCGATGCGGCCGACACATTTTAAAAGTTCAAAATTTTGCATATTGCGGGCACCTATCTGAACAGCATCGACATACTTCATCATCATATCGGCCTGTGCCGTCGAAGTCATTTCGGTCACAACCCTGAGCCCGGTAATCTCTCGAACTTCGGCCAGAATCTTCAGCCCCTCTTCTCCCAGACCCTGGAATGAATAGGGAGATGTCCTCGGTTTAAAGGCACCGCCGCGGAACATGACCGCACCGTATCTTCGGACTTCCCGGGCTGTGGTGATAGCCTGCTCCCTGCTTTCTATCGCGCACGGTCCGGCGATAATGGCAATACGCTCTCCGCCCACCACCACATCACCGATCTGAACAAGGGTATCTTCCGGATGCATTTGCCGGCTCACCAGTTTAAACGCTGTGGAAATCGATATCACTTTGGCAACACCGGGAATCTTTTCATAAAAACCGACATCCTTACCGACTTTACCTAAAGCTCCGATGATATTCTGTCCGGTTGCGGTCATCTCCCTAACAACACAGCCCTCTGTGAAAAGTATGCTCCGAATATTGCTTTTTTGATCCTGAGTGATCTCATCTTCCAGCACGAGAATCATGATAAACCTCCTTCTTTAGTTTAGTACTTATCTAACAAATTATTTTCGCCACCAAGACACAAAGACACGAAGTTAAATTATAATAAACAGTTGTTCTTTGTGTCTTGGTGCCTTTGTGGCTATTCTTTCCGGTTTATCCGGGTTGAATCTTAGCACCCTGCTTCGCAAATATTGAGTACAAAATAAAAAAGCCCCGAGAAAATTTCCCGGAGCTTTGAAATATTAACCCCGGGCAGACCCGCTTGAAGTCCACCCGGGGTATTTAACAGTTTTGTTAAATAACCGGCTGGACGCTCATAAAACTAAAAAAGAAGCGTCCAAAAGTATTTAATGATCTCTTGTTACAATTTCTGTTCACAATAGGTTTCCTTCCACTAGATTGGGTTTAATACTCTGTTGGCGCACCGGTGTCAAGAGATGTTTTCCGGCAAATGATATAATTATTGCGATTTTTGTCTGTTGTGATAATAAAATCTTACCTGAATCTTGCATGAAAATTAATGAAAATCTTTAAACTACATATTGAAACGGGTATAAAATGAAAACCCTTAAAGTTCATGGCGCTGCCGGCGATTCCAATATATTGGTCGGCGAGGGCCTTCAAAATCTGCGAAATTATATTCCGGCCGAACATGCGATCATCATTACGGATACCAACGTCAGAGACCTTTATCAGCAAGATTTCCCGCCCTGTGACGTTATCACCATAGGAACCGGCGAAAACATAAAAAATCTGGATACAGTTCGCTATATATATGAAAAACTTGTCGAGCTGAATGCCGAGCGGTCAGCGTTTATCGTCGGAATCGGCGGCGGTATTGTCTGTGATATAGCCGGTTTTACGGCTTCGACCTATTTGCGCGGCATAAGGTTCGGATTTGTTTCTTCAACACTGCTGTCGCAAGTCGACGCCAGTGTCGGGGGCAAAAACGGTGTCAATTTCGGCGGCTATAAGAATATGATCGGGGTTTTCAATCAACCCGAATTTGTCATCTGTGATATAGATCTTTTACAAACCTTGCCCGCCCAAGAAATTTATTGCGGTTTGGCCGAGATCGTAAAGCACGCCGCCCTTGGAGATGCCGGCATGTTCAACTACATTGAAAAACACTGTCAAAAAGCATTGGCGCTGGACAGTGAAGTGACCGCAAAGCTGGTATACGATTCCATCGTCATCAAATCATCCATTGTAAACCAGGACGAAAAGGAACAAGGCGAGCGTCGCAAACTTAATTTCGGTCATACTTTCGGCCATGCTTTTGAAAAGACCACCGGTGTTCCCCATGGCGAAGCCGTCGCTGCCGGTATGGTGATTGCTGCCAAGCTCTCTGCCCAACGAGGATATTTGCCGCTCCAAGAGGCACAACGCATTGAAAAGCTGCTTGCGAAGCTGAAACTCCCCACCAAAATCCATGCGCCTAAAAGTGCGCTGTTAGAGGCCCTGGGCAAAGATAAAAAACGCCAGGGTGAACAGATCCATTTTGTACTTTTGGATGAAATCGGCCATGCATTTGTGGAAATGATATCAATTGCAGAGCTGGAGACGGCGATAGACGACCTTGGGATATAGTTTTTTATTCGAGTAGAGTAGAGGAGCAGGTGACAATGTTTAGGCTTCGGCATACATCTGTATCA
>JACNIG010000370.1 GCA_014383215.1 Candidatus Desulfatibia vada | reverse complement strand
AAAATATAGATTGGTTAAGGATTCCAATTTCTAGGCGGAGAGTGTAAAAAACGGTTTTACGGCTAGCTTTTCCAACACGGAGAAAATCTTTTCCTGTAATACCGGATCTTTCCGCGTTGCTTTCTTAAACCCGCGTCGAAATCCGCTTGACCATGATAGCGTGTACATCAATCTTCCAAGAGATCCTTTTTTAACCACTCACCAATAACACGGGGATCAGCCGTACAAAATCCGGCCTTCGCTTATAATGGCTTTAATGAAAGGATCTTTTAATTTCTGATGTAATTTCATTGTGTTCCATAAAATTCTAAATAGCATCTATTTATTATAAATGCAAGTTCGGGAACCTTGGGGACGGTCTTTAGTTTTTAAGTTTCTCTTGAATTAGACAGATTTACGGTATTGTCAGAATTTTATTATCTTGTTTATATTGAAGGAGGTTTAAAAAAAATCATAAGTTAGGAAAAACAGAAAAATCTTTTGCCCCATCAATCAAATTCTGGTCAGCCGTCACCAGTGTCAAGCCATACACCAAAGCTGATGCAGCAATAAATCTATCGGCCGGGTCCTGATGCGGCAGCCGAATAATCCTGCTTTGCATGGCAACTTCATGATTTAACGCTGCTTCTCTGAATGGCAGTGTATCCAGCGCATTTTTCATCCATGCAACAGGGTGGTCATCGAGTTCGATACGGCCTTTCTCGGACAAGATGATAATTTCCCAGGTTGTTATGGGTGAAAGCCATAACTCATTGGCCGGATTGTCCAATTCCCTGGCCAGATCCTCCACTAAAGAAGATGGATTTAGCAAAGACCATAAAAAGATATGGGTGTCGAGCAGGAATTTATTCATTTAATGCATTCCACTCATTTTTCGGCACAACAGGAGAAACGATATCACCACAAATTTTTCCCTTGGACTTGAAAGAACCAAGCCATGATTCTTTCTTTTCCGGTGGTGGGGGAGGGTCGATTATGGCGATTGGCTCACCGTGCTTTGTAACCAATATCGGCAGACCCGTACGTTTTACCTTGTCCAGTACTGCAAGACAGGTCGCCTTGAATTTTGAAATTGTTATGACATCTATTTGAGCCATATGAACCACCTCCTTTGAATTACAAGACCTGTCGAATTCGTATCATAGTCATTGCCTATAGTCAATATTCATCTGTTTTGTTTAGTAGTGAGCCCGCCCATAAATAAGTAAATAACCATCTTCAATTTATTGATATTTCAATAAAATCGTGTTACGATTTTATGAAACGCGGCTACGCCGCTTTGTTTGGTGAAAAGTTAAAAGTAAAACGTTAAAGGTGAAACTTGATTATGAAATATAATTAGAAATGAATTAATGCCGGCATGCCGATGGGATAGACATTAAATCCCAGATCATGCAGCTTTTTATGATTTAAAATAATTCTGCCATCGAAGATAAAGGCCGACATAACCATTGAACTGAATATTTTATTATAATCGGCAGGAAATACGGGACGTTCGTGCGCAGCGTGTATAACCTCCTGTTGAGGATACTGGATGCTGGATATTCTTTTCAAATTTCATTTCTCAGGTTTCTTTTGTATATGGGGGTGAGTGGTCAGATTATTAACAGTATCAACTATGTCCGTGATTGAGAAGGGTTTTGAAAAGCCAGCATCGAAAACGCCGTCCTTAAAAATCCAGGGGGTTCCCGAGATAGCGATAACAGGCGTAGATCGTTTCTCGGAACTCCGAATATGTCGTGCCACACCAATGCCGTCAAGTTTCGGCATTGAAATATCAGTTATGACCAAATTAAAACTGCCTTGATCAAATTTTTTTATTCCTTCTAAACCATCTGCTGCTGTTACAATATTAAAGCCGAACCTTGTTAGTGCCGCTGCGAGCATCTCCAGAATAACTTCATTGTCGTCAATAACTAAAACATTGGGGGGGGATGCGGGCATTGTTCAAGCGCCTACGCAACGCAACGCCGCGTCAAGGGGTTCAGCCGCCTACGTAACGCTACGTTGCGCCAAGAGGTTCGAGTGAAATTCTATAACCTAAAACCTAACACTTAATAAACCTTGGGCTTATAAAAGCGATGCAATATGAGAGCTAAGGTTTGTTCTTTTATTTTTGATGCCGATCTTTTTTCTGATATTTCCCCTGTGGGTATTGATAGTTTTAACGGAAACATTCAACAATTTAGCTATTTCTTTTGTAGACTTGCCATGTTTTACTTTCCAATTCTCTGGTTTGCAGACTAATCCGACTCTCCAGCTCGTCTTTAGCTTGCTGCAGAGCCTGTTCGGCTTTTTTGCGCTCGGAAATATCACGCGCAAAGGCACACTTGTACTCAAGGGCTTCTTGCTCCAACTCCCTTACTCGTTGTTGTAATTCTTTATAGGTTGGTTTGGGTACCATAGTGAGACCTGAATTGAGCGGTTTTTTAGAAGATGATCACAGGTTGTACGGCAAGGCCAATACCAAAATATCTAACCCTGAAACAACAAAAGCCCGAATACGAAACAGCGCTGTTACGTGCTGATGCTTCGTATCCGGGCTTTAAAACAGTCCTGCAATTAAAGGGATTTTAAAGAATCCGGGTTTTTTACAGTTTCTTTTCCAGGGTAATCCTGGAATCTCTAATTCCGCCTTGATTCAGCACCAGCTTTATCGTCACCTGGCCGGTGAAACTTTCCTTTGCTAATTGTTTCAGATCCCGGGCGATTTTTTTCTGTGCCTGGTGGATGTTCTTATTTGAATCGGCAGAGATATTTTTGACTTCTTTTAGCATTATTAAAGGTTTCTTCTCCTTTCCTTGGTTCAGAGGTTCAGCCGTCTGCGCTGAAGCTACGCCGTGCCAAGGGGTTCAGGGGTTCAAAGGTCCCGAGAATTACCAGTGTATTTTTACCGCCAACCCATATACGCCGCGCTCTGTTATGGATACAAGGTGAATATTTTTTTTGTACGGCTTGGCAAATAAATAGGTGCAGGCTACGCCAAGGGCGGCTCCGGCCAGCACGTCTTCCGGGTAATGATTGTCTGACTTGACACTGCTGAACCCTACGAATGATGCAACTATGTATGCCGGTGTGCCATACTTCCATCCATACCGTCTTTGGATGAAAGACGCTCCGGAGAATGCTAAGGATGTGTGTCCTGATGGAAATGATTCAGGGTCTCCATTTGGTTGTTGTTTATCAACAGTTTTTTTAAGCCCATAGGTGATCCCAACAGTTGTAAGAAAGATTTATAAAAGTATTCGCGTCCTTTTTGGTCGTCAAATACAAAGGTCATGCCATATGCTGTTGCCGGAATCGCCAGGCGCAGTATATCGGCTGCTTTTTCATGGCCTTCACCAGCATGAGCTTTAATCCCGCCGATAGATAGATAAAGAGAATCCAGGGGATTATTTTTCCGACAATTTTATTTATGTACCGAGACCTTTTTCAAAGGTTTCGTACCGGCCGCAGCAAGTGTTGGTGGATAGTTTTTCGAAGGTCTCGAAGATATAGCTCCGCCTCTTCGATTACATGTACCGAAAAGGATATTACTCTGATATTGCAAATAGCTTTTCAAAAGGTGAACAATAAATGAATTTATGATTCAGCCTAATCAAGTGAATACTCTTTATAAAATAGGGCATGACGCATATCGTAAAAAATATAAATGTCAATGCTTGAAAGTGTGCAACGAAATACTTAACGAAACTAAGTAATATGGAAGGATATCTTATAAATATAAGGGTTTAAATTAAACTTTATTTTTGGGGGATAGACGTATATTATATAATAAATGTGAATTATTTAACATAATTATGCTACATTGTAACAGCATTCGGTGGATTTTATCGAAAATAGATGGATTTAATGTATAGATGTACCGATTTCGGGATTACTGAAGCACAATATCTTGAATCAGACAAGGCTTGCAAAAAGTGACGATTGGGAATCCAAAGCATAACCTCAGTTTCCCACTCTTATAAGAAAAGTCATAAAAGCCGAGACGGAGAAAATCCTTGACAACCTTGAAGTCAATATTTAGTTTGCTTGCGGAATAAACACAGGAGATAGGTATAATGACTCAAATTCATGAAAGTGTCTGCGCTGCCGGCAAACAAAACAAGACCCGGGCAGATCAGGACGCTTTGATTAAACGATCTTTGCAAAAAATTAAAAACAAGTTCATTGTTTTGAGCGGTAAAGGCGGAGTGGGTAAAACCAGCGTCTCTGTCAATCTTGCCATTGCGTTGGCCGCCAAGGGGTATAACGTGGGGATTATGGATGTTGATTTGCATGGTCCTGATGTGCCGAGGATGCTTGGGCTCAAAGGGATGCTCGATTTGAACGAAAATCGGAAACTGATCCCCATGGCGTACTCGGAAAACCTGAAAGCGGTTTCAATTGAATCGCTTAGCGTACGCAAGGATGATGCCATTATTTGGCGGGGACCGCTCAAAAATGCGGCGATTCAGCAGTTTATCAGCGAAGTGGAATGGGGTGAGCTCGATTATTTGATAATCGATTCACCTCCGGGAACCGGTGACGAACCTTTGACCGTAGCCCAGACAATTGCCGACGCCAAAGCGATTATTGTCACCACACCACAGGAGGTTTCTCTGGCGGATGTGAGGAAGTCCATCAGTTTCTGTAACGTTGTAAAAATGGAGATCTTCGGCTTGATTGAAAACATGAGCGGATTTACCTGCCCGCATTGCAGCGAAATGATCGACCTGTTTGGCTCCGGCGGTGGCGAAAAAACAGCCCGGACGGCCGGGATAAAGTTTTTAGGGAAGATTCCGTTCGATCTTGATGTTGTTGCTTGCGGCGATTCCGGCACTTCATTTCAGAAAAAAAATAAAGATTCCCTGGTAACAAAGGCTTTTGCTAATATAGCCGACTTGCTTTCGATTAATATTTGATTTATACCTCGTGGTGAAATGACAGCCAAACCAAACACTCGTATTGATATCGGGGGTCTGGAACTAAAGAACCCTGTAATGACGGCATCCGGCACTTTTGGATATGGACGTGAATTTGCAGATCTTATTGATTTAAACCGCCTGGGAGCTATTATCGTAAAGGGTTTGTCACTCGAGCCGTCAAAAGGGAACCCGCCTTTGAGAATCGTCGAAACCAGGTGTGGTATGCTGAATGCCATTGGGCTTGAAAACGTCGGCTTGGAGGCGTTTGTTAAGGAAAAAATACCGTTTTTGCAAAAGCTGACAACGCCTATTTTGGTCAACATCTACGGGAAAACTAAAGAAGAATATGCAGAACTGGCCGCGCGCCTGGACGATATTGAAGCGATATCAGGGATTGAAGTAAATATTTCATGTCCCAATGTAAAAGCCGGCGGAGCAGCATTTGGCGCTTATCCGCAAACTGCTGCCGAGGTTGTCAGGGCGGTCAGGAGCAAGACGACCAAACCACTGGTGGTTAAGCTTTCTCCCAATGTAACCGACATTGCTGAAATCGCCCGCAGTGTGGAAGCCGCAGGTGCGGACTCGGTTTCATTGATCAACACCATAACCGGCATGGCCATCGACATTGAATCGCGGCGTCCGAAGCTGGCCAATATAACCGGCGGGCTATCCGGTCCGGCCATAAAACCGATAGCTCTGCGCATGGTCTGGCAGGTTGCTCAAAGCGTAAAGATACCGGTCATAGGTGTCGGCGGTATCATGAATGCCAAAGATGCACTGGAGTTTCTGGTAGCCGGTGCTGCGGCCGTGCAAATCGGGACCGCCAATTTCATCAACCCGCGGGCAACCTTAGATGTTATTGAGGGGATAGAATCATATTTGATAGAAAAGGAAATTTCTGATATATACGAGATTATCGGGTCACTGGAAACTAACCAGATTATTTCATGAACAAATAGAAAGGAGAGGAACATGCAGTTTGAAAATTTGAAGGCCATCATAGATTTTGCCATTGAGAGCGAAAAGGTCGCCGCTGCGTTTTACGATGAAGTCAGTGAAAAAGAACCTTTTGCAGGTTCCAAGGAGATGCTCAAGGAATTTGCCGCTGAAGAGCGCAAGCACCAGGCTCTGCTGGAAAAATTCCTGACCGAAGGTGTTGATAAAAGCGTAGCGGAGTATGAACTCAAATGGGTTACCGATATCAAACGCAGCAATTATGTTGTCGAAATGGAATACACGGAAGGCATGGTATACAATGAGATTTTGATGCTTGCCATGCAACGGGAAGAAAAGGCGCTGGCACTTTATAACGAACTTGAAAAAGAAGTCGAAGATGCCGCCAGCAAAAAGCTCTTTCAGGTTCTAGCCCAGGAAGAAGCCAAGCACAAACTTTATCTTGAAACCCAGTATGATGATTATATGGCTAAGATGGGAGATTAAACCCTCTGGTTGCATAAAATTATGTATTCGATCTAGGCCGTTACAACGAAAACCATTGCCAGTATTGGCTGATT
>JACNIG010000390.1 GCA_014383215.1 Candidatus Desulfatibia vada | reverse complement strand
ATCTCCACTTTGTCGCTCAGATAATCTTTTACAGATGCTATGGAAACTTCTTTGCGGTGGAATATGCCGGCTGCCAGCGCGGCTTCTGCTTCGGTTTTTGCAAATACTTCATAAAAATGTTCAGCGCAACCGGCACCGCTTGATGCTATTACCGGAATTGTTATTGCGTCGGCAACAGCATTTATCAGCTCAATATCAAAACCTGAGTTGGTGCCGTCTTTATCGATGCAATTCAAAAGTATCTCACCGGCACCCAGCTTTTCGCAAACTTGTGCCAGGGTTACGGCATCCAGATCGCGGCCCTCTCTGCCGCCTTTGATGGTGCACTGATACCAGCAATAGGTTTCGCCATGGGGACCTTTCTGCCCGGTTTCGATAACCTGGTGGTCGACTTCATCCGGCGACATTACATAAACTCTCTTCGGATCGATTGAAATTACAACCGCCTGTGCTCCGTAAACTTCGGATATCTGCTCAATGGAACTTTGGCCCGTTTTGACGCCGGTTTTTAAATATTCCTCGGCAATTAAGACGGCATCACTTCCTATGGAAATCTTATCCGCACCGGATCTGAAATATTCAGCAGCGACTTCCAGAGCAGTATATTTTCTGCCGTCCTTATCAGTATAATCTCTGATCCCTCCTCCTATGGTCAAGGGAACAAAAACATTTTTAGAAGTCTCTTTCAATACTTCAATCATAGGCATATCTTCTAAGGGAAAATCTCTGAACCCGGTAATATTGAGAAATGTAATCTCATCGGCACCTTCCATATAATACCTTCCGGCAAGTTCAACCGGTTTGCCTAAATTGCGGACCTCTCCTTTTTCCCTGACATCGTACTGATCACCCTTGGTAACAACAAGATCTCCCTGGTCATTGGACCTGACATCCAGACAGGCAACTATTCTTTTAGCCAGTCTGGTTTCTTGTGAAACAAAGCCTGAAACTTTTTTTTCAGCGCCGGCCTCAAGGAAATTTTTTAATACGTTTATACCTGCATCCCCACTCTTTTCCGGATGGAACTGGGTTGCCGTGATATTGCCTTTTTGAATACTGCTGACAAACTCTAATCCATAGTTGGTGGTTGTTAAAATAACCGAATCGTCCGCCGGCGCAACATAAAATGAGTGCACGAAGTAAAATTTTTCATCATCCTCCAGCCCGTTGAATATTCGGGACGGCTTTTTTATATTGATGCCATTCCAGCCTATATGAGGCACGGAAAGATCAATATCAAACCTTTTGACATGCCCTGAAATTAAGCCCAATCCATTAATATCGGGGGCTTCTGCGCTTGTTTCAAACAATGCTTGCAGCCCTAAACATATGCCCAGAAAGGGCCTGCCTGAGGTTAAATAATCTTTCAAAGCATCAACATAATTTTTTTGATTCAGAATCCGCATCATGCTGCCGAAACTGCCCACGCCGGGGAAAACCAGCTTTTCAGCAGATATTATATCGCTGTTATCGGTGACAACCTTAACGGATTCTCCCAGACTCTCGATCGCGTTTACCACGCTTCTAACATTACCGGCACCATAATCTAATAAAGTTATCATTTTCCTGTTTTCCGCTTAAAGATGACACCAAAATCGTAACTTTTACCACAAACGCAATATACTTTAATGAACTGTAACGTTCGATTGAACGTCATTTGTTATGCGTTACTCCCAAAAATATCAACCGCTATTTTGCATTTCCATCAAAAATGATACCTCAAGTGAGCGCAAACAAAATATAACTTTCCGAACGTTTTAAGTAACTTCTCAACAAGTTGGGGGGAAAAGGGCTTCAGGGTTTTTCAAAAAAGGTGATATCTTGGTCGTCTGCCATGGCATCGCACGGTGACCAAATATTTGTGATTCCTGCCGAAACGTTTTACAACTTCTCGAATAATTTGACAAATCATAAATATTTGGGCACTCTTAGACAGCGTATTTGATAGCGCCTTTTTTGAAAAATCCTGAAGCCCGATGATTTTCTAAACCCTAACTTATTGAGAAGTTAAATACAAAACGTATAACACGCCGCAATGATTCTGCACATCGACATGGACGCCTTTTATGCTTCGGTGGAGCAATTGGACAATCCCCGTCTTAAGGGAGAATGTGTGATTGTAGGCGGGCTGTCCAACCGCAGCGTGGTCTCGGCCGCCAGCTACGAAGCCAGAAAATTCGGAGTCCACTCCGCCATGCCCATGTTTCAGGCCCGGCAAAAATGCCCCCAGGGGATATTTATCCGCCCCCGCATGGAACGCTACAAAAGCGTGTCAAAAAAGATCATGGCTCTGCTTTGCGAATGCTCTCCACGTGTGGAAGTTGTCTCAATCGACGAGGCCTACGTGGATATCACCGGCTGCAGCCGGCTTCTTGGTGAGCCGCACGAAATCGCCGCCCATATCAAGCAAAAAATTAAAGAGACCGTCAATTTGACATGCTCGGTGGGGGTCGGTCCCGGCAAATTTATTGCCAAAATTGCCTCCGATCTGGAAAAACCCGACGGACTGACCATTTTTATGCCGGAGCAGGTCTCGCAGTTTTTAGAAAAACTTCCTGTTTACAAAGTGCCCGGTGTGGGCAAAACAACACTCAAGCAGTTGGAGCATATGGGCATAAATACTCTGGGGGATGTCAGCAAATACCCGGAAAAATCGCTCTTAAAGCAGCTTGGCAAGTTCGGTCGCAGGCTAAAGGCGCTTTCCGCCGGCATGGACGATTCACCGGTTATGCCCTTCAGCCGGCGAAAATCAGTGAGCAGCGAAGAGACCCTGCTGTCAGATATCGACGACAAAAAAGTTCTCAACAATTATATTTTGGAGCAGGCCGAATCGGTTGCCCGGCAACTTAGAAAAGAGAGAGTAAAAGCCAAAACCGTTACCCTGAAGATAAAACATGCCGATTTTAAACAGGTAACCAGAAGTGCAACTCTACCGGTGCCGACACAGTCTTCGGAGACTATTTATCAGACGGCGTCAAGGCTGCTCGATCAATATCGGATAAAAACCAAAATTAGGCTTATCGGTGTTGGAGCCTCCGGTCTGCGGGCTGATTCCGCACCTGCCCAAATGAGCCTCTTTAAAGATTTAAAAAGCAATAATGACAACTGGGAAAAGGTAGATAAAACCGTAGATTCAATCACCGCAAAGTATGGGAAAGATGTTATCAAACGGGGCTCTTTAACCAAAAGTTCCCATGAATTGGAATGAAAAAAACTCTGCCTATTAAATCTTTGCCTCTGCTGGGAGCTCATTTTTCGATTGCCAAGGGTCTGCACAACGCCCTTTATGAGGCCCGGGCATACGGCTGCACGGCGCTGCAGATATTTACCAAAAACGCCCAGACCTGGAAGGAAAGATCTCTTAAGCTCGATGAAATAGATCAATTCGAACAGGCCAGAGCCGCAACCGGGATAACGGCAATCGCCGCCCACACGTCTTACCTGATCAATCTGGCTGCCGTTGAAAAGCAAAAACATACCAGGTCCTGCCGCGCGCTGGAACAGGAGCTTGTCAGGTCTTCAATGCTCAACATCCCTTTTGTAGTGCTCCATCCCGGTTCCCACATGGACAGGGGAGAAGATGAAGGTATTCGCCACATCGCCGAAAGTATCAATCAAGTTTTCACTCAGATCCCCGATTTAAAGACACGCCTTCTCCTCGAAACTACCGCCGGCCAGGGCTCCAGCGTAGGCCACACCTTTGAACAGCTGGCGTCAATTATGGATAAGGTCGAAAAAAAAGACGCCGTCGGATTCTGTCTGGATACCAGCCATATTTTTGCAGCAGGCTACGATATCAGAACACCGTCTGCCTACCAGAAAACCATTAACGCTTTCGACTCAATTGCAGGGCTCGGACATCTTGATTTAATCCATTTAAATGATTCCAAAAAAGAGCTTGGGTCCAGGGTGGACCGCCACGAACATATCGGGCTTGGATGTATCGGCTTGAAAGCGTTTGAACTGTTCATGAACGATCATAGGCTAAAGTATATTCCCAAGGTTATTGAGACCCCCAAGCAGCACGACGGCCAAGATTATGATAAGGTCAATCTTAGTGCCTTGAGAAATTTGATGGCGTCGTAAAAAATGAAATGGTACATCCTAAATTATCGTAATTTGATGGCTGAGGGATTTGCGATTTATCAAACGGCCGCCGCAAAATTACTGATTACCATACGGGGATGCTGTATGATCGATGTGTTTGATCTTAAAGCCTGCATGCATGTTGCCTATCTCGACTTTGACATGCAAAGAGATGTAATCCTGGCACACGCTTTTGGCTCTCCGGTTATCGGTCTGCCCTTTACTGTTCGGATGCGGCAGGCTTTCAGCAAGATTGTTCTTCCGTTTGAAGACCTAAGATCCAGCCATGATGTCGGTTTATATGTAAAAAAGCCATACCGCAACAAAGGCGTAAAAGGGATCTGGAATCTGGATGAAATTCTGATGGCCGCGGCTATGGCAACCGCATTTGAGCATGGCGTACCCGTGTTCACGGTCAAGCCGACCGGAGATCGGGCGCGCTATTATCGCAGCAAATTCGGAGCAAAGACCTGGCCGACCACTGCAAGTGAATCGATCGTGGCAATAGATTTAACGGCCGGCATGCAAAAACTCAAACATATTGAGTTTGTGGAAATAAACGGTCAGATTCATTTTTTTAAAGTGAAAAGAAATTAGCATTAGAGGCTAAATTGTTCAAAACAGAGTTTTTTAATTTATTTTAAAAAAAGTGTTGCAACTTATATAATTTTGTGTTTATTTAATTAAACATATTTAAAAACTCACATTAATCGGGTGAAACTATGGCCATTGTTAAATTCGAATCTTTTCTGAAAAGGGTTTTTGAAGCAACCGGGATATCATCGCAAACCGAACTGGCTTCCGCCCTGAACATAAATCGATCGGCAATTACCCAAGCCAGAAAAAAGGATTCTATTCCTGACAAATGGATACTTAAGCTATATAAAACCTTTGGTTTAAGTCCTGACTGGGTTGAATCAGGATCCGGGCCGACATTTCTAAAAAAATCGACCCCCGATGATTCCATGTTCCAGAACATACCTAAGGTTAGAGCCAGGCTGAGTGCGGGCGGAGGTTCTTTTGAAGTCGGATCGGAGATTGAAGGTTACTATGCCTTCCGAAAGGATTGGTTAACAACCAAGGGCAACATAAAAAAGATGGTATTAATGGACATCTTCGGTAACAGCATGGAGCCTGAGTTGAAAGATGGAGACACCATTCTTATAGATGAGTCTCAGAAAGACATCCTGGCAGGGGCTGTCTACGCTGTTGGCGTTGATGATACGATAATGGTCAAAAGGCTGGAAAAACATCCCAATAAGCTTGTTTTGCTTAGTGACAACAAGGATTACTCTCCCATTTATCTGCAACCCAGTGAAATAGATAGTGTTCGCATTATTGGGAAGGTAATCTGGATTTGCAGGGAATTCAGGTAAATTTTTTTTTGCCATTATCGTTCATAAATATAAACTTTAATACGTTTTAATAAACACCATGTGTCAAATAAATGCAACAACGCTTTTTGTTTGAGTGCGTGGCAGATAGTGTCAATACGTATCTCAATAATCAATAGATTTGGGGGATGGTTAAGAGAATGACAAGATATGAATTTTACACTAATTATCAGGACTGTTACGAGTATCACGGAAGCACAACTATCGAAAGAATACGGAAACAGGCCGGTCAAACCATTAAGAGAGACTGGATATTATTCGATTCTGTTGAAGAAGCTCAAGAGTTTTTCAACAGTAACTACGTTGATTTTGGTGGGTATTATGTTCAATAAAGTCGTTGATATGATATTAGATTGCGTTTTCATGATATTGGTTTTAATAATGTCTATTTTGGGAACACTGGTTGCTGGATTTTAGCACTTGAAATTTGAGAACTGGGGCCAGAATTTCATCAGCCGATTTAGTGAAATCCCTAAAGGGTGGGACTCTGCCTTGCAGGTAGTGTGCTTCGCTGCATGAAAGCAGTCCGGTCAACGACTACCCCGCTCTATTAGCGGGTTGCTTGAAATGCAGCAGCGAGGGTATTCCCTGCCCCGTCAGCATATAGCCGGCGGGAGGTTTCAGTTATAATATCAGATTGTTTTAATTCAAGAAATTTGCTATACAATTTATTAAAAATTTTTATGTCCGTCAATTGTAGAAAGCGAGTGCTGACAAATGGAAGAAATCAAACAATTCTTTACTGAAAATGATAAATTCGCAGAGTATGTTGGCATTGAGCTGCTGGAGGCTTCAGCTGGGAAAGCCAAAGCTAAAATGGAAATCAAGGAGCACCATTTGAACAGCATAAAGACAGTTCACGGTGCCGCAATCTTTACTTTGGCAGATTTAGTTTTTGCCGTTGCCTCAAATTCTCATGGAACCGTTGCCATGGGAATCAACGTCAG
>JACNIG010000058.1 GCA_014383215.1 Candidatus Desulfatibia vada | reverse complement strand
TGCGGCCTTGCTCATCGAAAAAATCCCTCATTTATGAATTGGAAACTACATAGTGCTCCAAGTTATTTATGGATGGGCTCCAATTAGGAGAGATCTTCAATTTTAAGATTAATGATTATACAAGTGGCTTTAATATAGGTTGAAAGACTTGAAATATAGGTTTTTAATCGGCTTGTCTGTATGTTGATTTATTATTTTTAAATACTCGTTTCTGATGGCTGCAAAATCCCTCTGTTGAACCCATTCTTCCATCTTTCTTTGCTCAACATGTACTAAAAAATCATCTTTTATCTTTCTCATTTTTCGCTTCAGATCCCTGCGTTGTTCACTATTTTCGTACGGGATGGCCATCTCTAATTTTAATATATTCTGCCCGCCGATATTTGAGATAACACTGCTTTCCACAAAGCGGGAATAATAATCTTTCTTTTTGGTTTTGTTTTGACTCAATGACAAATTCGATATAACAATTTCTTGCTTATATTGATTTAGAACCACTGCACCTAAAACCAGCAATCCGACAACGACGATCCCTATAAAGCTCTTTAGATAAACATTGTCACCCACAACTTTCCTCCAGTTCCTCAAATCGAAATTTGATGATCTCGTAAAAAGTCACGAATTCAACTATAGATGGTTTCGTAAAAAGTCAAAAAACGACTTTTTACGACGCCATCAAATTTTAGTCTGCTTCATGAACGGGGCAAAAAGGGGACGCTTTTCAAGGGCTTCGCGCTTTTTTCAAGGACTAATAGGCCGGTTTTTTACAAAAAAACACGTCTTCGGTTAAAAATAGGCGGGTTTCCCTGTTTTTTTAACCTAGCAGCCCCGCTACCTTATTCCGCACTGCGGAACTTAAGCCGGAGGCTTTGCGTCCCAACCTTTCGGTAGGTTTGCCCTTCAGCTAAACAAATACCTACTTATTTATTTTATCGGCGTTTTATTTACAAAATTTAGCTTTTTTTAAATCAAGCTATAGGCGAACTGTTCAAATTTTTTCAAATCGAACTTGCTTGCGAGCACATCTTCTTTGATTATCTTTAAAGCTTTCAGCGGGAAATTCCTCAACATTTTTTGATTCAATTACAGCTTCTTCTTCAATCACAGGAAAAAAAACGGTAAATGTAGTACCTTTTCTTCACTCCAACAATTTACAAATGGTTTCCGGTAATAATTCGGCCAACTCTCTGAACCGCTCCTTACTCTCTTGCAGAGCCTCTTGTGCTTGCTTGTGTTCTTGGATTTTCCGTTTAAGTTTTTCATTGGCCTGGACCAGTTCGGCGGTGCGCTGCTCAACGCGCAACTCTAACTCGTCATGACCTTTTTTGAGCTCTTCTTCCGCTTTTAGGCGTTTGGTCACATCCGTTATCATGATTATGCTGGTGGATGATTCTCTTCTAACAGGCAGCTTCTTAAGAGTAACGAGTTTATTGTTGATTTTAATCGCCTTGTTGTAACCAATCTCAAAAGATTCATCAGCCCTTGATTTCATCAGCTTTTCTACCTGCAAGCTAACAATATTATCAAATATATCCGGTAGATAGGCTGCCAGGAGATCTTCCAGCGATGTTCCGAATAAAGAGAGTGCGGCTGAATTCGCATACACGATCCTGTCTTCAAAGGTTTCCAGAATACCTTCGCGCATACTGTCTAAGATGGCCTCCCAGTGCCTATTTTGAGAGAGCAGCTCCTTGGTCATCTGCCTGAGATGTACAGTATCAAAGCCTTTAATCGCTTTTGGCTTTTTGCCCTTTAAAAAGGAATCCGAATCTCTTACCGCTGCTAAAACATGTCCAATGATCGATCCGATAGGTCCTTTGGCAATGCATGCATCGGCCCCGATTTCAGCATAGTCAAAATCCATTTCAGCCGCTGCTGCCGAGACGAGTACCAGGTAACAATTCTGCAAGTGCTGCATTTTGCGTATAATCTTGCACAGTTTGTCCCCGCCGATTTTTGGCATTACAAGATCGACAAACATTATGTCGGGAATAAAAGAAATAAGTATATCCAGAGCAGAGAGACCATTTTCAGCGGTACGTACCTGATGGCCTTCATCCTCCAACAGGTCTGCTATTAACCCCAACATCTGCGGGTTATCATCTACTACGAGTATGTTCTTTTTCATGAAAAAGTCCTCTTATAACTAAAAAAAAATGGGGTAAGCGTTCACAGGTTCAGTACTTACCGATCAGGGTTACCTTTCTTCTGAACCTTTGAACCTTTGAACGGTTACAAAAGGAAAGCAAGAGGAAAGGGTTTTGGAGAAGTTACCACCCTATCCCACACAAGTCAGATACAATAATAGTCTTCTAAAAGCAAGGCTCGATTTTATCGTAAAAAATACGGATACAAATTATCTGGCAAGGGGATAAGTATCACAAATTAGTTATAAAAACAAGGGGATAAATATAACAAAATAGTAATAAAAATATGGCTGGATCTTAAATAAGCACCACTTGAACTGCACAGCGAGCGCATTCCCCGCAGCTTGCCGTAGCGTAGCGAAGATCCCGCCCAACGGGGCTGCGGCCTGCCAAAGGCAGGTAAAGGTTAGCGAGCGAATCAAAAAATTTTGTTGACTTGTCAACCATTATTTATAATATCAGGGTATTAATCAATTTTGCGATTGCTTTAAATTTGAATTCCTCGCTGCTTGCAGCGCGGGATGAATTCAAATAAAAAAGATAAATACCTTATTAAGGTGAAAGTGCGGTAGCCTTTCGGCAAACAGAGCGGCGTAGCCGCGTTTCATAAAATCGTAACACGATTTTATCAATAATAACCTTTAAGGCTTATATCCACGAAAAAGTAGATTTAAAATGGCTTTTGACCGGTGAAGGTGAAATGTCCCTCGATGCATCCGCTTCAACTGATCCGGTATCTTTAGATATCGAGGTGCTTACAAAGGTCATCAGGGGCGTTGAGGATTATTTGAGGGCAGGGGACATAGAAATAGAGCCTGATAAAAAGGGCCGGTTGGTATCAGTACTATACGAAAGATTCATAAAAACAGGCGAGGAGCCGGACCAGAAGACGATTGTGAGTTATTTGAAGCTGGTGGCGTGAGGATAGTGCGGGTTACGGGTTTCGGGTTGCGAGTTTTTCTATTAGCATTTGAGTTGCCCCTGATAGCAGTCATGATGTTGGTTCCGAATCTTCAATTATTGGAAATGCATAATTCAGGCAAGACATCATGCATTGAAACGGTAACAGACCACTTCTATATGCTGTGGTTTTGAAGAGATTTAATTTATGACAGAAAATAAAAGTACATTGAGTAAGAGAAGTCAATCCGTATATCAAGAATTAATTTTGAAAAAAAGAAATGTAATGGTCTGGATTTATTTTGATAAATTAGATAAATTTAAATCATTTACTTTATCCGCAATAGAATCTGAAAAGAAAAAAGAGAAAGAGTTTATAGATGGCCTTGTCGATAAAGGGGAATGGGTTGATGGAGCAGACTTAATGGTTGAAGCTATTTTTAAAACACTTAGTTTGAACTCATTTGTTCTGATACTCTATTCGTTTATTGAACACTTGTTAAATAGGTTGTGCAATCCTTCGCTTTTTGATGATGATAATTGGCTAAAGGCGCAGGGGATTAGACCGTTAACACGGAAATATACGGACATGAATGGAAAAGGAATAAGAAGAGCAAAGCGTTATTTAGAGCAAGTTATTGGTCTTAATTTGCATGCAGACGAACAGCCATGGGATGAAATCGTTACTTTAAGTAATATAAGAAATTCAATTGTTCATAGTGGGGGTGAGGCGACTGATAAAATAATGAAGGACGCAAACATCAAGCAACACTTAGAAAATGAAAGGCTTTATATTTTTACTGATAATATTATAATAGGGTCAAAATATTTGGATTTTATAATTCCGACAGTCAGGGAATTTTTTCAAAGCATAGAGTGAAGTTTTATCTTAAAAGATTGCAGGAACGCACTATAAAAACTTATAAAGCTTTGATACACAATGCTTATCACTCAAATTTAATAGCCTGAAAGGGGGGATATAATATGTTGAGAAAAGCCTGTCTATTGTTTCTCGTATTAGCCCTAATCCCCTGTATTTCCTATGCTGAGATAAAAACCTATACACATACTGTAAAACAATCATTTGGGGGGAGCCAATCACCAGATGACGCACGGGTTGCTGCTATTCATAAAGCCAAGCGTGAAGCCCTTGAGAAGGCGGGGACATATCTGGAAAGCCTAACCATTGTGAAAAACAGTATGGTTGAAAAAGACGAAATCCTTGCTTTAGCTGCTGGCGTGCTTAAAGCAGAAGTTGTATCCCAAGAAAACTTTCATACAAAGGATGCTTTTGGTATTATTGTTGTTGCGAAAGTGGATGTTGACACAAGCATACTTGAAGATCGAGTCAGAAAACTACTTCAAGACCGTGAGTATTTGAAAAAATATAAGGAAAGCCAAAAGCGTGAAAAGGAACTGCTGGCTAAAATTGCGAGGCTGGAAGAGGAGAACCGGAAACTAAGCACTTCTCCGCCATCGGCCGAGACACAGAAGAAAGAAGATCTTAAAAAACAGTTTCGAGAAACTGCACAAGGATTGACTGCTATTGAATGGTTAGAAAAGTTTTATGCTTTAAATAGAAATGCTAAAATAAGCGGGAAAAAAGTGGACCTAAATCTATCACTGAACTACGTTAACCAAGCCATTCGTCTTGATCCTAATCTTATCAGAGCCTACAGACTCCGGGCGGGTGTCTACAAAGATTTAAAACAGTATCAGCGGGCTTTAGAGGATCATAACCAGGCTATTCGTCTTGATCCAGGTGATCCCTATTCATACAGATTCCGTGGGAATACTTACAGAGAAATAGGCCAGTATCAACGGGCCATCGAGGATTATAACCAGGCTATTCGTCTTGAACCGAACAATTCTGAGTTTTACAGGTGGCGGGGGCAGTTCTACGAATATTTCTTAGAACAATATCAACGAGCTATAGAGGATTATAGCCAAGCTATACGTCTTGATCCGAATGACGATTCTGCCTATTCCTCCAGGGGGAATGCTTACGTAAATTTAAAACAATATCAACGAGCTATAGAGGATTATAGCCAAGTTATACGTCTTGATTCGAATGACTATTCTGCCTATTCCTTTAGGGGGAATATTTACAGAAAAATAGGCCAGTATCAACGAGCCATAGAGGATTATAACCAAGCTATACGTCTTTCCTCGACTGATGACGTATTATTACCCATGCATTACCAAGGCCGGGGGAATACCTACGAAGAATTAGGTCAGTATCAACGGGCCTTAGAGGATTATAACCAGGCTATTCGTCTTGATCCGAAGAGCTTTTTTGCTTATCATAGTCGTGGGGATATCTATAAAAAATTAGGCCAGTATCAACGGGCCATCGAGGATTATAACCAGGCTATTCGTCTTGAACCGAAGATTTTCTTTTTTTACGTAAGCCGGGGGGATGCCTACGAAAAATTAGGCCAGGTTGAGCGTGCGTGTAATGATTGGCGGAAAGCTTGTGATTTGGGGCATTGTGAAGACTTAAATTGGGCGAAGGAACAGGGTCGTTGCTCTTCTGTAGAGCAAACACCTACAGATATATATAAATACCAAGATGAAAACGGAGTTTGGCACTATATTAATAACCCTAAAACAGTGCCCAAAGGTGCTGAAAAATTAAAAAGATGACTTTTTATAATAATTAACTCTGTATACCAGTATTGCAAGACCATACCCCAATGTAAAGGCTATGTAGATATGTCCGATACTATTGTTGCTTTTATTAGCGGTTCCATTGTTGCCGTCCTTGCTTCTTTCCTTGCGCACGTCTTCAGCAAAAGCAGAAACCGGCTCAGAGAGTTTAACCAAGCTGCTGCTGATTTTAAATCCGCTTTCATCCCCGCACTTAGGTTCCTTGATTATAAATACTCACCCGAAAGACCTCCCGAAATCGGTATCCACAAAACCCTCTCTAACGCTTTTGATCAACACGAAATCGCTGTTATTAAATTTCGGCCCTACCTGAACCGACAAGAATTCATTGGTTTCGATAATGCCTGGGATGATTATTGCGGCAAAAAAAGCGGCAAGCCATACTTTGTTGAATATGCTGAACCGGAAGGGTTCACCAAAAAAGATCATGCGCAAAAAATCTATCTAAAAAAACTTAACCGCCTTATTACGTTTGCTGAACCGAAGTAGTTTGTTCATTTTTTCACATAACCTCTCTCTTAACCAGATGGCAAAAAACAGCCGCTGGTTAGTTCTGCGTTAACCCAATGCAAGATTCCTGCCTTGAGCCAATCAAAAATCAAGCCCCAAAATTTGATTGATTGGGGTTCCGAATCTGCTATTGACCCAATAAATCCCCTGGTGTACATTCGGCAAGATACTTCAGGTTTCAAAAAACATGATTTCCATGA
>JACNIG010000368.1 GCA_014383215.1 Candidatus Desulfatibia vada | reverse complement strand
CCTTTATTCGGGACATGGGAACACATGGCGGCGAGCCATTCAAGCGCGTCGAATAAAATCTTGTTTTTATATGTTTTTGCAAGCATTTTTACAAAAGTTGTTTTTCCCGCCTGCCTTGGCCCGGCAATAAAAATCATCTGTTTGAATTTAGACAGATTTTTCCATATTTTCTGGTACATATTTCGTTTCATAATATGGCAATATTATATCAAAACTTAATTTTGTCAAGACAATATTCGAATATAGCAAAATATTGTCTTTAAGATTTTAAATCACTCAAAAGCCAGGAATAAAAAAATCAATGTCAGACTCTGTTTTTCCAATAACCCGCCTGCCTGTGGTTACCCGCTTTTATAAAATTGGTATTTTCCGCCTTGAACTTGAAAAAATTTTCATTACGTAACAGCCTGTCGAATTGGACCTGGAAGATTGAATGCTTCAAAAACAATCTCTTTACACGCCTTATAAAGATTGATAAATAAAATATCCTATCTGGAGTTAAAGTTTGTTTTTGATTTTCAATCAGAGCAGAGGGGGATAGTTATAAGTGAAGTATCAAAGGTAATCAGCTGCAACTGATTATGGAAAAAAATAATGCTATAAAAGAGATTGTATATAAGGAGTAATTATGCAGGCTTATATTCTCTCCACCGGAGATGAGGTACTTTTTGGTGATATTATTGATACAAATTCTTCTTATCTTTGCAACGCTTTAAAAGATATGGGAATTGAGGTTAAAAAAATCATAGCTGTTGGAGATAGTATTGATATTATTGCCTCAAATATTAAAGAGATTTCTGAGCAAACTGATATCTGTCTTGTCACAGGCGGCCTTGGTCCTACAAGTGATGATCTGACAGCTCTTGCCTGTTGTGAAGCTGCTGATGACATCCTGGAGCTTAAATTTGATGCATTAAAATTCATGAAATCATATTTTAAACTCAGAGGATTTGAATTCACTTCAGACAATGAAAAACAGGCAAAACTTCCCTCAAATGCTAAAATGATTGGAAATCACAATGGTACAGCACCAGGTTTTTATATAAACATCAATAGATGTCTCTTCTTTTTTATGCCTGGAGTTCCATCTGAAATGAAATTGATGTTTGAAGAGCAGGTAAAAAAAATATTGATCAACAGATTTAACCTGAATGATAAAATATTAATAGAACGCCTTACACTTTTTGGGCTTCCTGAATCAAAAGCCGGATTTTTGTTAAAAGAGTTTGAAAATACTTATCCTCAAATGCGCCTTGGTTTTAGAGCTGATTTTCTTCTTATTGAGGTTAAAATAGTATTAGCTGATTTTCATATTGATCATAAAAAAGCTTTAACCGAAGTTCATGTTCGCAAAAATTAAATTGTATAATATCAATAAAATAGCCATTTTAAAAACGTGATTTTGACACTACAGATTTGGATAAACTATAATATCGTCTTCACTATTCTCCCTGGTTGATACGATAAATTTAATGCGTCATAGATGACCTGGTGTGACGGTTCGGCTTTGGATGATTTCCGGATATGGACAACTTTGTTATCTTTTCGTTTCATCGTAGTTGTTATCCTCACCTGTGTTGATAGTTGTTTGCGAATTGTTGTCCAACAAAATCGTACGCCTCTTTGTCGAAGCTTAAAACGAATCGTATGCAAAAGATGATAAGCAATGGTAGTTATGAAAATATGACCATCGCATCGCGCTTCTTTCTGATGATAGATTGGCCTTAGACCCAACTCGGACTTCATACATCGAAAGGCATCTTCAATATCCGTCAACATTGTATAAATATCCCATATCTGTTGCTCATTGAGATCTTTTCGATTGGTTCTAAGGCAATAGATGCCACTTGTCTTTTCTGTTTTTTTACGTGACCACGTGATGTTTTTAGCCTTGTCCGTTTCGCTGTCTTTTTCAATAGTCACCTTATATCCATGAGATACCAACTTGAATTTTTCTTTTAATCGACCAATTCTCTCAATTACCTTATCATACCGTTTGGTCCCGTTTTTAAGATCAAGCGCATTGCGTGCTTTTAGCAACTCGGCTTCAAACCGTTCTTGAAACTTATTTTTGATACCTTCTTCTTTCTTTTCTTTGTCAATCGAGTGGCAATAGAGTTCCAATTCATCAGTTTCCTGGTTCTTGGCCAAGCCGGCTTGAACCAAAACAGTGTTCGCCTTATCATCTTCTTTTACAGCAATCATAGCAACATCAGATGGGATTGCTTTCTTCTTCTTGCGGGAAACGACGATATAATGATAGAATTTACCTTTCAGCCATTTGATATTATCTTCGGTAGCGATCCCAGCGTCCAGTACGATCGTTGGCTTGAATAGGGAATTATCATTAATATCCTCACCAGCAAGGCCCTTGATCATTGTTTCGAGAGTTTTGGGTTCGCTGATGTTACCTTCAAAAATTCTACTCTTTTTGGGAAATCCTTGCATATCCAAGACAAGGCCCAAGGTCACCAGGGGACAATCGCTGCGTTTCTCTTTTGAGTTACCACCATAGCGTGCTTTGGGGTTATATTTGCCGGAACCCTCAAAAAATGTATTGGTCAGATCATAGAGAATAATTTTCTCTTCCAAAGCAAAAAGCTGGTCCTCGGTCCGGCGCAAGTGCTCTTCAAGTGCATCCTTATTCTTTAGCAGAAGATCGGAAGATTTATATACACTATCCAGAGATACGTTAGAGAAATCAACACCCATGAGTTCGTCCAGAGCGGTAAGGTTCTGCAACCATTGATGGGTTGCTCTTTCAGAACCGGGAACAATCATTCGTCCGGCGATTACACCCAAAGCCACAGCAAGTTGGAATCTGTTTAATCCGAGACTTCTCAGTTTCCGGTCTATCTCAAGTTCTTTGATCGTCTCATAAACAACATATTCTGCGCCAACCGTCCGAGCATCCTCATTGTCTACACTGTTGACATCAACAATTTGATAATCCGAAGAAATATCTTCTCCCTCATCAATAGCACAAGCTTGCTGCCGAATAATTGTTCTTGCGTATTTCTTGGCAAACGCACTGATTTCTTTGGGATAATCAAAAAGAGGCCTTTGCTTGGTAATAATTCCTTCTATGCAATTGGCGAGGTCTTTCCACTGTTCTTTGGGCAAATCAAAATCTACACCGAGATTCAGTACATCCCGCTGTCGGGGTCCGCGTTGCGTCCGGATCGATTCTACCAGCTTGTATGTATAGTATTCTTTGCGATTCTTTTTATTTCTGTGTGGGACTTTGCGAATAAACATGGTGGCATGTTTAGCAAAGCAATCACGCCTTGTCAAGCATAATTTAATAATTTTGACACTACATCCGCTTTCGCAACAGTAACCTACTGAAATTACTATATGCTATGTCTGAAAATACCCATTTTTTCCGCTTATTGTCCTAAATGCGCATGAACTTGGGTTAATAAAAATTAAAGAGGCAAAACAGTGGGTGATAGGACAACTTGGAAATAAAGTTGTCTCAACAAAGGGTCTCTCCATTGCCCAGGAAGTGGGGCATTTGTTAACACAGCAGAACAAAACCCTTGCTATTGCAGAATCATGTACAGGCGGTCTTATTTCAAATATGATGACTGATATCAGTGGCAGCTCTGATTTTTTCCTGTTTTCAGGAGTTACCTATGCAAATGATGCAAAAATCAATATTTTAAATGTTCAAAAAAAGACGATTATTGATCATGGCGCAGTGCATGAACAGACAGCTCTTGAGATGGCAAAAGGAGTAAGGCAAAAAGCCAACGCTGATTTTGCCATATCAACAACCGGTATTGCAGGGCCGACAGGCGGAACAAAAGAGAGACCAGTCGGCATGGTATGTATTGGTATTGCAGGAGCTGATTTTGCAAAAGCAAAAACTTATAAATTTTCCTTTGATGACAGATTATTAAATAAAAAAATGTTTGCAGCAATGGCTTTGGAGCTGCTGCGCAGACATCTTACCTGAAATCAGACATTGCAAGTTTTGCAGCATCCCTGCCTGCCATCATAACAGGGGTATAACCGCCGCCATGTGACCATGCACTGGCAAGATACAACCCTTTTACTGGTGTTTTGGCTTTTAAATGTGGCATATCGCGGTCAAAGCCATAAATTGCTCCTTCAGGATTTTGAGTATAAGAGATATTAGTCAGTGGAGTGCCTATTTCAATAACTTCGATCATATCGGAAAGACCTGGAATAAGCCTTTGTTCAACTCTTTTAATAAAGTTATTGGCAAGTCGCTCTTTTTCTTTAGTATAAAGCTCTTTTTTACCTTTGAAATAATCTTTTTCAAATTTTTTCCAGGGTTCAAAATCTGAAAGGCATATAATAGAGAGTGTTGTCTTTCCAGGTTCTGAATAACCTTTAAACAGATTATCATATATAGTGACACCAATATCTGCTCTATCAAGATCCTTGTAAGAATATTTATAATTTTTATCGTGCAGTAGATCAATCTCGTAATCTTTGATATGATCAATTTTCTTATTTAAACCAAGCCATACAACAAAGCTGGAGAGCGAAGTGTTCCTTTTTTGAATTTTTTGGGTAAAGTCTTGTGGAATAACTCTTTTAGGTAACATTTTATTAAATAATATGGGAATGCTGCAATTGGCAATAACTGCTTTTGTCTGATGCTTTTTGCCTGTACTGTCAACCACACCCTCTATTTTGTTCTCCTGATTAAATACGATATGTTCAACCTCGGTATTATACAGGATATTTCCGCCATTATTTTCAATGCACTCAGCAAGAGTGTCACTTAAATCCTGGGATCTTGTTTTATAATATTGTCCTCCAAGAACAAGATATTCACCAGTTGCAATAGCATAAAAAAGAGCATTAGTTTTTGCAGGTGTTACTCCATAATATCCCGAAAAAATTGATAGACACTGTTTTACATCAGGGTCTTTAACATGAAAAGACATCCACTGTTCAAGAGTGAGTTTTTCAAGATTTGCCATCATGGAAGTTTTAAATTTTTTTCTTTTCCACAGCTCAGAAATGACCTGCTCCATTTCAGTATAGAAATTATATATTCCCTCTTTTTCGTGGGGAAAAACTTTTGACAGTGCCTGTTTGACACCTTCAGGGTCTTTTGCAGGCAGGGTAACATCAAAATTCGGCGTAACAATTCTTCTTAATTCAGGTGTATATGCAACTTTTAGTTTATCCCATATGCCAAGATCCTGAAGAATCATCTGGGGCGTTGCATGCTCGGCAACTGTAGCATGCAGGGAAACATCAAAGGTAAAATCATCCCTCTCAAAAGATGTGGCGTAACCTCCAGGAATAAAATGTTGTTCAATTACTGTAACATTAAATCCATGCTTGGATAAATATGCTCCAGATACCAGTCCGCCAAGCCCTGCTCCTATAATAACAATCGGAAAATTTTTTTTATTGGAAATGGCGTCTGCAAGGGTAGAAAAGCCTGTCCAGTCGATGGCAGCAGCACTTGATGCCATAAGCATGGTTTTTAAAAATTTTCGCCTGGAAACCTCGCTGGAATCCTGATCAGAACCTTGATTAGATAACTTATTGGATAGTTTGTCAGAAGAACTCATGGGATAATCTCCTTTTACTTAGGGTTCGCCCAAAAATAAATTGGCAATTTTGGCAGTTATTTGACATTAATAGTAATCTTTTGTTTGGGAGAATTTAAAATTAATAGAGCATCTTTATACTCTGGCGGTCCAACACTACCTCTGGCATCATTTGAAAAACCATAATCCTCTGTAGGAATGCCGAACATCATTGTGTCAAGTTCATTGTTGTTGTTTTCATCATGGTAGACTTTAATGGCATACTCGCCATAAGGAAGAGTGATTTTTCGCTCAGCTTTATTATTAATAATCTTAAAATCAAATCCTTTAAATGGTGTTGAATCTTTAAAATTTTTCTGAGAATTGCAAACAGCTACTTTGGCAACACCTTTGGAGTTTTCAAATCCCTGAAGATGAATCACAAGGTCGGTTGAATTCGCTTTGATCCCGGAAGCTGATGCCATTGTAAAAAAAGAAGTTATGATAAAAAAAGTAAACAAATAAGTTAAATGTTTCATAGTGTGTTCCTCCATGTTTGTTGTCGGTTAAAAAAAATAAAATTATTATTATTTAGTCTCTATGGTAACATCTGTTTTTTTGAAAGCAATTGCATTGCGACAAGCAGCAGAAAACTTGGAGTGATCAGTCAAAATCAGATGATGAATGGTCTTGCCAAAGTATGCTTGTTTTAGTATTTTAAACTTAACAACCTGTAGAAACTATATTTTGTGATCAGCTATTACATGATTTTCGGCCATCTATAATCTAATTTGATTTAATTTAAGACAACGGCTTCTCGAAAGAAAACTCCATTCTTTTGCCTTGGGGTCCAATGACATGCAAGGCATTTATCTTTTCAATTGCCTCTGAGAGTTTCTCCATCATTAACTTGTCTTTTTTGTTGTAAT
>JACNIG010000185.1 GCA_014383215.1 Candidatus Desulfatibia vada | reverse complement strand
AAACGAGCGTATCCTTGATGCCGGTTCTGGTCTTGATGATTTTGTCTTCTTCGAGCTCGCCAAGGTAATCACGAAAGACGTTGTATAGTGTCAGAAAGTATACCAACTCCGGGGATTTGCTGGCGAAAATAATCTCAAGCTGGGCCAATACAAACGATTTGACGTCTCCAGTTGCCTCGGGGTTTGACCATATCGCATCAAACCATTTCAGAAGGCTTTCCGTTTCCACCGGCGTCGTGAAACAAGTGTTCATCTCATATCCATCTGATGGCACAACACCGAGCCCCGCAGATGTAAAAGGTGAACTTCCGTGAACGGCTATGGCACTGCCGTCAGGGTTCTTAATATGGAATAGATTCTGAAGGACAGGCAGAGAGACCGCTCTGATTTCGGCTTTCTGTTGCAACCACTGTGAACAGTTTCGGGCAAGTTTTGCCATGTTCAAAGAATTACGAAAACGCCTGTCGGCTTCGCTTCCCGTTAAGCCTGCCACCCGAAACGGCTTTACGTTCCCGGACGCGATGAGGGTATCATTCGACGGAATAAGGAGGCGCAAAACATCAGCACGCTCAAGTTGCTTCTTCAAGGCAGAGTAGCCGTAGATGGAAAAAAGACCGGACAGAATGGAAACGTGAGCATTCGCCTGAATGCCCTCCGCAAGAGTATCGCCAACCTTTCCTTGACCTTTGTTATCCAGTAGCACAGTCATAATCCATCTTTATTTCTTAGTCATTGGATTCGAAGTCAGAGTGCTATCACCAGACACTGACATCTCATATTTTGCCACAATGGGAGGGGACTGATTATCATAAAACACAAAACCCCTTAATCTCTTTATGGAGTTAAGGGGCTTCTTTTCAGCATAATATAACCTTCCACCGTTCATGGTTTAAGTGAAGTTATGGATATTTTAGGGATAAATACTCCATGCACAAAAAATAGTCAAGAATACTCATGAATTAGCTTGAATTCTTTAAATATCGTTTTGATCCTTTGAATTTGAAAGTGTTTGTCCCTGGGATGCTTCCTTGCCCATGGACACAAAGTACCCTGATTTAAGGTCTTCCCAGAAGGTCGATTAATTATTTAGCCTATTTGCAGGTTAGGAATTTGGGATTCCCTGTTTTTTGATGCTTTTTATCATTCGCTTGTGCACAGGCGAATAAGGCGGAGTGCTTGTCCCACCATGTACAGGGGAAGCGATAGAAGGCGATAAGGAATATTTTGGCCATCGGGCAGGGTTGTCTTAAGATCAAGAAGGGAGGGCGTATCGCTATTAAATCTGACACCAAGGGGACGATGCTTTTCCCTTAAAAACAGATGAAGTGATTTAAGGGTACCGCTTTTGCCTGCTTTTACTTCGATGGGAATTACGGATGTACCTGCGGCAATCACGTAATCGACTTCAGCCGACGAGGTTTTCTTTTCACGAACCCAGTAATAAATCTCGGGTTTAAGATAGAATTGTCGGAGAAACAAAAGATGCTGTCCGATAAATTGTTCACATACCGCACCGGCATTGACGGTCATAATATCCTCTGCCTTTTCGTAATCCAGCAAATTCAGGCCTGTGGCAGTCGACATTAGGCCGATATCGAGGAAAAGAACTTTAAATATTTTTTCGTTGAGTGTTGCTCCGAGAGGAATACCGCTGCACGACGAATGGTACACCCGGTATGCCACCCGAGCCTGGCACAGCATAGTTAAAGCTTTGGCCAGTTCTGTCGACCTCTCGTTTCTGTCCACATTAACATATTTGAACTTGGCGCCTACCAGAAGCGGAATTTTTCTGAACAGCAGCTGGAGCCGTTGATGTTTGAACATCTTGCCGTATTTATTAAAGTCGTCCTCGAAGGTTGCCAGGAGCGAGTGTTTAATCGACTCACATTCCTGCCAGGATTTATTCTTTAAATATACCGCAATGCTTTCGGGCATTCCGCCGATAACCAGAAAAATTCGTAGCAGGTCCATAAACCGGTCGTGAAGAGGGCCAGGTATGCTGTCACCGAATGTAAATTCCTGTAGGAAAGCCACCAAGTTCTCTTTCCCCGCCGCAATAAGGAACTCTTCTAGCTGCATAGGTCCCAGATGCAAGTACTCGATACGGCCCACCGGCATTGAGAAAACCGGTTCTTCAATTGCAAATTCCAACAGGGAGCCGGCGGCGATGATGTGCAACTCGGGCAGTTCCTCATAAAAATACCTTAGTGAGGCAAAGACTTGGGGTGTCGCCTGAATTTCATCGAGAAAGAGGAGAGTTTCCCCCGGCCGGACAGGACAATCGAATTGTAATTCCAGCATCTGAACTATTTTATCAGGATTCTTAGAGGCAAATAGCGATGCAAGTTCGGGATCACGCTCAAAGTTGATTTCCATCAAGTGGTCAAAGTATTTTCCGGCGGACATCCGGACCAGGTATGTTTTGCCGACCTGCCGGGCCCCCCTAATGACCAAAGGCTTACGGTTGGGCTTGGTTTTCCACGCCTTGATATCTTCGAGCGCAAATCTATGCATGCATCTTTCCTTTTTATGAATTTATAATGGGTAATTAAATCATCATGAGTGATTTTGTCAAGGGTTGTTTTGTTGCCAAAGAGAGTCCCGGGACGCATTTTTATTAGTAATTATTCCAGGCAGTCCTTGGAAAGCTGCTCATCAAATTCCACCTGATAGCATCCGTCAAAACAGGCCTTGCAAAAGTTGTTTTCCGGATTTTTTATACCGGTGGACTCCAAAAGGCCTGGGAGGCTGAGGTAGGCAAGTGAATCCAGACCAAGAAGTTCCTTGAGTTCCTCTACGGATTTGTCGGCGGCAATCAGTTCACCCCTGGTTGAAAAATCGATGCCGTAATGACAGGGAAAACGATGGGGGGGGCCGCTGACACGCATATGTATCTTTTTGACACCTAATTCCCGCAGGGCCTTTACTCTGGTTTTAACCGTGGTGCCTCTTATGATAGAATCTTCGATAATGATGATATCTTTTCCCTTAAGAAGGTTTTTTACGGGGTTCAGCTTCACTCGCACTCCAAAATCGCGCATGCTCTGGGTCGGCTGGATAAAGGTTCTGCCCACATAGTGATTTCTGATCATGGCCATTTCAAAGGGAATTTTAGACGCTTCAGAATATCCCAGGGCAGCATAAGTTCCCGAATCGGGGAAAGGCATTACCAGGTCGGCTTCGGCGGGAGCTTCTTGCGCCAGGCGCCGGCCATGGGCTTTTCTGGTCTGATAAACATTCTGCCCGTAGATGGTGCTGTCGGGTCTTGCAAAATAGATGAATTCAAAGATGCAAAAAGACCGACTGGCAGCCGCTTGGGTTTTGATGCTCTTAATACCTTTTTCACTGATAATAACGATTTCTCCGGGATCGAGTTCGCGGACAAGCTCCGCGTGGACCAGATCCAGTGCACAGGTCTCCGAGGCCAGAATATAGTGACCGTTGAGTTTTCCCAGACACAGCGGTCGAAAGCCGTTGGGGTCCTTGATCCCGACGACTTCTCCATTGCTGGTCAGCATAACAAAGGAATACGCCCCTTTCAGCCGGGATACCGTCTCGACCAGGGCGCCTTCAAAGCCTAATTTTAAGCTTTTGACAAAATAATGGAGAAAAATTTCGGTGTCCATGGTGGTCTGAAAAATCGAACCTGTCTCTTCCAGCTCCATTTTCAGGGTGTGGGCATTGACAAGATTGCCGTTATGGGCAATCGCATAAGACCTTTTGCGATGATGGACTACAAACGGCTGGGCATTGGCAAGGACCGAGCTTCCCGTGGTTGAATAGCGTACATGCCCAATGGCGCTTCCACCTTCTAAATGTTCCAGATGATTGACATCAAAAATATCGGGTACAAGACCCATGCCCCTGTGATCCACAATGCGGTTATCCCTGGCAGCTGCTATACCGGCACTCTCCTGGCCTCTGTGCTGAAGAGCGTACAAGCCAAAATAAGTCAGTGTTGCGCCTTCGGGGTGGCCGTAAATTCCAAACACACCGCACGCTTCACGAGGTTTTTCCGAAAAATCCATTATATTTCCTATTTATGCATTTTTTTATGACAAAACATTTTAAAGACCATCACGAAAACACGAAATATTAAAAGCACGAAAAAATATTGAACTTTCGTGTTTTCGTATTTTCGTGCTTTCGTGATAAGTTTTTTTATGGTTTTCCACTTTCTGCTTGTCAGCTTAAGTTATGATACTCCTGAATCGTTTTAACTGAAAGCATTTCTTTTTTTAGCGCGGCAATACCTTTGCACATGGCCATGGCTCCTGCAATTGTCGTCGCGTAAGGAATATTGAATTTTATGGCTGCACGTCTTATATCGTATCCGTCGCGCTTGGTTTCACCGCCCAGACCGGTATTGATAACCATCTGGATCTTTCTGTTCATAATAGCATCGACGACATGAGGACGGCCGGCGGAAACCTTATTCACCATTTCATTTGAAATGCCTTGTGCTGCTAAAAACCCTGAAGTTCCCCGGGTTGCCATGATCGTAAAACCCATATCGTAAAATTGCGAGGCTATAGTCAGGGCAGCCTCCTTGTCGCGGTCTTTTACACTGATAAAAACCGTACCTGCAACCGGCAAATAATTTCCGGCCCCAAATTGAGCCTTGGCATAGGCAGCCCCGAAATTCGAATCGATTCCCATGACTTCTCCGGTCGATTTCATTTCCGGCCCCAGCAGCGTATCCACATCAGGAAAGCGGTCAAAAGGCAACACCGCCTCTTTGACCGCAACATGGGAAAGGGTGACTTCCTCGCTGAAGCCAAGGTCTTGCAAGGTCTTACCGAGCATTACCTTTGTTGCCAGTTTGGCCAGAGGCACGCCCGTGGCTTTGCTCACAAACGGAATCGTACGGGATGCCCGAGGGTTTACCTCAAGGACAAAGAGCTGGTCGTCTTTGACGGCATACTGCACATTCATCAGCCCCACAACCCCAAGTTCCGCTGCCATGGACTTGGTTGCATCTGCGATCTCATCAAGGACTACCTGCTTAATGCTGTTGGGCGGCAGCACACAGGCGGAATCTCCTGAATGAATACCGGCCTCTTCAATATGCTCCATGATCCCGCCGATAATGGTTGTCTTGCCATCTGAAATGGCATCCACATCAATTTCAACCGCATCTTCTAAAAATTTATCGATCAGGACCGGATGACCCAAAGATTCCTTGATTGCAATCCTTGTAAAGTGATCCATCTCCCGGCGGTCATAAACGATTTTCATGGCCCGGCCGCCCAGGACATAGGAAGGGCGAACTATAACCGGATAACCGATTTTTTCGGCCACAGCCACGGCTTCTTCCACGGATGCAGCCATGTCGTTGTCGGGCTGAACCAGTCCTAGCTTTTTCAACATGGCCTGAAACAGTCCACGATCCTCAGCCCGATCGATACTTTGCGGCTGGGTGCCCAGAATAGGAACACCGGCCGCATGCAGCCCCGCGGAAAGATTCAGAGGGGTCTGGCCGCCGAATTGTACAATGACACCCATAGGCTTTTCGGTCTCTACAATGTGCAGTACATCTTCTTTGGTCAGCGGCTCGAAATAAAGCTTGTCGGATGTGTCGTAATCGGTGCTGACGGTTTCCGGATTGCTGTTAACCATGATACTCTCAACCCCTTCTTCTCGAAGGGCAAATGAAGCATGGACACAACAGTAGTCAAACTCAATACCCTGCCCGATGCGGTTAGGACCGCCGCCTAAAATCATCACTTTCTTGCGTGCGGAAACCCTGGCTTCGTTTTCACTTTCGTAGGTAGAATAGTAATACGGTGTCGCGGCTTTAAACTCAGCGGCACAGGTATCAACAAGCTTGTAAACCGGACGTATGCCGAGACCTTCGCGAGTTTTTTTTATGTTTTCTTCACTGCTGCCCGTCAGGTGGGCCAGCTGTATATCCGCAAATCCCCATGATTTTGCTTTTTTGAAAAGCGCTTCAGGGATTGCATTGCCTGGGGCGGCAATCTGCTTCTCAAGTTCCACGATTTGTTTAAGCTGATGTAAAAACCACGGATCGATGCCGGTCAGTTCATAAATGTGTTGAAGGGACATCTCTTTTAAAATGGCATGACGCAGGAAAAAAATTCTCTCGGAATTGGGGGTTGCCAGCTTCTGCTTAATTTCCGAGACAGACAGCTCCTTTCCACTGTGGATGCCGGAATCCATGAGATCCTTGCCGTCGGCCCCCAGTCCGAAGCGGCCGATCTCCAGGGATCTTAAACCCTTTTGCAGGGCCTCTTTAAATGTACGGCCGATGGACATGGTTTCACCCACCGATTTCATGGCCGTGGTGAGATAATTCGGGGTTTCGGGAAATTTTTCAAAAGTCCAACGCGGTATTTTGACAACACAGTAATCCAGAGTCGGTTCAAAAGAGGCCAGGGTTTCTCCGGTAATGTCATTGGAAATTTCATCAAGCGTATATCCCACGGCCAGCTTGGCGGC
>JACNIG010000276.1 GCA_014383215.1 Candidatus Desulfatibia vada | reverse complement strand
GATTGATGATTGACGTAGCGAAGCGTAGATCCCGTTTATCGGGGATGATTTGAAACTGGGGATTGGAATTTGGGGATTTACTTAAATCGTTCCTCCAATGATAGAGGATAAATTGATGGATTTTTCAATTTCTGAGATGAACTTTCGTATCACTGGATTGCTGAACGAATTGCAGACTGGGCTTTTCGCCACCGCTCAAGGAGTTTTGCAAATGCATACCAGTCAAAAAAATCGGATTCATCCCCAACCTGGCCGGATTCAAACCTTTTAAGGAAAGTCCGAGTGTTAAGATGGTGTTTTTGCTCCAACTCTTTCAGGGCGGTTTTATAAAAGGCCATCGCACTTGTGTAGAGGTCATATTCACGTTTTAGCGATGTCTTGATTTCATTCGTATTTTCCATGATATTCTCTATAACAATACGGATCTTTAAAGTCAAGGGATTGAATTGGAGAGTCATAAATGAGAATTGAAACTATCTATACAAGAATCATTGACGAACTGGGGCCAAAACTAAATGCATTCATAAGGAGCACAAAATAGTCCGGTTTCCAGTTTCAAGTTTCAAGTTCCGAGTTTCCAGTTTCAATCACACATCGGAGATAACCATGGAGAGAGGAACCAACCCGGGAAAGATCCTGATCGTGGATGATGAGGCCGCTGTAAGAAGGGTGCTAAAAAAGACACTCGAGAGCAATGGATATAACTGCACGGCGGCGGCGGATGCATCCGAAGCCCGTCGCGGCCTTGAACAGCAGGATTTTGATCTACTTCTTTGCGATATCCGCATGCCCGGAGAATCGGGGCTGGATCTGATCCGATATGTCGCCCCTCAATACCCGGATACGGCTATTATCATGGTTACCGGCATCGACGATCCCGTGGAAGCAAAAATTGCCCGGGAAATCGGTATCTATGGGTATATCCTCAAGCCCTTCGACCCCAACCAGATTCTGATCAGTGTTGCCAATGCCCTGCGGCGGCGCGAATTGGAGATGCAGGCAACATCGTACCGGCAAAATCTTGAAGAGATTGTTAAACAACGCACGGCCGAGCTTTTAGACAGGAATGCAACCCTGCAAAAAAGGGAAGCCGAATTGAAAACCCAGGCCAAGGAACTCGAGGAGGTCAACAATGCCCTGAGGGTCCTGCTGAAAAAAAGGGAGCAAGATCAGGCGGCACTTGAAGAGAGCATCCTGGCCAATGTCAAGAAAACCATTGAGCCGTATCTGGAAAGATTGAAAAGGGGCCGACTGAATGCCGAACAACACGCCTGCCTCAGTATTATTGCAGAAAATATTAATGATATCGTTTCGCCGTTTATCAAGGAACTGTCATCATCCTATTTAAGCCTTTCACCCACTGAACTGCAGGTCGTCAACCTAATAAAGCAGGGTAAACGGACCAAAGAAATTGCCGCTATCCTGAATCTGTCCGCAAATACCGTAATGTCCCATCGCTACAAAATCCGAAGTAAATTAGGGCTGTTGAAAAAGAAAACCAACCTTTATACCTTTCTCCAATCCCTCAGATAACAGTGGTTTTGCCTCACTGATTTGTCACTGAAATATCAATCTCTCTTTATCCGGTCTTTTTGCCGATAACAATTTAGAAGGTTGAAATATCGTATCTTTTTTCGGCTTTTAAGCCGGAGGAAAGCTTTTTAGGTAAAGGAATGAAGATATGGAAGTCTCAAGTACAATTATAGCAAAAGCATCAACAGCCGTTGTTTCGCCTTTGGCCAAGTCATTTTCGTCGGGCAACTCTCAGAAGCATAAAATCGAGCGATACTGCCAAATGAAAGCGGATACGACTCAAAAAATTGCAAACGAAATCAATAATTTTCTGTCTTCGACGGATGTTCTCCTGGAATTTTCTGTTGATAAGAATACGGGCGAAATCACGATTAGAATCATCCGGAACAACCCCAATAGAATCATCAAGGAGATTCCGGGGAGGGTGATTCGCGGTGGTATCGGTACGATTGATCAGACGGTTTGAGTGCTGTTCGCAAATAAAAATGGAATACCGGAAAGGATGATCCAAGCGTATGAATCATGCAAAAATCTTAATTGTGGACGATGAGCGGCCCATTCGAGAGCTTTTAAAAAAGCTCCTTGAAAGCCAAGAATATTGCTGTGCCTCGGCCTCCAGCGCCGCAGAAGCGCGCGAAAATCTGGAAAAACAAGCTTTTGATCTTATCCTGTGTGATATCCACATGCCCGGGGAGTCGGGGCTGGATCTGATCCAACAGGTTGCCCGAAAATACCCGGATACGGCTGTTGTGATGGTCACGGCGGTAGACGATCTTGCTGAATCAAAAACCGCCCTGGAAGCCGGCGTCTACGGGTATATTGTCAAGCCCTTTGCGGCTAATCAGATCCTGATCAGCGTGGTCAATGCCCTGCGGCGGCGAGAACTGGAGATGGCGCGGCGTGATCACTTAAAAGACCTGGAAAAGACGATCGCCCATCGAACAGTAAATCTGAAGGAGACCAATCTAACACTTCAACAAGAAATCACCGAGCATAAACTTGCCAAGAAGGTGATTGCAGAGAGTGTGCAGAAATACCGTCTGCTTATCAGCCATATTCCGGGATTTGTCTATAAGGGATATAAAGATTGGTCGGTTGATTTTGTGGATAACAAAATCGGAGAATTGACCGGCTATGACAAGCAAGAATTTGATGCCCGCCGGCTGAAATGGTCCGATCTCATGTTTAGGGAGGATATCAAAACTGCAGGAGAATGTGTTGTAGAGGCTTTTAATGCAGGTGACTTCTATATCAGGGAATACCGGATCAAAAGCAAAAGCGGTGAAACCCTCTGGATACAAGACCGGGGCCGGATCGTCCCTAACGAAAAAGGGGAGATAGACTATTTTAGCGGAATATTTTTCGATATATCCCAACAAAAGCGAACCGCGGATAAGCTGCGAAAGAGTGAAGCAAAGCTCAGGACCATTTTTGAAGCCAACCCTGATCCTGTTGCGGTATACAACAACCAAGGCTATCCACAATATTTGAATCCTGCATTTACTCAGGTTTTCGGTTGGTCGCTGGATGAGTTGCAGGGGAAGTGCATCCCTTTTGTTCCCGAGGACCAAAAAGAGATAATTGCTGCAAAAATAAGGGAACTTTATGAATTTGGCGCCCCTGTGAGGATTGAAACCAAGAGATTGACTAAAGACGGGCACATTCTTGACACTCTTATAAGCGCAGCAAGCCTCAAAGATTCTGACGGAGCGCCCGTTGGGATAGTGGTCAACTTAAGAAATGTTACTGAAAAAAACAAATTAGAAGCCCAACTTCTCCAGTCTGAAAAAATGGCTTCCATCGGCCAGCTTGCCGCCGGCGTGGCCCATGAGATCAACAACCCTACCGGGTTTGTGAGCAGCAACTTAAAGACCTTGTCGGATTATATCAATGACATTAGCAGCCTGACCAAAGCATACCGCAACCTGATTGCGGGCTTGGAGGAAACTACGGACGGCAATGACAGCCGACCGGATATTTCAGGACAGGTGCAGCGCATTACGTCCCTGGAACAAGACGTTGATGTCGACTTTATCTTAAAGGACATCCTGGAACTGATCGAGGAAAGCCGGGAAGGTACCGAAAGAATCAAGCATATCATCCAGGCCTTAAAAGATTTTGCCCATCCCGGCGAAGACAAGCCCAAATTTGCGAATATCAACCAGAACCTGGATTCGACCGTGAACGTGGTCTGGAATGAACTGAAATATAAGGCCGAGGTTGTCAAAGACTATGGCGAACTGCCTGAAGTGCACTGCTACCCCCAAATGCTCAACCAGGTATTTATGAATCTGCTGGTCAATGCCGCCCAGGCCATCGAAAAACGCGGGGAGATCCGGATTCAAACCCGGGCCGATAACGGTTATGTGGAGATCAAGATCAGCGATACCGGCGCAGGAATCCCTCAAAAGAATCTTTCCAAAATATTTGATCCGTTTTTTACCACCAAAGACGTCGGCAAGGGAACGGGTTTAGGCATGAATGTTGCGTATAACATTATCAAAAAACATAACGGCCTGATTGATGTGGAAAGCAAGGTGGGTGCCGGCACGACATTTACGATCCGAATACCGGTGGAATAGTCATTGGAGTGCTGCGCTTGAGGAGCACTTCGTTTGAAGAGCGGCCTGGCGGCCTTGAGGGGTAGAGATGAAGATGCTGTACGGAAAAATATTTGATCCGGGTATTTTAAGCGTATTTTTTGACATTCAAGCTGACAAACGAAGACATAACATAAAAAATAAGGATTTCACATGCTGCTAAAATACAAACATACGATTATGGCGGTGGACGATGAAGCTTCCATTCTAAAGGCGATACAGCGGCTCTTGCGCAAAGAAAATTATCAGGTGCTTACGGCTTCGAGTGCAATGGAAGGAATTGAATTGCTTAAAAAGGAAAAAAAGCCTGTCAGCCTGATTATTTCAGACCAGCGCATGCCCGTAATGAACGGCAGTCAATTTTTAAAAAAATCCAAAGAAATTTTCCCGGATGCGATCCGGTTTCTCTTGACCGGTTATTCCGATTTGAATGCGATTATTGCTGCCGTCAATGAAGGAGGCGTTCATCGGTATTTAACCAAACCCTGGAACGACGAAGACCTCATGTTGCAGGTTCGTCAGTCTCTTCAGCAGTACGAACTGGTATTGGAAAACAGGAGCTTGTTGTTATTGACGAAAAAACAGAACCAGGAGCTTAACCAGTTCAACAAGCACCTGGAAACAAAAGTGCAAGAACGCTCTCAGGAAATCGTTGAAAAAAATAAGCAATTGACCCACATGAACAAAGAGCTTGAAGCGAGCCTATTTAAAACCGTCCGGGCGTTCGCTGCTCTAATCGAGATGCAGGTCCCTGAATTGGCAGGCCATGGCCGGCGCGTGAGTCAGATGGTTCGTCAAATAGCTCAATTCTCAGACTTGCCGGAAAACGAAGTGACCCATATCGAGATTGCCGCCCTGTTGCATGACATTGGCAAGCTGGGACTTCCCTTGAAACTAATTGAGGGCAAAGATAACAACGGGACTCCTGCAGAGAAGAGCTTATTGCAAAAGCATCCTGAGGATGGCCAGAATATCGTCCGGTTTATCAAAAACTTGGACCATGTAGGTCTTTTGATACGATCGCATCACGAACGCTTTGACGGACAAGGGTATCCGGATGGATTAAGAGAGGAAACAATTCCCCTGGGATCGAGAATTATCGCCGTAGCGGACGCCTATGATAAGATTGTGAACCTTAAGATAAACGCCAAGGCCTTGACCGATGACTATTTAAAGAATCACAAGGTAACGCGGGACCATCTGGCCGACGGCGAGCTGTTACAGCAGGCAGCCCTTTACCACCTCAAGCAATTCGGCTTCACCCGCTATGACCCGGATGTTGTTAAAATGTTTTTAGAATACATCAAGCAGAAAGGCATGCCGGCCCGCAGTGAGAAAGAGATAACGATTGATGAACTCGAGCCCGGCATGGTGCTGATACAATCACTCTATTCTCTCAAGGGCAGATTCCTGCTGCCGCATAATACCGTCTTGACAGAGGAATATATTCAAAAATTAAACATCATGCATCAAAACGATCCGATTGCTGAAGTGATTTATGTGTTGGAAAAGCAGCGTTAGTTCGAATGTTTCGCGCAGAGTTTCAAGCGGATTGCCGGACCGCAAACTTCGGTAGAAAATATTAAAGAGGAGCAATGGAAGCAAAAGCAATTTTAAAAAAACTGGATCGTATCGACAGTCTGCCCACGCTGCCGGCGATTGTCATGGAAGTGAATAAAATGTTGCTCGATTTCGATACGACTATCAATCAAGTGGGTGACTGTATCCAAAAGGACCAGGCCATGGTCTCAAAGATTTTGAAGCTGGTCAATTCGGCCTTTTTCGGTCTGAAAGGCAGTGTATCTACGATTCCCCATGCCGTTGTGATTTTGGGTTTCAATACGATCCGAAACGCGGTGGTGTCGACTTCGATTATCGATGCCTTTTCCTCGGATAAAATTTTTAACGGCTTTGATATCAAACAGTTCTGGAAGCATTCTGTGTCCGTGGCCGTGACCAGCAAGCATCTGGCTGAAAAGACAAAACTACACCCCGCCGACGACTGTTTTGTCGGTGGGCTGCTGCATGACATGGGAAAGATCGTACTTTTACAACATTTCGAGGATCTTTTCCAAAAGGTGTTACTGGTGGTTAAAGCCGGCGGCCGAACGTTTTATGAGGCTGAAAAAAGCGAAATCGCAGTGGACCATGCCTGGATCGGCGGGTATTTGGCCCAGAGGTGGCAGCTGCCCAAGGGGCTGGTCGATGCCATTCGCTTTCACCATGCTGTGGGATCAAGCCCCGGTAATCTACATTTATCAATGATCGTCCATACGGCCGATATCATAGTAAATACGTGCGGAGTCGATTCCAAGGACGACCTTGGATTAACAGAGATTTCCGCAGATGTACTTAAAGTTATGGGCAGCCAA
>JACNIG010000362.1 GCA_014383215.1 Candidatus Desulfatibia vada | reverse complement strand
GATATTCTTATAATTTTAGCCGGTTAGGCACACTCACAACATAATCAGACATATCTCAGATTTTTGAGGCGGATGATATCCTGGGAGCCCTACAAGCTGTCTCAAGGCGACCCATTGAAGAACCTATCTCATAGAAATGTCTCTCTTCCTTTTCGCCGCATTTGGTTAGTCAATCTTGTCAACTACGTCCCGCAACCCCCTATTTAATCGGGGGTGTTCCGGCAAATGGTACCGGAGTGGCTGATAAAATCTTTGAGACTCGGCGCCTTGGCGTGAAACAAACCTGCAACCCGTTAAAATATCGTTTACTTTAAAATTTTGCTGATATATATTTCTAACAATGACGGATTATAAATACACTGAATATTTTGAAAAAGAGGTTCTTCGAAAGCGATCATATATTCGAAAAGAGTGGTGCATTCGCGTCCTGGAAAATCCTGTTAAGTTCGAAAGACAGGAACATAATCGATATCGTTTCTGGGCATCCATAGAAGAACTCGATGGAAGATTTCTGCGCGTGGTGACACTCGAAGACAAAACAACGATACATAACGCTTTTCCAGACAGGGGATTTAAGCCATGAAAATTGCCTATTATCCGGAAACAGATTCAATGTATATCGACTTTTCCGCAAAGGAGAGTGTCGAAAGCAAAGAAGTTTCCCCGGGAGTTGTACTCGATTATGACTCTGACGGAAATCTAATCGGAATTGATATTGACAATGCCACCCATAAGCTTGATTTAAAAGAATTGGTCCTTAGTAAGATACCGACGAACAAACAGACAATAGCCGCTTGATTCCATTGTTATAATAATCAAATCCAATTAATCGTGCTTGCCCCGTAGGTCCGGAAGATCGTACTGGGGCCTGCCCCGCTTGCCCCGCAGCTCATTTGATGGTACAGAGGTGAAATCTTTTGTTCTTTATTTAGCCGGCACGGCCAAGTATAAACATCTTACATACAGGGTGCCCCATGGCTCTACAAATAATGAAAGTCCTTCTTTGTTCAAAGAATGCTAAGAAGGGCTTTATCTTTTTGAGGTTCCCGGAAGTCACAGGTTTTCAAGCCCCGGTTAAATAAAGAATAAGAGATTTGGCCCCGATGGAATAACAACCAAAACTTAATTCCATTGGGCAGGCTGGCAGGCACGATTTTAATGTTTGTTTTACCAAGAAAATCTAAAGGTTAAGATAGAAACTTATAATTTAATGGGATGTCCCGGAAGTTCACGGAAGTTCAATGGCCCAGAAAGGAGAAGTTTAAAGTTCAGAAGAAGTGGTGTAGATAGACGGCGTAAGAAAAAGTAAGATTCAAAGCAATAAATATTATATCCGGACAAGTTAGCCTCAGGACTCCTTCCTTACAACCTCTATTGGTACGAGAAATGCAAGAAAGTGTCTCGGGGCTATTTTTTTGTCCAGTTTGACAGCCTTTAGTAATTTCTGTTAATGTTGCGATTAGGTTATGGAATCATCAATGGTATTGATTTGATAGTGTCTATTGTTTTAGGCAATACATCTTGAATTTTCGCTATTCTTATGACGATCAATATATGGTGTCCGATTTAGAATTGGAGATAACTTAGGAGCTTAACGTGGCTGATAAAGCACTCCAGAACAGTTTAAATCTATTGGAAACATTGATAAACACCATCCCGAATCCAGTCTTCTATAAGGACATACACGGAATTTATCGGGGGTGTAATGAAGCTTTTGCCAATCAAATTCTTGGATTACCCAGAGAAAAAATTGTCAGTTGTTCTCTGTTTGATTTACCTGATGCTATTCCATCAGATTTGGCGGAAATCTATCATCAGAAAGACCTTGAGTTGATCGAAAATCCCGGCACTCAGTTCTATGAGGCTCCAGTGCAGTGTGCCGACGGTTTTAAAAGACATTTCTTATTTAACAAAGCCACCTACACCGATACCAAAGGTGCTGCCGCTGGAATGATAGGAGTAATGGTAGACATCACCGAGCGCAAACTATCAGAAAAAGCGTTACAAGAGAGTGAGGAGCGTTTCAGAGACACAGCTACGATGTTACCTTCGGTAATTGTTGAGTATGATTTTGATGGGATTCTTACCTATGTTAACCCACATGTATATAAATTGGCAGGTTATGTACCTGAAGATTTTGAAGAAGGTTTTAACGTTTTACAGTTGGTAGCCCCGGAAGAGCATGCGAAACACTATGAGCGTATTCAAAGGATGATGCAAGGGGAAACAATACCTCCGACTGAATATCGGCTGTTACGCAAAGATGGCTCAATCTTTTGGGGTCTTGTAACTTCCAGCTTGATTCGTAAAAGTGGAGAAGTAGTAGGCGTGCGCACCTACACCATAGATATCAGTGAGCGCAAGGAGGCGGAGGAGGCGCTGAAGAAACGTACCAGAGAATTGGAACTCCAGAAAAAAAGTCTTGAAGAACTTAATACCGCAATGAAAGTTTTATTGAAAAAAAGAGCAGAGGATAAAACAGAAGTTGAAGAAAATGTGATGACCAACATAAAAGAACTGATTTTACCATATTTTGATAAAATTAATCAAACTAAACTGGATGATTACCAAAAAGCCTTTTTGAATATTTTAGAATCAAATTTAGACGAAATAATATCACCATTCACTCGAAAGCTATCCCTGAAATATTTAAGCCTGACACCCAGAGAAATCACGATAGTAAATATGATAAAGATAGGCTATCAATCTAAAAAAATTGCCAAGCTTATGAAAATATCTCCAAGGACGGTTGACACGCACAGAAAAAATATACGAAGCAAGATTGGTTTAGGCAAAAAGAAAGGAAACCTCAGATCTCACCTTTTAGCTTTCGAGCAATAGACATTTTTGTGGACAGGGCAAGGTGGAAGATCGGAAAATCCCATATCTTGCGCTTTGGCCTCTGGAACCAAACTGACAACATAACTGCCTGCATCAATTGTTTAACGACAGCCGTTAAAAATACAAGATTATGTTAGCCAATCGCAACTCTGCCTTAGAAAATCCAGAATACGTTACGGGAGCTTGCGGCTATTAATGAAATCTTGTATAAAGTAAGTTTTGGCAGAAGGGCACGCTCTTGAGTTGATGGCATTGGACTTGACGCGGGTAAATATTTTGTTGAAAATGAGGAAATGAAAAAAACAGAGAGTATGGTTAGACAGAAGAAGATTTTAATTATTGCCGGACCGAATGGGGCAGGAAAAACAACATTTGCCACTGAGTTCCTGCCCAGGGAAGCCGAGTGCCCATTTTTATCGATGAAGGAGAAAGACATGACTGATGCACAAACGAATAGTGCACCCAAAAAATTAAATGATCCTGACATAAGGCTTGCCGAAACGGCCATTAGGCGTGCCGCGTTAAGGGCCCGTGAACGAGCTCGACGCTTCGGACATGGCATCATTATTTATGAAAACGGAAAAATGGTAGAGAAACTCCCAGACAAAGTCGCCTGAAAATGACTGTTCCCTACCGGGGTCTGAGTGTGAAATACGGTACGTTCGTGCAGAACTTGCTTAAAATGCACCTAAAATCTATAACCTTTATCATATTTTGGTGGTGTCAGGTTAAGTAAAACCTAATTTTGACCGCTGTTAAATCATCTTCGGCTATCTATATATCAAGAGTTCTTTTATTTCATTTCATTTGATAGATCGACAAAATCCTGCCTGTCCAGTGTCTCGGGATTGACGACACCCATCTTAATGTTTTTCCCATGGATATGGAAAAAGACCAGGGTGGTTTGGGTTGAAAAGCTTTCAAGATGATCATCCCAGGGGGTGGACTCTTGACCGTAATACGGCGCACCGGCAGCGCCGTTGTTGATCTGCCAGACGTCTCTGGTAAGCTGCAGCCGTTTTTCCGGGAGATATTTATCTTCAGCGTAGATCTTTACTCCGTTTTTGAGAAGCAGTCTGCTGTAGTTATGCTCATCTCCCGTGAGTATTGCCGCGACTTTGGTGTGATCCATGATAAGCTTTAAGAACTGGTCGCGCCTTTCAATAATGCCTTTGGCAACAGGCTTACCGGCCACATAGGGCCTTGGTTCGTTGGAACCCCCGTACCACATGCCGCTATCGACATGGCCGCCGTTAGGAAAGGCCGGTGTATGCGAGGTGACGAAGACGAAATCGATATTTTCGTCCTTTTCCAGTTTAGCAAGAGTTTTATGCAGCCATTTTAGTTGATTGTCCATGATATAGCCGCGGAGGTTCCCGCCGATATACGTTTTGTGAGGCAAAGAGGGCGAGTACCAGTAATTTGAATTCAGAACTACCATGGCCACGTTGTCATAGGTGTAATAAAACACGTTCTCTTTGTAGCTGGGGAAGTCTTGTTTGTGAGGGTTGGGATCATAGGATGCGTTGTCTTCGCTTGCGGGCCCGTTTTCGGGATTCACAAAGGCTTGGGCGAAGAGAGCCTCGGAAGACTCGGCATCAAAAGGGAAGCGGTCACACTGCACACCATACTTTGATCCATCATTCCACATGTATCCCAAAAATTCGTGATTGCCCATAGCGGCGATAACCGGGGTGTAGCCGGCCCAGGGCTCAATGGCCCGTTTCCAGTTACTATATTGCAGCCGCATCTCAGCCGCATTGTTTGAGTAACCATTGATCTGGTCACCCGTGAACTGCAGAAAGGCTGCATTTTCTGCATTGACCAATGCCATAATTCTTTTCATCATATAGGCATTGACACCCCATAAATCCCTTTCACCGCCGCCCGCTCCGGCACGCGAGTCGCTGGCATAGGCAAACACAAATGGGTTACGGGAACCGGGATTCGGTGCGGTTTTAAATGCATAGGTTTCCCTGTGTTGTCCCCTGTCCGTAGAGACCGTGTAGGTATATACCCTGTTTGGTGAAAGACCGGTGATAGTGATCTCATGACTGGTTCCGGCCGAATCAAAAAACATTCTTTTGTTTATGGCGATCCGGCCGGCTGCGGGGACATTTGTTTCAAAGGCGATAGTAGCGCTCGTGGAGCCGATCTTGGAAACAAAAGGGCCTTCAATGATGCTGGTATCCACCTTGAAGGGACCGGTGCCCGTAAAAGCGATTTTGCCGTCGTAGAGCAGTTTGCCCTTGGCATCGGTGAGGCGGTAACCGAGCGTGCCTCTTTTTGTTGTCTGCCAGTCAGCCAGATCGTATTTCCCGGCGAGTCGTCCGGCAATGTCGATACCGGCCCGGCCGTGGACGATTTTGCCGGCATGTTTGTAAAAGACAGGAAGGTTGTAGCGGCCGTCTCCGTGATTGATAAAGCCATAATAAAGGGTGCCGCTTTCAAGCGTGATGTCGTAATCGGGATCATAAAAATTAAAGGCAATGCCGGTGGCTGATCCGGTGGGATTACCGCGCACCATCCGAAGGGTATATTGGGGCTCTTCCGGTTTGAGGTCATAACGATTCTGTTTTTTGTCTTTGATATATATCTTTTTGTTTTGGTCTAAAAAGATATTCGTATGCGAATTCGGGATGTCATTGACGTTGATCGCAGTCCCATTGCAAGGCCATAAAAAGCAAAAAAACATTATCGTTATCGTCAGACAGCGCCTTTTCATCGGTATTATCTCCGGTGATTTATTTAGTTGTAACAGTTCAGCCACTAAGTCACAAAGGCACAAAGCAGGAGTATGGATTATAAAGCTTAATGATCCAGTTTTATTGGTTAAATTGGTTCCATTGGTTTGGTTGGTTAACAAATAAAACTAATTAAACCAATAAAACCAATCGGACAATTTAAATTAGTACTATAATCTTAGTGTCTTGGTGTCTTGGTGGCTGAACTATTACATTTAGTTATACTTACCCGGACATTTCCCACGTGGCATCTCCAAAAAATGCTCCGTGATCCTTGCTTAGAAATGCTTCTATATCTTTGCGCTTATCCCCTAAGCGAAAGGAAGGTCCATGACCCGGATAGCATATGGTTTTATCCGGCCAGGGCAAGACGACATTTTGCAAGGTTTTCAGGGTGGTCCGGAAGCCCTCCGCGGACCATGTTTTTCCAGGGCCTCCTTCGAAAATCGTATCTCCAACGATGGCGTAATGATCATCTTCCATCATAAAAGAAATTTGGTCATCAGTATGACCGGGGGTATGATGCACCTTCAATTGATGGTCACCAACGTTTACGATACTGTTATGGGAAAGCCGGCGGTCGGCATTCAGATCAGTGCCGTCAGCGTGGGTCCCGGGATGAGCCATTAGCGGGACTTTAAGTCTCCTTCGCATTTCAGCAAGAGCGCCGGTGTGATCGGAATGAGAGTGTGTCAGCAATATCGCCATGGCCGTACTTTCCGCCAGTAACAACTCCAATGTATCCGGTTCGGCACCGGGGTCAATAAGGACGCTCTGGCCGCTTGCGGAACAAACAAGTGCATATGCATTCGAGCCCCAGGGGCCGACCTGGCACATTCGTATGTTTAATGCTGCTCGCATATTATAAGCCCGGTTTCCCAAAACCATTGAATTTCTTAGACAGCTTGCTATATTGCAGTAAGCCTTGAGTTTAAATTAAAAAGGCTATACTCA
>JACNIG010000191.1 GCA_014383215.1 Candidatus Desulfatibia vada | reverse complement strand
CTTATAAAGGTTAAAATAAAAAGAACAATTAATTTGCCGCTTATTGAGTTCAAATATTTCCCTCCAGAGACAAAGACAGTTACGGCTGAAGACTCGCTAATTTTTCACCGGCCAGTTGCGCATCTTTGCTGTCCGGAGCCGTCGAGGCGGCTTTTTGCCAATACTCTTTTGCTTTTTCCTTATCATCGGACAATTCATCATAAACTTTACCTATTTTATGATACATCATGGCCTGAAAATCTTTGTCATGACTTTCTCCTTGTCAGCATCTATAAACTATTGATTATTTTTTTAAATATTTCATCATGGCATTATTCCAATTGAATAATGACTCTGCTTCCGGATACATCCGTTACCGACAGGTTTTTACCTTGAACAATTGCCCCGTCGATTGTTTCACTGAAAGAATCTGCGTTGCCTTTAAATTGAACCGAAAGCTGCAATTTCCCGCCGCCAAAACTGCGCTTGCGCACTGAAACGACATCTGAAATTTCTGCAATGGCTTGCCTGACAGCCTTTTGCATTTTGAATTTTTTCACTTTTTCAATCGTCACATCCAGGCTAATTCCATTATTTATCATATCCTGGAATGATGAGACTATTTTTTCAAAAAGTTCCCTGTCCATCAGTTTCCTGGCTGCTTTTTCCGCAGCCTGGGCCATGGCTATTTCTTCCGAAACATGCACGGCGGCACTGGTTGCCGACTTAGAGGCAATAATCGCGGCCGTTGAGCAGTTGACGACCTTGACGGTAACATTTGCCTGGCCGGACTTCATCCCGGTGTCGCCTAACAGGGCGCTTTTCATAAGCCCCTTTGAGACTTTGCCGACCAGGGAATACTCGGCGCCGTTCAATGCGCCGATTTGGGCTGCGGCCGCAGGATCGCCTTCGGTTGCCCGCTTGATGAGTTCCTGCTCGCTATGCATAAGCGCTGCTACTGCCGAAGCATCAACAAGTTGAAACTCTTTACCAGTCAGGTAATCGATAATGGCGGTTTCGGCAGCATGGCCTCCTTCTTCTTTGATAACAACCATCATACGCGGCTTATCCATTGATTCAAGCAGGATCTTAAGAGCGGTAAGGTCTGATTTTATGCTCGCTAAAGAGACGACGGCCTGTATCTTTATATGGAAATTACCATCCGACTGCTTTTCTTCCTGAAGGATACTGTATTTTTTGATCGAACCCGCTGCTTTTGAGAGAATCACATCTTTCTGAACCTCGAAATTTTTTACTTCGGTTTGAGAAATGAGTACGACTCCGATACCTTCCTCAACAGCGCTGCGTTTAGCTTGAAGAAGCGCCGCTTTTGTGGATGTTCCGTAACCTTCAGCTTCAACGGTGATATCACCTTCCGGTGTTTTTGCATAAAGCGGCACAGCGAAGATGAGGAGGATTGAAATAAGTAGTGCAATGACCGATTTCATGGTGTCTCCTTTTCGAAGGATGTCTTTACCATCGCTTAAGTCCGTTTTTTTCACCAGGCGGACTCGTTCAGTGGAGCAAGACCCGCGCTAAAAGGACCAAGTTTTACATGACCAGATAAATCAGTATAAAAAAACACCGCAAAGATGTCACCTACAATCTGCAATAGGCGTTCACCGGTTCAGGGTTCAGAAGTTCAGGGTTGCTTATTTTTGTTAACCTTTACTAGTGTCTCGTAACACAATTTCCAACCACTATCACGGACAATAGATTCTAATGATTGCAAGCGGTTATTGAGGTTTTTGAGTGTACGAATTTATTGAGTTGGTTTGATAAAACACATGTTCTATGTATTTGCGCAGTTATTCAGTATGGCGGATCCGGATTTTTGTGCAATCATCCGCGCAAATCCTGTGATGGCTTGTTCCAGTATATGGTTATGATTTTCTATAAAGACAGGTCTCGCAAATGGAGAACTTATCTTCATCCATAATTTTGTAGGGGATACATTCCAGATAAAATTAATGGTGGTATTGTCATGGGAAGATAAAAAATAGCAGATTCCTTCTCCATACAAATCACCGGATACATTGAAGGATAAAAACGAATATTGGATAAAATCCTTTATTACCGCATCAAAGGAAATACAGTAGGGAAGGAACCCTTTCCAGATAGATCTGATATTGTTTCCTTTCTGAAGATGGTCAAATTGATCAAGCTTTTCAATTCTTTCCAACCCGTCACACCAAGCAGGCCATTTTTTATAATTGATCAACTCATTCCAGATCAGTTCTAAGGGCGCATCAATTTTCCAGGAGCTATTAAAGCGGTATTGGTTTTTTTTTGTAAAAAGTCATCAAAAGGGCTCATCATGGACGCTTTTATTTCATATTTTATTATTCAGAGCAACAGTGTTCTTCATTTTAGAAGATAGTAAATTGTTTAAAGGCTTGAATGTTAGAACAGCCGCAGGCATAAATATAAGATCGCCAATCAGAGCAATGATGGATGCTGAGGAAATTAACAATCCCAAGGAAAAAACATGCTGGAACGAAGAAAAAAGTAATCCTAGAGAGGATAAGAAAAGAACAGCAGTTGTGGAAACGAGAGCACGGGACGTTATATAGTAGGCTTTTGTCAAACATTCGTAAACATTGTCTCCCTCTTTTGAAACAATCATTTCTTTTTTCAATTGTGTCAGATAATGAATGGAATCATCCACAGACAACCCAAAGGAGATTACGGCTGCAAATATGGTTAATGGATCAAGAGGAATATGAAACCAGCCCATTATTCCGAAAATTGTGACAAGTGGAAACAGATTGGGTATCAGACTCAGTAACCCCAGAACAAAAGATTTAAGTTGGAATATCATTAACAAGGTAATCACAAAAAGTGCCAGAAAAAGAGTTTTTAGCTGGGATGAAACCAGGTCTGTAGTATGTGATTTGAGCAGGATCAGTTGTCCGGACAAAGTAACCTTGGCTTTTCGAGCAAAGGTATGCTCAGCCTCATTCCTAACCTGTTGGAGGATGGTTTCTATTTGATCGGATGAATGGTTTTGAATATGAACAATTATTCTAAGTTTTTTTGAAAACGGATCTAAATAGGATCGTATCATATCATTTTCAGAACTTTTGGACAGGATCTGATGAAAAACAAATTCCGGCATCACCACGGCCGGGGACAATTTAAGGGCCAGACGGAAAACAAGAGGTGTCAACGATTCAACTCCTTGAATGCCAGGGATGGATTTAATTTTATTTTCAAATTGATAAAGGTCGTACCAGAATTTTCTTGAATCAAAACTGTTGCCCAACGATTTTAAGACAACTGAAAAAGAGTGTCCAGTAGATATATACTGCTCAATAAAATGAAGATCTTGAGCTTCCCGGGTGTTTTTAATTATGGGATTGGTTAAATGCTTTACGGTTTGAATTTTAGGAATTCCTGATGTCATGACAATTAAAAATATAATTCCTGTCAATACGGATATGCCGGGTTTTCTGAAGCCTGCAATTGTATAGTTTTTGACAAGCCGCTCAAGAAAATCTCCTTTTATTTTAAGGGAGATCGTATCATTAGACACAAAGAATCTTGGCAAACAGAAAGATGTAATCAGCAAGGTCAACAAAAAAGCCAGCATCACCCCAATGGATATGACGATGCCGGCCTGGCGAACCATTTCCACAGGGCTGATTGTCAGGCTGAGAAAACCTGCTGAAGTGGTCAGAGCGCACATGCAACAGGGGCGCAGAATAATTTCAAACGTCTTTGTCAGCGCAATCTCCTTTGAATAGTTTTGTAGCAATTGAAAATATTTTGAGACAATATGAAAAACCGTTGTTGTGGAAACAACAAGGATAAATCCAAAACTTAACCCTGTGGCAAGATTCAGTGAAATGCCGAAAGTTCCCATGATTCCCAGGGTCCATATCAGAGAACCCAAGCTTGCCAGCATGACCATCATACCGGCCCACAGGGTCTTGAAAATATAAAAAGCTATCAGGGTTCCAAATAACAGGCCAAGAGATCCAAAAACAAGGGCATTAACCAGATTATACCGTTCAAAGGCAGCTCGCAGGACAGGGATTCCTGCGGCATAGCAGTGGGGATATTCAGGAAAAGCATTAACAATGATTTGTTTCATTCCCTTGAGTTGCTTTTCCAACTGGAATCCGTTGAGTTTTTCATTGTCGATTTTGACAATAAACGCAATGGTTTTCATATCATGGGAAATCAATCGACTTAGTCCAGGAATAATATGGTGAAAATTGGCAAACGTTTTTTCGTCCCAAAAATGAGTAGTGCCGATTAGTTTGAATAGATCAGACGATTCTATCGTTCCAAGATCAATAACCTTTAAAACGGAGTCAATGGCAGTCAGTTCTTGATTGACTCTATGCATTCTTTTTTTTAATTCAGGATCATTGACAATCAGACCGTTTTTAACTGCTAATAGTATGTAATCATCAGTCCCGAAAGATTCAACAAACGCCAGGTAATCCCTGTACCCGTCAGAACCAGCAGTATTGAAAGAAACACCGGAGGCATCTATCCGTACTTGGGATGCAGGCATAATCAAAATCAGCGTAACCAAAATCAAGCATCCCATAAGAATTTTGCTGTTCCGTACCAAACCTTTTGCAATTTGTTCTGATGACAGATGGCTGGATTTTAAGTGGTGCATATAATTTTCAAGTCAGTAAGCATTAAAAAGCTAAACCAGTTTAAAAGAAATGGGTTCAAACCCCTATTTGTGACTAATATTATCAACAATCCATTTTCTCCATTAATATATCCATTTGATCACCGATCGCATTTCGAACCGTTTGCGCAAGATCGTTCATCGTAAAGGGTTTCGTCTTTTGACGTTATTAGCCAACAATAGCTTTTCCAGGGCTTGATATGGTTGGGCGCCGACCAGGGTTTGATGATTGCAGGCAAAGGTCGGGACTGCCGTCACCTGTAACTCATAAGATCTTTGCCAGTCTGAATCAACCGCATCTTTATATGTTCTGTCTTGCAGTATCGCTAAGGCATCTTCTCCGCTGAGATTAACGGATTCAGCCGTTCGCACAAGAACAGGCAATTCGGCAATGTTTTCCCCTTCCACGAAGTATGCACGAAACACGGCATGGTGGAATGCGTCTCCTGCGCCTTTCGATTCCGCCCATTTTCCCAGTTCTTGGGCCAGACGACTGTTGTAAGTCATTTCCCGATCACCGAACGGCAGCCCTAAGTCGCCGGCAACATTTTTCAGATGGGCCAGCATCTGGGGGATATCGACATTGCGGCCCGCAAAAAGGTCTTCAAGTGTCAGGCCTTTTTCCGGGGTATCGGGATGGAGCGGGAAAGCGGTCCATCGAATATCAATCTCGAATTCGTGCTGAAGTTGTTCAATACTCCCGGTAATGAAATAGCACCACGGTCAAATATAGTCAGAGAATATTTCCAGTATTTGTGAGTCAGTCATAAACACTCCTTTTTGTATAAAATATAAGGTTTTGCCTACAGCCTTCTTTTTTATTTAAGGTATTAAATCTTCAATTTGAAACAATTTTTGGGTTTCTATAATATTTTTGCCCATGATTCAATCCAAATCATAACTTCGTCGTTTTATAGAGGAAAAATCTTGATATGTAAAGTCGGGTTCAAATAATGTTGCGATTGGATCGGCCGATGGGCACTATTGGCCCACAGAACCTTTCGTAAATTTGGATTCGTGGATGGACACTAGTTCAGAACGTGGGGTTATTTTTCCAAATCCAGCATTTTTTGCATTTTGGACGCTAAATTCAGGCACACAATTACACCAACATAAATAAGTGTGACACCCAAAATTATTTCTATTAACATGCCGTGCCTCCTGGCAATATATCGGCAGTTTTATAGGAAAGCTTTAACTTAAATTAATGCAATAACTGTACCGAACAAAGAAACAACCATTTCGTGACAAAAAATTGACAAGGCCGTTTAAGAGTGCCGTATATTAAACTGTCGTCGATTTTATCATAGCCATGAACGAGAATATTGCGCGTACCGTCTCCGCAAAGGAGTGGTGCCTAAGTACCGGCTGACAGGGAGGTTTTATCCCATCGTTTGCAAAGCGCACAAAGTCTTAATTGTTGTCTTTCACATCCGATTAATATATAAGGTGTTGCCGGCAGTTTTGAAAAACATCATCGCTTAAAAATAGAAGAGGATGCCCTGGTGGCCGCAGTTGAGCTGAGTGAAAAACATATTGCCGATGAATATCTTCCGGGCAAGGCCGTTTCCCTTGTTGACGGAGCTTCAGCATATTGCGGCATGCAAGGCAAGAAGATCGTCACTAAAGAAGATATAATCGCGGAAATCGAGCGTTTGAAAAATACATAAGGAAAGTTGCTGGATACAGGATGCAGGATACAGAATGCTTGATACATGATGCGTGATACGGGATGTCTGTATTCAGAATCGATTAACCCATCATTCCACCATAGTATTGTTCCACCCTAATGGAACGAACCCCTATGTTCCGGCATTTGATATCTCGAGTGCCAGAGCAATTTTATTAATATCTTTACCGATTTTATTTTTGTAGCCGGTTCGCCCACAGACATGCTACTCATCGAATCAAT
>JACNIG010000452.1 GCA_014383215.1 Candidatus Desulfatibia vada | reverse complement strand
GGATGTCCCGGAAGCCCCACCGACTATTGCCGGCAATGAAATGAAATAAACTTATTGCAATGTGAAAAAACAATAGAAAATGATTTGAGATAATGGAAAGCAAGCTGCCAATTGAGATTAGACCGTTTTCTCCCGTTTACGAAAAACAAGTTATCGATCTTATTGTTGCCATTCAACTATCAATATAACATCGGCATTAAGAACGGACTTGTAAATCCAGCGCGCTTTAGGCGCTTGTTTTTGCAAGCCGCTTATGCCGGGCTTTCTGCACGAAATGACAAACATCTCACCACTTGACATATAATTACAATATAATTACAATATAATTATGAAAAAACTGGTTTTCGAATGGGATGATCATAAAAACGCCTCGAATAAGCGTAAACATGGTGTTTCTTTTGAAGACGCGCAAACTGTATTTTTTGACGAGAACGCTATTGAATTTGATGATCCAGACCATTCCATTCAAGAGGAAAGATTCATCCTTTTAGGCTTAAGTCAAAACTTTAAAGTTTTAGTTGTTTGCCATTGCTATCGCAGTGATGAATCTAAAATTCGTATTATCTCAGCAAGAAAAGCAACAAAAAAGGAGCAAGGAGTTTATTTCAGGAGGCCATGATGAGAAAAGAATATGATTTTGATAAAATGAAAGGACGAAAAAACCCTTATGCTAAACATTTAAAAAAACAGGTAACCATCCGAATAGGTGTTGATATTATAGAGCATTTTAAAAAATTAGCAGAGGAAACCGGCGTTCCATATCAAAACTTAATTAATCTATATTTACGTGATTGCGTTCAATCCAACCGTAAGCTTTCCTTAAATTGGACGCCATAAGATGCAGAACATCGGCGTTCAAGGGACGCCAGGACCACGCCGCCCATGACGCCGGGCAAACTCTGTATATTGTCTGAAAAAAAATAAATACAAACAAACTTTATTCCATTATTGCCTTTTTTGGGCAAAAACAGGGACCGGGGCTGTTGCCCAAATCGATTTTTTACACTTTTCATGAATTGGCACATTTAGCTAATGTTTAACCTGTTGAATTTATTAGAACCGAATTCTCTCTTTTGATGAGTTATATGCTATTTCGTCTGATAATTGGATTTGGGCAACAGCCCGTTAATGGGTGACCCCAGTGTTCTCAAATTGTCTTGGACACTATTAAACATTAAATTTTTAAAAAAAGGAAAATACTATGGCTAAAGCAATAATAATGCATGAAATCGGCGGGCCCGAAGTTTTACATTTGGCCGATTATGATCCAGGCCGGCCAGGACTGGGTGAAGTCCTGCTTCGTCAAGAGGCCGTTGGGCTCAACTTCATTGACGTTTATCACCGCACCGGGCTCTATCCCCTTCCCTCCCTTCCGGCCACACCCGGACTGGAAGGCGCGGGTATTGTTGAAGCCGTTGGAGAAGGTGTAACCGAAGTTGCGGTAGGAGACCGTGTAGCTTATGCCGGGCTGCCGCCCGGCGCTTATTCCGAAATTAGAATTATGCCGGCTGACCGCCTAGTAAAACTTCCCGAATTCATTTCAACCCGACACGCTGCATCCATGATGCTTCAAGGAATGACTGCACGATATCTACTAAAAGGCTGCTATGGAGTAAAAGCCGGCGATAAAATTCTCATCCATGCCGCCGCCGGTGGCGTTGGCTTGATTGTCTGCCAGTGGGCCAAACATCTTGGTGCTACCGTAATCGGAACGGTCGGTTCACCTCAAAAGGCTGAACTCGCACGGGACAATGGCTGTGATCACCCCATCCTCTACCAAGATGAGGATTTTGTTGCACGGGTAAAAGAGATTACTCGAGCAAGGGGGGTTGACGTCGTATATGATTCCGTGGGCCAGTCTACCTTCATGCAATCCCTGGACTGTTTGCGGCCAATGGGCATGATGGTTAGTTTTGGTCAGTCCTCCAGCTCGATTCCACCGCTGGATACCGGCGTTCTCGCAGCCAAGGGCTCTTTGTTCCTTACGCGGCCGAGCCTTATGGCCTATACCGCCAAACGGGAGGATTTGCTCGCCCACGCCCATGATTTGTTTGAGGTCGTGGAAAAAGGTGCAGTGAAGATTGAGGTCCGACAAACCTACCCACTCGCCGAAGCTGCCCAGGCCCACAGCGATCTTGAGGGTCGCAAGACTACCGGATCCACCATTTTAATTCCCGGTCAATAATTTGCGAATAAATTGTTTAAACAGTTATTGCGATATTCAAATTTTATCAATTCTGATTTAGTTGTCAAAAAGTGACAATTTCCATATTTCACTTAGGTCAACTAATACATGTTCGGCGGCAACAATAAATGGGAGACAATAATGTTTATCGACACAGATGAAACCAGAAAACTGAGGCAGAAGTATAATTTGCAAATGCAAAAGAGCGGAATCAAAACATTTCAAGATATGGATAGAATTGAAATGGATGCTCTCGAAAGCGGTGATCTTTCACAAAAATACAAGGAACTTATTGCCTTGGGGATTAGTATGTCTAAAGCTTGCTATGGCTGAATTGAGTATCATGTCAGCAGTGCTGTTGGCTTAGGTGTAAGTCGTCAAGAAATTCTCGAAGCTACTGCTGTTGGGGTAGCATTATGTGGTTCTGTTGCTGATTGGCCTGCGAGATATGTTTTTAAAATATTGGAGGACATACAAAACGATGAAAAAGAGATGGATAAATAACCTATTATCCTGATATTTTATAGTAAGTTGTGATGATTCGCCGAACCAGTCATTTGAGCCGGGACCTAATATCTCGCGGCTTTGGAAGGGTACTAGTTTTAATAATTGTTTTCGTAATTGAGCGCCTTAGGCACTTAGCCGGTGCAACTCAATTCCACGTTAGGCATTCAAGGAGAATAACTTGAAAAAGAATACACTGAAATACCTTATAGACACCTTGCTTTTTATCGATATGTCTTCAATTGCGGTTCTGGGGCTCTTGTTGGGATTTGTAATTCCGAAAGGGAAAGTGCAGCCGTCTAATAAGTACTTCCTTGGACTGCACCGTTACGAGTGGGGAGATATCCACCTTTATCTATCACTTTTTCTTCTGGTATTGTTAGTCTTTCATATCTGGTTTAACTGGACGTGGATAGTGCAGTCCACTAAACGTTATTTCGGAAATCATTGGAAGAATTTCCTTTGGGCCATTTCTTGCGGTTGGGTCATCGTGTTGCTGATAGGGTGGCTCGCCGTAAGATTCTGAAAAACAGATTAATCATAATCAACTCAGGAGGTATTGAATGGAACTGTCTGAAGTCACAAAAAAACTATTGGCTGCTAAAAAAGAGAAATCATTGAGTTTTGCTGATTTGGAAACTGTTGTGGGACGTGATGAAGTCTGGATTGCGGCTGTTTTTTACCGGCAGGCCAGCGCTTCTCAGGAAGAAGCGGAAAAAATTGTATCTGCCCTGGAACTTGGCCCTGATGCGGCCGCAGCGCTTACCGAATGCCCCCTGAAGGGATTAGGACCTGTAGTCCCCACCGATCCGCTAATCTATCGGTTTTATGAAATAATGCAGGTTTACGGAATGCCTCTTAAGGCGATTATTCACGAAAAATTTGGTGACGGCATCATGAGTGCTATCGATTTTACCTTGGATGTCGAAAAAGAGGAAAATCCCAAGGGAGATCGTGTCGTCCTTACCATGAACGGGAAGTTTTTACCCTACAATAAATGGTAATCACCATGCCGGTTCCAAAACGCCCCTTTTGCCCAATTTCGCCTTTCATGGCCTTGTAGGATCTTGGGTTCAAGGCTTGATTAGCGCACTAAAACGGCAAATCTAATCGACAAACAAATAAGTAGCTAATCATTTTTTGCACCTGGCTGGCGTTCCGCTGCGCTCAGCACCAGCCGGTGAATAATACGTTATTTGCGACACGATGTCGCACAAATTGAGTGTAAAGGATAGAGGGCCGCGACTCCGGTATCTCTGCCAGTTGCCACTTGTCACCATCAGGATGCCACCATGAAACCGAGAGTAAGAATAGCTGCAGCCCGGACACCGGACGGCGGCGAGATGGTGCTTTATCAGCATGGCCGTGATTTTTCGATCATGATCAACGGTCAGGATTTGATGCACAGTCGCCAACATGAGTCGGAACTGGAGCTGGCGCGGCTGGGTTGTGCGCATCTGGCTGGTCGCAAAGCGCCCAGCATACTCATCGGCGGTTTGGGTATGGGCTATACCTTGCGCCAGGCTCTCGATATGCTCAGCCCCCACGCCCAAGTGGTGGTGGGTGAACTGTTGGGTGCTGTCGTCGAATGGAATCGTGAGTTTTTCGGGGAACTCAACGGCCAGCCGCTGGGGGACGAACGAGTTGACCTCAAGACGGGCGATATCGTCGAGCTTATCTCACGTTCCAAGGGCAGATTCGATGCGATCCTGCTGGATATCGATAATGGTCCGCGCGCGATGACCGATTCAGGGAACCGCCGTCTGTACGGTCGTGAAGGAATTCGGGCCTGTCGCCGCGCACTGCGCGAACAGGGGTGTCTGGCTGTGTGGTCGGCTGAGCCGAGTAAGAAATTCGAGCAGCTCTTGATGAGTTGCAGCTTCCATGTGCGCCGTTTCCGGGTCCCCGCCTACAAGGGGAGTAAATCGCAGTCACGTTTTGTATGGGTCGCTTCGGAGGACAAGATTATCCTGCCCCCCGGTGGCGGCGAGCCGCGCCTGCCGCTCAAGAACGAGTCGAAGGGAAGGTACAGACGGCCCCGAAAGAGACGATAGTCGCGGGGGGAGATGGCAAGGGGGGGGGCAGGTCTCCACGGGCTGTTGCCCAAACCGGAATTCCAAGTCCGGTCAAAAATTCTCGGCCAGATTCTGTGACTCAGAGCATCTAAATTCGAAAAAATGATTTATGCTGTCCGCTATTTCATTAATTTTAAAACGGCTATTTGTCGTAATTAACTACGGCTATTGGGCCGTCTAATCTATCTTAGGTTTTGAATTTTTAAATTATGGAACAACTTTTTTCAGTACTAATCGGTGCACTCATTGCCTCAATATTAGCAGTTGTTTTTCTGCACGTTTCCGAAAAGTTCAAAATTAGGAGCGAAGTACTTCTTGAAGTCGTTGGTTTTGGTGATGAAATATGTCACCATCTTCAGAATCTTCATGTTTATAAAAATGCAGAGCACACAGATAGGGATCTTGATCTTACAATTGAGGATTATCGGTATTTAAGCAGAGAATTGACTGTGCTGCTCACATCTACCAAAGTCCATGAAAAAATGGCGATAGCTTTTGGAGAAAAAGAGGAACTTGGTCTGTTCCTTGAGTTAGGCACCCAAGTGCGCGAAGTTGCGAGTATATTGCGCAGAACCACGCGAAGCGCCGGGATTAACGAGGGACAGCAAGTCAACCAACTTTTCAAGGATAAGATTGATCCGTTACGACACAAGCTAATACGACACTTGATGAAAGGGGCAACGGTTACCGGAATCCTGCTCGATGTATATAAATGCCAGATGCCTACATTTTATAAGATAACATCTAACTTTATAAAGCCAAAAACCTAACTTTTCTGCTTCTCACTGACCGGTGTTCCGCTACCGCTCCACACCGTCAGGTGAGCAAGGTTAGCTTTAAGAATGAAGGAAAATGTGAAGGTTGAGTCAACGTTCGTCTTCTTTTTCATGCTAAGAACTTACGCTAAGTGAATGAAAGCATTAAATGGGTTATAGGATATTTTTATGCCGTCAAAGAGCCACATATGGGGGACAGAGCCTCATGAGCTTCTTCTCGATTTCCCTTGTGATCGTTTCATAGAAGTTTTCGATGAGGCATACTACCGGGGTATAAGCATTCGATCGGAGCCGGAAATAATTTTTCGATGGCTCTGCCAAATGCGGGTCGCACCCTACAGCTATGACTGGATAGACAACTTCGGCCGCCGCAGTCCCCAAAAGCTGATTCCCGGTTTAGACAACCTCGCGGTTGGCCAAACAGTGATGACAATATTCGAATTGCTTGATTTTAAGCGTAATCAACATGTTACGATTCGCATCAAAAAAGATATATTTGCACTGAAATTTTTCGGTGATACAGGGGTAAGCTATCTTATCATTCCAAAAAGCGATGGTAAGTGTCGTTTGATCGTAAAATTACTCGTTCGCTACCCGCAAGGAATACTTGGGGTACTGATGCGCCTCATACTGCCTTGGGGTGACTTAATCATGATGCGCCGGCAGTTGATTAACTTTAAAGAATTGTCCGAGATGGTTAATGCTTCTTAAAATACATACTTAGGGTGTCCACATTTTCTTCGTGCTGTACCTTGATCGCTTCCATGAACAGTTGTGGTGATCCTGCCGGTAAGAGATGGTGGGATTCCCGGATTTTTCGCGCCACCCATTCCTGACCGCGGATCAGCAGGTCGATCTGCTCTTTTAAGCTGTCCAGCGCCAGCACTTTGTCGACGAAATCTCCGGTCCTGTCGCTGGGCTCGGCTCCGAGATCGTGGATCAGGGCGATCAGAATGCGGCAGTTGACGCCTTCATCCCTCAAAAATTTCTTTAAAAGGTCCAAAAGATGCCGGTCATCGGTTTGTGAGAGTAACTCTCC
>JACNIG010000184.1 GCA_014383215.1 Candidatus Desulfatibia vada | reverse complement strand
CCTGACCCCATCCCCGGGACAACAATCCACAAACCTGCTGTATGGTAAAATAACGCCAAGCTGAGGGGCCGGGAAATGTTGACGGTGTTAGCGGCGGCGTGAAAGGATCAATAATCCGCCGGTTTAAAAATCCAACGCAAAATGAATGATTCTATTAGTTGGAGCCGGCATGTTTAAGCCGGCTCCAACAGTAGCAGAACAAATGGTTTTAGACGTCGATCTGGTCTTTCATACGATAGCTTTTGCCCTCTATGATAACGGTTTCTGCATGATGCAATAGCCGGTCAAGAATGGCTGAAGTCAGTGTGCTGTCGTTATTAAAGATTTCCGGCCAGTCTTTATACGCCCGGTTTGAGGTAATGGCCATGGCGCCTCGTTCATATCTGAGGCTGATTACCTGGAACAAAAGATCAGCGCCCTTTTTGTCGATAGGCAAAAAGCCGAGTTCGTCAATTAACAAAAAAGTCGGCCGTGTGTATTTTTTGAGTTCCTGCTTTATACGCCCGGCAGCCTGGGCGCCAGAGAGAGTATTGATTACGTCAATGGCTGTCGTAAAAAGCACCGTATTGCCTTTCAGGCAGGCGCTATAGGCCATGGCCGAGGCCAAATGGGTTTTGCCGAGTCCAACGCCGCCAAGAAAGATCACATTTGATCTGTTTTCTATAAACTGCAGTCGAAAGAGATTTTGGACCTGGAGGCGATTGATTTTTTTTGGCCATGTCCAGTCAAACTGATCCAGGGTTTTGATTACAGGCACACGCGCCAGGCGTATACGACGCTGGATGGACCGATCTTTGCGCAAGGCGCCTTCTCCGGCTGCAAGTTTTTCAAAATAATCCAGATGCGACCACTGCTTCTGTGATGCTTGTTTGGCAAGCTCCTGATGGTGGTCTCGCATATACGGAAGTTTTAAGTATTTCAAGATTTGATCGAGACAATGCGGGTTATTTTTTTCTTTCACGGCCTTTCCTTTCGTAGATGGATAAATCCGGTTGTTCGATGTCGATGTCGAGCAGATCTTCACTTCGGGTGAGATGCAGCGCACCGGGTTCTGGTAGACTACGGGAGCGTTGTTCGAGCAGATTGGCGATATATTCACAGGAGAAAGCCTGGAAGGTAAAAGCATCATCCAAGGCTCGAGCTACCGCTTTAGGGGTGTATATTTCGCTTAAAGCCACAATCTTTTGCACGTGGTGACGCGGGTTCATGCGTCGCTGTTCCAGCATTCGGTAATATTGTTCAGCCTTTGGCGACAGGGTTAAAAAACGCATATAAATTTTCTGGTCACGCGCTTTTTTACGCCAGATCAACAGTTCTTTGGGATGATCCGGATCTTCAAAGTCCTGATGGCGATCATAGCTGCGAACATGGCGGGCAATTAGTTTGTCGTCTTTGTACATGCAGAGTCTGTCCGGATAGGTCTTCAGCGTGATCTGAGCGCCGGCATATTCGGCCGGAACTGAGTACCGGTTGGCATCAACGGGAATGCGGAACTGACTTGAGGCTCTTACCTGTGAGACAGTGGCGACATCAAACGCATTGGCAGGTAGCGCATTTAGGAAAGATCGTTCTTTTTCAAAAAGTTCAACCGGTTTTTGACGGGTTTCTCCGTGGATGCGCACATTGGCGACAGCGTTAAGCCAGTGCCGGGCTGCGGGATGGATGGCGGCAAAGTCCGGGATGTCGAGACCGGCAAGGAAGTTTTTTTTGACATAGCCGACGCCATTTTCCACTCGGCCTTTTTCGTTTCCCGCACCGACATTGCAAGCAGCAATAGTAAAGCCATAGTGGTTAGCAAAGTCAAAGTATTTGGGATTAAATACCGGCGCTTGTCCGACAATGCGTTTGAGCACGGCGGATTTCAGATTGTCCACCATGATTTTTTTGGGAATAGTACCAAAAAAATCGAAAGCATTTTGATGACACGCCAAAAAATGCTCCATGGTCTGAGAAACGGTAAATTCCACATACATCATGCGGCTGTAGCATAGAACCATGACAAAAAAGCTGAGTCTGCGACGGGTTGAGCCTACATTGACAGATCCATATGAACCCCAGTCGACCTGGGCGCATTCACCCGGAGCAAAAGAAAGCTTTAGATACGCCTTGGTTTTAGGGGGCCGCACTTTGCGCACATAATCTTTGACAATAGTGGAGCCCCCGTCAAAGCCATTGTCCTTAATGCGCAAAAAGATTTGCGCGGCTGAGTAGGGATATTTTTCCAGCATTTGTAGGATCTGATTTTTGAAGGGATCAAGTTTGCTGGATCTATTTGTTGATTTACGCATGTGATAGCGCTTTTCATTCAGCCACTTTTTAACGGTTTTAAAGGACAGACCCATTATTCCAGCAATCTGATTGCAATTAAGGCCATCTTTTTCATGGCAACTTTTAATTTTCATGTAGGTTTCGTAATCAATCATGCGGTTTTCTCCATGGCTTTTTTGAGGATGCTTCCCAGACTATGAGGTTGCCCCATGGGAGATCTTTTAGCTGTCTCCCTGATATCCAGGCTAAGGACCTGGTAAATTGGTTCTTGCCAAGCAATCATGCCATTTTGAATGAGATTGCTTCTGGCCTTTTGCAGCATGCTTTGATCCATGGAAAGACGCTTTATGATCGATTTGTCTCCATAGTAGCTCAAACCATTGGCATCGCCGACGGTGACTAAAAATAGGTACAATGCCGCCGCACAATGGCTAAATCTTTCGATGTGACGATTACGGACCAGTCGGTGATCGACCCAGCTGAAGTGCTTGGGAACCTTTCTGATGCGATTTTTGTCGATGGGATGTTTCGCTATCATACCGTCCTCCTTTAGTTTGGGTTGCAGAATTAAGAATATCCTGCCCCAATTGTTGCAGACGGCGGAAGGTTTTGGCTATGTTATCTTGTAACGCAATATCGGTAAAATGGGCGATTAACCCTATCAAAACGGCAGGTTGTGTGATTAAGGAATCTTGTAACGCACTGTTCACATATTTGACAGTATCGTCAATGTTTACAGCTACTTGATCGATCAAGGAATCTTGTAACGCATTTTTGTTTTTTTTCCAGTATCCCGGATTGTCCTTCCGCCATTGTTGGACCCGGCTAACGTTTTCTGGACCGCGAAAGTGTTCACGGTTCTCCGGTTTGCTTAGCCAACGTTGCTGACTAGCCTTTTTGCTGGCATTGCGGCAGTCAGGTTTAGAACAATATTTCTGGCGCTTGGCGTTGCGTGGATCGGGAAGGAATAATTGTCTGCAATGTTTACATTTTTTCTTTTTTATAGACCCCATGGTTATCGTACCTCCGAGGGGGACACAATAAGAAAAAAAGCCAGATATTTTAAGTCAAAATGAAGAAAAAACAGAATGGAAGAAAAGTTTTATAAATAGAATTTTTGGAAGAAAATATGGAAGAAAAGCTAAGCAGATAAATTGGTAATTAAAACCGTCGAAGAATATAAACTTTCATACTGGCGCTGACAGACGGTAAGCTTACGACAAAGCGAAAATGTGCGACCAAGTATACCTTTCGAAACCGGCACGGCTTTTCCCGGTCCCTCTCCAGCGTGATGTTCGGTGATCAATGATCGTCAGGAAATGATTCATAATACAACTCGCGAAGCCCATCATGATACCCCCATCCAATTCCCGAAGCAGAATCCATTATCTCATGTAATCGTTCTTTAAATACTTTTTGTTCTTTTGGAGAGAGCTCTGTTACATTTTGAATTGCCTTTTCATACATGAGAAGCACAGAATCATAAAAGTCATCATCAATATCCCCGTAGCTCAAAGTAAAATTGTTTCCGCACTCAACAAAAAAAACCATTAATTCGGCTTCACCTTTAACATCATCTATAGCTTTTGAATATCGTTTAATCGCGTCTTCTGCACGGTCTATATCTAAAGTCTCGTTATCCTCAAGATAAGGATGTATCGCATCTTGAATAATTCGCTTGTAAGATTTCAAAGGATCTTCACTTAATGAGAAGCGGGCGTGGGAAAATTCTTTATTGTTTTCAGATAAACGATAAAGATCTCCAATTAGTTCAAGTAATTGGTCTTTATTAAAGCCCTTTAGATTTCTTTTAACGTCAATCCAAGAAGGAGTCTTTTTCTTTTTTCTTCCCATTAAATTGTCTTTCTATGCACCGAACGTGGAACTGAGGTGACGTGGAAACGCGTCAGCGTTTTCACGTCACCTCCAGTGATTTGTTGGGAGATTTAATCAAGAACAACGAATCGCTAAATTAGTATCCCAACCAAACATTTGGTATATATTTCATATGCGTTTCTTTTCCCTTTTCCGATATGTTACTAATATAAGCATGTCCACCTTCATTCACTAAATGTATTTTAGGTTTTAATTCATTGCTAAAATCAATTGTCCCAGAAATCTCTGCACTGCCATATTTATCATTTATGGAGCGACATTTAATTCTGTGTAAATTTTTTGAAACAACTGTCTTTTCAAGGATTTCAAAGAGATATGGTTCAGCGTGAATCACGCCACCAATTGGATTAAACGTTACTAACTGAAGCGGATACTGAGGTGCATGGTTAGAATACTCTAATTTTCCCATTATATAATCATCTTGATTAATTGTGACCGCGATTTTAATGCTGTAATCGGAATCAGAATTAAGAATATTTGCCGACCATGTCTGAGTGGCGAGTAGGGAAAAGACTACTAAAAAAATAATGCCATGAACATTCTTTATTTTCATCGATACTCCTCCCAACGAAAAGTTCACCAGACAACAAAAGCCGCTAGGCTTTTGTTGTCTGGTGGAACGAAAGGTTAGACTTTATTTGTCAATTCATTAGCAAGGAAACTTCTTTGATTTCAGTTTGTCACGCTTCGACATGTATTGCCAGATGCTGTGATCGAAAAGGGCTCTTTCTACTCCAAAGATGTCTGCAGCGAGATTGAGAATTTCCTTGGCTTCCTCATAGTTGGAAGTCTCAAGCCCCGCTTCACTCAGAAGTCTAAAAACATGCCTGTCTACTGCTGCAGTCTGAGAACCTACCAAAATTTTAATATAGTCAGCTGTCTTGGGTCCAATTCCTCTCACTTTGAGTAGTCGAGCCCTGTTGGAATCCGATTCGATCCATTCGCTGAGTGCTCCTTCGGTCTCAATACCCTCCTCAAGCAGGAACTTGGTGAATCCAACTACTCTTCTTGGCTTCTCATCATCCTTCCACGATAGCACTGCCTTTGAGCCTTTCTCTTGGAGTAACCGCCAAAATTCTGAAGTAGTCACGGCCTCTGAATATACTTCTCTGATTCTTTTGATCCTGGGACGTACAACTGTCTCATACGTTGTTCCTGCCTGGAGTATTGCATCAGAAATTGTTGCTCCCATGTGGCCATAATTGCCGTCAAAGTAGTCGATCATGACGAAATCATCAAGCGATTGGAGATAATCTACGAGTGATATAGCCTGTGCTTTTCTGTCCATGTCAAATGATCCTAGCGAAAGTCTAACGCCCGGCATAAGGCGCGGCGGCTTTTTTGCCGTCGCCCTTAATGCCGTTGTTATCTCGAAATATGTTGTTTATATGTGATTTTATCCTTTTGATATTACCTCAATAAATTCATTAAATTACTCCAAAAATATTGAAGACATCCACTTATTTCAGACAAAAGATAATGCGGTTTTATACAGGGCAGATTCTTCTTTGATGAATACAATCTCGATTATGGTTCTATTGAAATCAACTTTAATCTTGGATTTTTTTGTCAACAACTTGCATAAATTTCTCAGCTATTTCATTTTCTATTTGGATAGCACTTTCCAACTCCTCTGGGGTAAAAATATCTTTCGTTACATGCAGATTTGTTTTGTAAAGATGACATCTCCCCGGTTCATTTTCGGAGCGATCGATGAATTCAGATAGTTCTTTCCCTTCCCCAACGATATCATAGGAAATTTTATTCTGAATATTTCTATGCACGACAAAAGTAGTTCCAGTCCCAACCAGTTTTAATTTTGTCAAGCCTTTCTTTTTGAGCTCTATTAGCTCCTGTAGCTCTTCTCGATTCATAGGAGTCTCCTTTGTAAGCTTAAGTTTTTTATTTACCAAACAAATTTTTTCCACTTTTGTGGTCAATTTATTAATTTTACTATGAAGATTTTTAATAGAATAAGGCTTCTCTAAAAAATCATCCATTCCTATTTCCAGATATCTTTTCTTAGTCCCCAAATTACCAGTCAAAGCCATTATTGGAAAGTATCTCAATTCATGCCTGATAATTTTTGTAGCTTCAAGACCATCCATGATGGGCATATCTATATCCATGAGGCATAAGTCATACGCACAACCATTCATTTTTGCGTAATTAACAGCCTCTTGACCATTAGAGACCATGTCAAAGTCAAATCCCCAATAAGTCATTAATCTACCTGCCATTTTTTGGAGGGATGAGTCATCTTCTGCTATTAGTATTCTCATATTTTTTCATATCCTCCGGGTTTCATTTGAGAGAGATAACGCAGAATTAAGCTGACTGGAGGGCCGCAGGCCCTTCCAGTCAGCTTGAATGACTTGTTGGACGAAGCCGCTACGCGGCAGAAAAAAATCTCAAATCAGTGTATAACTC
>JACNIG010000336.1 GCA_014383215.1 Candidatus Desulfatibia vada | reverse complement strand
GGTCTTGACACATCAATCTCTAATCTCTATTTATAATCCACAGATTTCGCATATTTTTGAAATATTAGATAATATAAAGGTTTCATTTTTAAGTCCCCCTTTAAGCGGGACGTTATATAAAATCGCGAAACGATTTTATTAAAGGAGGTTAAGCGTGGTCATCGAGGAATTAAATCAAAGGGTTGCAGAAAAACATCTGCTTGTGAACTCGATCCGCAACGAAATTTCCAAAATCCTTGTCGGGCAGCGTAAACTTATCGAAAGCCTCCTTATCGGGCTTTTCAGCAATGGTCATGTGTTGATTGAGGGCGTTCCGGGCTTGGCCAAAACCAGCGCTGTCATGGCCCTGGCTGCCACGGTTCAGGCCGATTTCAAACGGATTCAATTTACCCCGGATCTGCTGCCGGCCGACCTGATCGGCACAGAGGTTTATCGTCCTAAAACAGGTGAATTTACTATCAAAAAAGGCCCTATTTTTCACAACATCATTCTGGCCGATGAAATCAATCGCGCGCCGTCCAAGGTCCAGTCCGCGCTGCTCGAAGCTATGCAGGAACGGCAGGTAACTATCGGCCCGACGACTTTCAAACTCTCCAACCCCTTTCTGGTGATGGCCACCCAAAATCCCATTGAACAGGAGGGTACCTATCCGCTGCCCGAAGCCCAGATAGACCGTTTCATGCTCAAAATCATTATCGACTATCCCAACAAATCAGAGGAAAAGGAAATCATGAACCGGGTAGGTTTTGAGAGCCCTGAAGAAACCAAAGCGGTTATTACACCGTCACAGTTAGAAGAGATTGCCGGTCTTATTAAAGAAATCTATGTAGACGAAAAACTCAAAGACTACATGGTCGATCTGGTTTTTGCTACCCGTAAACCCACGGAGTACAACATCGATATTTCCGACTATATTCAGTACGGGGCTTCACCCCGGGCCACCATTTTTTTAAGTCTGGCCGCCAGAGCTTACGCCTTTCTCCAGGGCCGGGCCTATGTGACTCCTCAAGACATCAAGGCCGTGGCCCCGGATGTGCTGCGCCATAGAATCATAATGACCTACGAGGCTGAAGCCGAGGACATCACCACGGATCAGATCATCGGGCATGTATTCGATTCTGTGGAAGTTCCGTAGAAGATGGAGCGCTGCGCTTGATGAGCACTGCGTTTGAGGAGCACTTCGTTTTAGGAGCGGCCCTTCGGGCCTTGAGGGGGGATAAAAGGACAGGGCCAAAAGAGGGAGCGCTATGCTTGAGGAGCGCTACGCTTGAAGAGCGGCCTGGCGGCCTTGAGGAGATAAAAGAACAGGGCCAAAAGAGGGAGCGCTACGCTTGAGGAGCGGCCTGACGGCCTATAAGGAGAGAGATTTTGGAAGATTATATTTTTCCATTTGAAAAGCTTGAAGTGTGGAATTTGTCTGTTGATTTCGCTGATTATGTGTTGAAGGTGCTCGAATCTTTTCCCGATAATAAATACTTCAGGCTCATCGGTCAAATGGAAGCTGCCGTTGCCAGCGTTGCCCAGAACATTGCCGAGGGAAAAGGTAGACAGTACAATAAAGAATTTGTTCAGTATCTTTATATTGCCGAAGGCTCTCTTTTTGAAGTTTTAACACTATCAGAGCTATTTAGGCGCAGAAATCTTTTTAAAGAAAATGAGGCTGCTAAAATTAGAGAAATGGCCATCCTAATTGACAGGAAAATTCGTGGTTTGATTAAGTCACTGAAGAAAAGAACGTAAGTTGGACGCTCTAGTTCTACTGCCAAAAGCGTAGCGCTCATCAAACGCAGTGCTCCTCAAGCGGAGCGCTCTTTTGTCCGAAGGACAAAAACTATGTTGCCAGCTGAAATAATTAAAAAAATTAAAAGAATACATATCAAAAGCGGACGAATGGTTAATACCATGATGGCCGGACAGTACCGTTCGGTATTCCGTGGTTCCGGCATTGAGTTCGAGGAAGTTCGTGAGTATACTCCCGGTGATGAAGTCAAGAGCATTGACTGGAAAGTGTCGGCACGTCTGGGACGCCCTTTTGTTAAACTTTATCGCGAAGAACGCGAGCTGATCGTTATGCTGCTGGTTGATATGAGCGCCTCCGGCGGTTTTGGAACCGCGGAGAACATCAAGCAGGAGACTGCTGCTGAAATTGCCGCTGTTCTGGCTTTCAACGCTATCCGGAACAATGACAAAGTCGGAGCAATCCTGTTTACGGATCGGGTTGAAAAATATATTCCTCCCATGAAAGGATCATCCCATGTGTGGCGGGTCATCAAAGAGATTTTTACGTTTCAGCCTCAGGGCAAGGGTACTGACATCAAGGATGCCGTCAGCTATTTGGGACGGGTTTGCCGCAAACGGACGGTCGCATTTCTGATTTCTGATTTTTTGGCTCAGGACTATTCGCGCCAGCTTAAAATCGCCGGTAAAAAACATGAACTGATCGGCGTTCTGGTATCGGATTCCGGAGAATTTTCTCTGCCAAAGGCGGGTATCCTGTCGGTTCAAGATCTTGAAAGCGGCGAGCTCCTTATGATGGACGCGTTTGATCCTAAAACACGGCAGCAGTTTGAAAGCATAAAAGCCGCGGAATATCAAGCATCTAAAGAGACGCTTAAGGCGTCAGATATTGACTGCGTCGAAGTCAGTACCCAAGATTCGGTGGCAGACGTTTTGATAAATTTTTTTCGTTATCGAGAAAAAATGAAATAAATTTAAAAGCTCAGCCACGAAGGCACAAAGGCACAAAGAAGAGGATTTATTATCAACCTTAATGATCCAGTTTTATTGGTTAAATTGGTTCCATTGGTTTGGTTGGTTAACAAATAAAACTAATTAAACCAATAAAACCAATCGGACAATTTAAATTAATACTATAAACTTAGCGTCTTAGTGCCTTTGTGGCTAAAATATTACGAGATGATTCGATGATTAACCGTAAGGTTATATTTTTTTTATGCCTGGGGCTGCTGGTATTAAGTCTGCCGGGGGCTGCCCTGCAAACAGTACCGAACACTCCAACAAAGCCGCCTGACAAAACTAAAAGTCATTCATCAAATAATACAGTACAAATGGCTGATATACATGATATAAAATCATTAGAAATAAATGGTATAAATCCGGCTCTGTTTTGGTATGGTGTGCTGGGATTTATTATTGTTGTGCTGGCGGCAGCAATATTGATGTACTGGAAAAAACAAAAAAAGACAATATTGGAAGTCGAGGCCTCTATCTCTCCGGAAGAGGCTGCTTTGAATATGCTCGATGATTTGCATGCTCTGAAGGATTCAGACGGAAAAGCATTCTATTTTAGGCTTTCAATGATCTTAAGAGAGTATATCCGGCATCGGTTTGGTGTGGGGGCTCCCGAAATGACCACCGAAGAGCTGCTTCCAAGGATTGCAGAACTTGAGCTCGACAGCAGGCTGCTTCAAGGCGTCCGGGAGTTTGCGCGTATCGGCGATCCTGTCAAATTTGCCGAACAGCCGGCTGAAACTGAAACAATGCAGCGTCATATTGAATATGTGCGCTCATTTGTAAACCAGACCACACCGGTATCGGTAACGGTTGATGAAAATAAGACGAATGATAATGTTTTGCAATAGACGAGTCGTTAGTTACTGGTTGTTGGAGTGCTGCGCTTGAGGAGCACTTCGTTTGAAGAGTGGCCTGGCGGCCTTGAGGGGAGAAAAGACAGGTTTCAAGAATGGAGCGCTGCGCTTTATGAGCACTTCGTTTGAGGAGCGGCCTGGCGGCCTTGAGGGATATTGATAAAAATACTTTTTTTTCAAAGCGGCGCAGCCGCGCTATATAAAATTGCGGAGCAATTTTATGTTTAGATTCGCATCTTGGTATTTTCTTCTGATGCTGGCAATCGTTCCGGCAGCGATATTGTATAAAAAGCGTCGCCAGTTGCATCCGGTGATGGGCCTGCCGGCGTTGTCCGCGGTTCACAGCATTCGACGGTCGGCATTTTTAAAGCTTCACTGGATCATGCCGGTGTTGAAATATACGGCACTGTGCCTGGCGATTGCAGCCATGGCCAGGCCCCAAATGGGCACCCGGCAAGTAAGTGTTCTGACCGAAGGCGTCAATTTAGTTCTGGCCGTGGATATTTCAGAGAGCATGGCCGCTCTCGATTTTAAGCAGGGCAATAAAATCGTCAATCGCCTGGAGGCGGTGAAAACGGTTATTAATGAGTTTATCTCCAAACGCAGTGGAGACAGAATCGGCCTGGTGGTATTTGGAACCCATGCCTATACCCAGTTGCCGCTGACCAGGGATTATAACACCATTTCAGCGGTTCTTGAGCGTCTCAAGATCGGCGCGGCCGGCAAAAACACCGCCATCGGCGATGCCATCGGTATATCATTAAAACGACTGGAAGATATCAAGAGCAAGTCCAATATCATCATTCTTCTGACCGACGGTCAAAGCAATACCGGTGAGTTTTCTCCCCAGACGGCCACTGAAATTGCCGTCCAAAAAGGGGTGAAAATATATACCGTGGGTGTGGGCAGCAAGGGAAAGGCCCCTTTTTTGATCCAGCACCCGTTGTTGGGTGAGAGCTACATTTACCAACATGTTGATTTTGATGAAGATACTTTGAAGTTTATTTCTAAAGAGACTAATGGTATCTATTTTCGGGCTGCAGACAGTAAAAGTCTTGGAAAAATTTACGATACCATCGATGAATTGGAAAAAACCAAAGTAAAGGTCAAGACCTTTGCCGAATACCGGGAGCTGTATATCTATCTGCTGGCCCCGTCGTTTTTACTTCTGGTCGTCTGGGTCATACTTTCAAACACCAGGTTTTTGAGAGTACCATGAAATTTTTCAGGATAGAAATGCTGTTTTTGATCTGGACCGTACCGCTGCTGCTGGTGGTGTTTATATTGGGTATTAAAAAACGCTCAAAGATCCTTAACGGATTCGCATCAGCCCGGGGACTTGCAGCCATTGCACCCCCGCAGATGTATACCAGGCGACGTTGGATCAAGACGGCCCTGATACTGCCGGCACTTTTTTTTATGGCCGTTGCGCTCTCCGGGCCCCAGTACGGGTACCGATGGCAGGAAATCGAGCGTAAAGGGATCGATATAATCATTGCTCTCGACTGTTCGCGAAGCATGCTGGCCACCGACATTAAACCAAGCCGTCTTGACCGCGCCAAACGTGAGGTTTTCGATCTGCTGGGTATGCTCAAGGGCGACCGGGTAGGACTGGTGGCCTTTGCCGGAACCGCTTTTTTGCAATGTCCCCTGACAATCGACTATGAGGCATTTGATCTTTTTTTAAATGTTCTGTCGCCGGAGTTTCTACCCGTGGGAGGTACCGATATTCCCGGTGCCGTTATAACCGCGCTTTCAGGATTCAATCCCAAGGATAATTCTGCAAAGGCTGTTATTTTAATAACAGACGGTGAGAGTACCACCGGCGATCCGATTTCTGCAGCTGAAAAAGCCAAGGTTGCCGGAGTGAAGCTCTTTACTATCGGCGTGGGGAAGGACGATGGCGTCCCGGTGCCGAACGAGCAGGGCGGCTTTAAAAAGGATGAATCCGGCAAAATTGTCATAACCCGCCTGGATGAAGATAGCCTTAAAAAAATGGCTCTGCTTACCGGCGGTACATATGTGCGGTCGGTTGCCGGGGATATGGATCTTGATGCCATCTACAATAGTGAAATTCGGGGTAAGATGGATGTCTCCACTCTGTCCAGCGGCCGCAAACAGGTATGGGAGGATCGCTATCAATGGTTCCTGATCCTGGCGCTGGTAATGCTGATAGCAGATCTGCTTCTGCCGTCGACCACCAAAGCGGTGCGGGTACCGATCTTACTGCTCGCGCTGGTATGCAGTTACTCTCAGGCGCTGGCTTCCGGTGTGTACCAGAGCATGCAGAAGGGCCTGGAGGCATACCAAAGCCAGGATTACGAGGCGGCACTAAAATATTTTATCGACGCCCAGCTCGAAGATCCCGATAGGCCCGAGATTTTTTATAACATTGGGAATGCCTATTATAAGCTGGGCGATTTTAATTCAGCCTTGGAAAATTACAGTCAGGTGCTGAACAGTGAAAATAAATCCATAAAGCATAAGGCTCTGTATAACCGGGGAAACGCCAATTACCGCATGAACAAATTAGAAGATGCCATATCGGATTATGAAACCGTTCTGAAAATCGATCCGGGTGATCAGGAGGCCGCGCAGAATCTCGATTTTGTTAAAAAAAAGATCAAAATGCAGGAAAAACAGCAACATCAGCAATCGTCCAACAACAAAAATAAACCGGGAGAGCAGGGAAAAACGTTTCGGGACAGACCGGAAAATCGCGACCAGACAAAGGAAAAATCAGACGATTCCAGACCGGGAGCAAAAGAGAATGACGAATCGTCCAAAAAATATGGCAAATCCATGGATGCACCTGGGCAAGACGACATTCGGCCGCAAAAAGGTTCATCTGAAAAAGAAAAAAAAGAAAAAGATTCAAACGCCGCAGCTTCCTTAGCCGAGTCTGCGCCGAATCGTGATAAGACAAAGCAGGCGGAACGCATGCTGAACCGCCTCCAGGACATGCCCGGCAAAGCCATGATCCCGGTTTATCGGGAACGGAAGGTTGAAAAGGATTGGTGA
>JACNIG010000367.1 GCA_014383215.1 Candidatus Desulfatibia vada | reverse complement strand
CAGGACCTCCTTGTTAGTTCGCAGATATTCTACGATTTCTTCTGTGTCTTTCATCATTTGGAACCCCGGTTAAATGTGTGCGGGGAATTTCAACCACAGGAATATATTGCATATTTCGAGGATTGAAATTTGAGTCTGACATCCAGATTCGCCAGATAAGCGAAGGGAAGCGGGAACGCTGTTTCATAATGCCATATCTGCTTATTTTGGCACGGATTTCGTCTAATGGGGGACGTTGGTACTTTTGTTACCTTATTGCTGAACCGCCAAGACGCGAAGACCGCTAAGGGTTTTTGGGGTTTTCCAGATCGGTTAAACAAAGGATGAAAATAGGTTTAACTGGGCAGGCACGGCAGGCAAAGACGCCAAGGCGCAAAAATCTGAATTAGCCACCCCAGTGAAATACGCTTCTCTGTCACAAGTGAATTGCACGGGGCAGGTAAAACCGATCAGGAAAAGGCAACGCCTTGGGGGTGTGGCTGCTAATTCAGATTGTGTACCAGATAATGGGGGATGCTGATAGAAAACAAACATTACTCTCTACTTTCCGCCACAGCCTCTTGATTATACAACAATTCTCACCAGATCGTTTTCACAGCCTCCGATTTCGTTATCTGTTCATCCCTTGTAATCAGGCAGGCGTCATAGCGAATAGCCGTTGCAACGATTAATTTATCGTGCATTTCCAGCGGAGCGTCGATACTTTCCGCTATCTTGAGTACATCGAGATCCAATGGCACTATTTCAAAGTTGGCCAGCGCCTCTATTTTGGCGACGGTTTTTTTAAAACCAAGAGGTATCCGGCCTTTCTTAGCTATAAAAAGCACCTCGGCTAAAACAACAGTCGGAACGATTATATCTCCTGCCTTGATGGTGCTCTCAAATGCCTTGAGGGCCTTTTTGCTCAGCCGTTGGTCGTCGGTAAAATACCAGACAAGAGAATGGGTGTCCGTGACGTAATTCAACGCCTTTCATCCTTGCATTCGTAGGAGAAAAGGGATTTCTTTGCCCCAATGATATGCGATTCTTCAATCTTTAAATTCCCCCAAATCCCCCTGAGCGAGCCTCTTTTCGGCGTCTCTGCTGTTTGATTCGACAGTTCCGAACGTATAGTGCGCACGATCCGATAAAACCGGGGTATCAGTTCCTCTGGAAGGGCATTTATTTCACCAATTAATTTTTGTTTATAGGACATTGCCATACCCAAACTCCTTTCTTTGCGAATAATGGGGGACGTTGGTACTTTTGTTACTTTATTGGACACTATCCACCAAATCCTGATACCTGTCAAGTACTTTTTTGCCTCTATCAGCGCAACGTCCAGCATTCACCCTGCTGATCGCTAAAGAACGAGCTACTTCTGAAGCACTATAACTCAAATCGTTTATAGCAAAATGGCAAATTAAAGCCCGTGCCTCACTTATTTCCTTTTTTCGATTAGCAGAAACAATACTTCTCGTAATGGGTAATGGGGATGTAATGGGGGACGTTGTAAACTACTAAACTTGGCCAAGATACTCCTTTATTATTTCTGACTTGTCAAGGATTTTCTTACCACGGTCCACACACTTGCTTACGCCCATTCCACTTATTCTCAATTTTCGTGCTACGTCTGAGGCGTTCCATCCAAGCTGGTTCACCGCCAAATAGCTGATAACGGCCCTGGCATAGCTAAGGATTCACGCAAAAATAAATCAACATGATATTGGGCTAACTGTATCATATTGAAAGTCTGACTTCTTCAACTTGATATATTATGATATTAAGATACATGTATTTACAGGAAAAACCTGTTTTGAGAATATTAGCCTTGACAAATCTTTTTATTTGGGCTAATAGTCTCATTATGAACAAGACAAAATACTCCATACAGGCTATCGAGAAGTTTCTGAAACACCATAAAATAGCGACCTTTGAGCTGCTTAAGGCGGCTTTGGGCAATCCGGCTCGCTGTACGATTTTTCGCAAGCTGGCAGACCTGGAGTACCTGAGCAGCTATTCGCATCTGTGGAATAGGGGACGTTGCTACCTAACTGCATTCTCTAACCCACCCCTGCATTCCTTTTCCTCATATTTTTGCGCCCTTGCGTGAGCTTTAATTACGAGTTCCTCGCGATGATCAAATATCGGCTGGTTACACCGAGAATCTTTTTCTTTTGCATCGCCGATACGACCCCTGCGTCGAAACGTTCGGATGAGAGAAATGTAATGGGGGACGTTGCCACTATTCCACTATTCTTCGACATAAAATCTCAGGCCCTTTCCAAGAACTGAAGGTATTCCACTCTGCTCATTCCAATTACACGCATGTTGTTTTTGATAACAAATGCCGGCACTTCTTTATATTTCGGTATAACCACAGGCCTGATAGCTCCAGGATACTGGTAAATAAGATGATCCCCTTTTGTCCGAGCATACACACATCCAGCCATTTCAAAAATCTTGACCTGAACTTGATAATGAGTCGGCTTGATTTTCATTAGACAGCCACTTCGATAGGAGTAAACCCAATCAACTCTTTGCGTACACTCAATATGTCAGCATTAATTTCCTCTAATCCGCAATCTTCAATAAACTGCTCAAATGTTCCTATCCTTTTTGTTTCTTCGATATTGATGAGTATAGCCTCTATGAGATTTTTCTTTGCCTGATGAACATCCTCGCCGCAGGAAGCAATATCCAATTCAGGACAATAAGAGACATACATATTACCTTCTTTCCATATCTCCTCAGTCAAACGTATTTTCATGAGCGTAACTCCTTTTTATGTTCTAATAGGGGACGTAATCGCGTAATCGGAGACATTGCCACTATTCCACTATTCCGGATAAATCCCATATATCTTCTCGATTGGCAACAACTTTTTTGCCTTCCTGAGCCCTTCTGATTGCGCTATAACTTCTCATATTTAAAAAGTTCCCGACTTCCCGTCCTGAATACGCCATTTTCTTTATTGCCAGATATCCGAAGACAGATTTTGCCTCAACCACTGGCTTTTTCTTGCAGGAGGACTTCAAATCCCCTTCCTCTACTTCAAAATGGGACGCAACCGCTTTTATCAACTGTTCTAATGGCATCTTTTTCCTTTTTCCTTTTTCCCAGTCTTCGCCCGCTTTCCTCAGGGCCTCATTCACAAAATCGCCTCTCCCCAGTATTCTTGCATCCCCTTTTTCCCGCTCTTCCTTCTTTCTACCCAAGAGACCCGCTTTGTTGCCCCCCGAGCTTCGGACCAGACCGCCTCCTTTGTAATGGGGGACGTTGTTACCTTCTGACCTTACTGTAAACATATCTCTCACAGAGGGCACAGAGTCACAGAGATTGTTATTGAACCGCGAAGGCGCGAAGAAGTTTTTTTGTTGGTTTTGTTTTGATCCTGGAAAAGGGATTCAGAATCAGAATACCCCAAGCCCTGACGGGCGACGCAACGAAATTGAAGTTTGAGGAATACTTAAAGGTCTCCGCTTGTTGAGCGGATAGATCTATGAATTGCATTACAAGACCTTTGAGATTTTTGTGAAGGGCAGACATAGCTCCGCCCCTTCGATTACACCTGACAACAATAAATAACTTATTGAATTAATGACGTTTGTTGTTGCTTAAGCAGGAGGTACAGTACTGACTACCAGAGGCTGAACAGCTTGTTAAACGGAATTCCATCAGCCTCCGCTACATGTCTTAGTTTTTTTCCATTTCCATCAAAAAGGAGCGCCACATCAAAGGATTCCTGGTCATAACGCTTCAAATCCTTAAAATCTCCACATTCACCGATAAGCATCATATTCAGACTTTTCTCCCTTATTATGGAATCCAGAAGTCCGCTCACGACCGAAGGACCTACGAAAAAAACCCGGCATTGTTCCTTCTTTGCTATATCGACTAATTTCTCTGCCAATCTCTCTCTAACATCACGGTATTCCTGCAACTTCAACATAACAAATTTGCCAGTTAAAGAGGCCTTTGAATTAATAGGGGACGTTGTCAACTACTAAACTTGTCCAAGATATTCCTTCATTATTTCTGGCTTGTCAAGGATTTTTTCACCACGGTCCACACACTTGCTTACGCCCATTCCACTTATTCTCAATTTTCGAGCTACGTCTGAGGCATTCCATCCAAGCTGGTTCACCGCCAAATAACTGATAACGGCCCTCGCATAGCTAACCTTTCGATTTCGTTTTGATGATTTCAAGTTTTCCATATCCAGATCAACTTTGCTGGATACTTTTAAAATCAAATCGTCAAGGGAGATTCTATTCCTTGCTTTCATTTCATAAAGTTCATTCGATTCTTGTAATATCTCCTCAACGAAAACACCGCTGCCCAAAATCCTTGCATCGCCTTTCTCGCGCTCTTCTCTCTTTCTTCCTAAAAGACCTGACTTATTTCCTCCTGTGACGTAATGGGGGACGTTGGTAATAAAGGTAACTTATATAACATAATGGGGGACGTTGTTTCATATTTCCATATATGCTATTTTTACAGCAACATCCTTCTGATTGTCAAGAATATTTTCACCGCATTCCACAATTCTGCTCACCGTCGAGGGACTCAGTGACAGAGCCTCCGCAACCTCTATCCCCTTATAACCATGACTCCTGACCGCAATTCGTGCAACAACCGAACGCGTGCCTAATATGCCTAATAGGGGACGTTGTCAACTACGAAACTTATGCGAGATATTCCTTTATTATTTCTGACTTGTCAAGGATTTTTTCACCACGGTCCACACACTTGCTTACGCCCATTCCACTTATTCTCAATTTTCGAGCTACGTCTGAGGCATTCCATCCAAGCTGGTTCACCGCCAAATAACTGATAACGGCCCTCGCATAGCTAACCTTTCGATTTCGTTTTGATGATTTCAAGTTTTCCATATCCAGATCAACTTTGCTGGATACTTTTAAAATCAAATCGTCAAGGGAGATTCTATTCCTTGCTTTCATTTCATAAAGTTCATTCGATTCTTGTAATATCTCCTCAACGAAAACACCGCTGCCCAAAATCCTTGCATCGCCTTTGTATGTAATGGGGGACGTTGTTACCTTCTGACCTTATTGGATATAGTCCAATAGTTTTCCATCTTTGTCAAGCAGTTTCTTTCCCCGCTCTATACACCTGCTCACACTCTTTTCACTCAAATTCAGGTATGGCGCTATCTCTTTACCGCTATTTCTCAATTCGATCGCCGCCAAATAACTGATAATTGCTCTGGTGTTGCTGATCTTCTGTGTTCGTTTTGATGATAACAGGTCCTTGAGATCTACCCCTCTATCTTTGGCTACTTTTCTTATCAATTCATCTAAGGAGATCGGAGTGTTCACTCGTCTCTCAAATAACTCGTTCGCTCTATCTAAAGCCTGCGTAACGAAATCACCACTGCCCAGAATCCTTGCATCTCCTTTTTCCCGCTCTTCCTTCTTTCTTCCGAGGAGGCCGACCTTGTTTCCGCCTGCGCTTCTAACGAGACCACCGCCCTGAAACTCTGGTCGTCTACCCTGAGCCATGCCTTTCTTCACGAATTCACGGTATCTTCGGCGAGCCACTTTTGTGGTTTCACCGAAGTGGAGAAGGACGTCTTCGATAGTCTTTTCGGCTAAAGGCTTCTCTTTTTTGACCCCAGTACCATCTACCGGAGCTACGGGGCAGGCAGGATTTACAGCCCCAGTTAAATGGCCAACATTTGTTGGATTTAACGGGGTAAAGATTTTCTTATTGCCTCCCTTTGGTGGCTTCGGAAGCAGGGGGTTTTTGCGGCGGCCGAGGATTGCGCTGTGGCCAGTCCAGGGGTATTTGTCTAATTCTTTGAGATCTTTCACCAGTTTTGCGCGCAATGGATTGAGATGGATATAGCGGATAAGTTCGAGGAGATAAGGATCTTCCTCGCATATCACGGATTTATATCGGTTTTGGAAAAGGTGGCCACTTCGTTTGTGGCGTTTGTTGAAGGTAACAGCGTGCCCGGTCATAAGTCGACGCATTACCTTGCTGAGCGGTGTCGGGCCTGTGCGCAATAAAATATGGAAGTGGTTTGGGATCAAGGCCCAGGCGTAGCACTGAGTTTGAGTTTCTTCGAGGATGACCGCAAACCTTTCGAGGAAGGACTTGCGGTCCTTGTCATCGCGGAAAAGCTTCCTCCGTTCAATTCCCCGGGCCATCACGTGCTGTAAAAGTCCGGGAGCATCTAATCTTGGTTGGCGTGGCATGGTTTTTATTCTCTCACAGAGTTCACAGGAACCACAGAGAAATATATGATTGTGCAAAGACCATGATCGTCATAATTCGTTTTCATCACCCTCTTTCCCAACTATTTCCCGCACTGCATCCGTTAGTATATCATCACAATAGAGGCGAGAATCTCTTTCAGACATACAGAATGCTCTCTTTGATGTTTTCTCGTACTACAGGCTTTAACGAATGTTCAAACCCCATGTCAACATTCCTCGATAGTTCTTTCTCCAAGAATCTCTTCAACCGCAAGAAAGCATGGATGTTTTTTCTCTCTTTTTCGAAGTCGACAACCAAATCAATGTCACTTGAAATACGTTGGCTATGACGTACAAAACTCCCAAAAATCCCCAATCGGGTTACACCAAAGTTATCGCGCAGGACCTCCTTGTTAGTTCGCAGATATTCTACGATTTCTTCTGTGTCTTTCATC
>JACNIG010000365.1 GCA_014383215.1 Candidatus Desulfatibia vada | reverse complement strand
TATCACCAATAAAATCCTAAATGCAATCAAAATTATTCTGTAATTACAAGAGAAATTGATACCCTAATTGAGTTATGACTCAATTAGGGTCATGACGACATCATGCAACTGCGGCCGGAAGTCTTTTATCTTCACATTATCGCGGGAAGGATGGACGCGGTTGGTCAACAGTATCACTATAACCCCGCGGTCAAGGTCCATCCAGAAGGAAGTCCCGGTGAAACCGAGATGCCCCACACTCTTTTTTGAAAAATATTGGCCGCAACTCGAACCGGTTGATAACGGCGCATCAAAACCGAGCGGCCGGCCGCTACTGCCGTCTCGTATAAGAAACGTTTGCATTAGTTTTTTTTCAAACAAGATACTTTCGGATTTTCCGTAAAAATCAGTCAGCAGCACAAACAGAAGACGATAGACATCTTTAGCTGTTCCGAAAAGACCGGCATGGCCTTCAATACCGCCCACGGCATATGCGTTTTCATCATGGACGACACCATTTATAAGAGTATCCCGCCATGGACAACGCTCGGTAGCGGCAAATTGCACGTTACGGGGCTCTGAGTCAAGATTAACAAAAAAAAGGTTTTCAATTCCCAGTTGAGCGTAGATCTCTGCGTCCACAAATTGATCCAGTCTTCTTTCCGAAACCTGCTCAACTACCCAGTTTAAAAGCATAAACCCCAGGTCACTATACAGCACTTTTGCGCCCGGGGGATTTATAAGCGGTTCGCTTACCAGAAACTCTCTTAGAGCATCCCTTCTGCGCTCTGGTGGAAGTTTATCCAGCGACTCGTAATAGGGACGATAATCACAAATACCTGAAGTATGGCAAAGCAGCTGCTTTAAGGTTATCCTGGATTTCTCCGAGTTATAAAGTAGCGGCAGGACAGATCCTAAATTCTGTTCAAGTCTCAGTTTGTGTTGTGAAACCAGTTGCATCACCGCCAGAGTGGTTGCCAGCGGTTTGGTCAAGGATGCCAGGTCGAAAACAGTCTCATTGGTCATGGGGCGCTTTGAAAAAATATCGGCATATCCGTAGGCTTCAAAAAAAACGACGGAATCCAACCCAGCGACCAGGAGTACTCCTCCGGGGAAAACCTCATCGGTTATGGCCTCCTTCATCATTTGGTCGACTTGTTTCATACGAATTCCGTGTTCCCCAAATAGTATCTGTCATTTGTCATTGGAGTGCTACGCTTGAGGAGCACTTCGTTTGAGGAGCGGCCTGGCGGCCTTGAGGGGTATTAATAAAAAGACTTTTCCCCCTTAAGCGAAGCGCTCTTCAAGCATAGCGCTCTTCAAGCGAAGCGCTCTTTTCTATCTTCTTGCTTTGTGCCTTCGTGCCTTTGTGGCAATGTTTTTTGGGTTCGGCCTGTCCAGGTCTTGTCATACAGTAGCGGGTTCATGGTATATCAGCCGCTGCCGGTCCGCATCGAGGGTTGCCTTGATTCCCAGAGGAATCGTGATATTGGTCCTGCCGTGACCAATGTCAAAACCGGCCAGAACCGGGATGCCGGCATCTTTGAACATTTCGGAGGTAATTCTGCAAATCTTATCAAACTCACCGCAATCTTCAAAAGAACCAAGAACCAGACCAACAAGCCCCTCAAAGCATCCGGCCAGCTTCATCTGACTCAGCATCCGATCGATTCTGTAGGCAGCCTCGCCCTTGTCTTCAAAAAAAACGATCTTGCCGCGATAACTTGGCGCATAGGGGGTTCCCACAAGATGGCACAGGGTCGTTAGATTCCCGCCGGCTATGGGCCCGGAAGCCCGTCCCGGTTCAATTACCCTGCCGTTTGCGGGAGCAAGTTCCAGCTTGACATCAGATGTCAAGGCCGCCAGCATGGCCTCTTTAGTCTCTTGGCCGGCATCTGCCAGCGTCGTCACCATGGGCCCGTGAAAAGCGACCAGGCCACACCTCGTATCGAGCACAGAGAGCAGCGCCGAGATATCACTGTAACCGACAAAAATCTTGGGGTGCTTTTTAATAGCTTCATAATCGAGCAGTGAAAGTATGCGCATAGCACCGAACCCGCCCCGGGCACAGACGATGGCCTTGATCTCTTGGTCGGCAAATAAACGGTTTATAAAGTCCGCCCGCTGGGCGTCGGTCCCGGCAAGATAACCTTGCTTTATAAAGAGATCATCGTCAAAGAACACCCGAAACCCCATGGATTGCAACACGGCAACGCCCTTGTTAAACCTTTCCTGACTAAAAGGACTGGCAGGCGCCACAATGCCGATGGTATCTCCCGGCGCCAGCCGCGGGGGCTTTACGATAGGTTTTTGGTGAATTTCCATAAAGATTATCGAGGGGAAAATTAATGTTTATTTATGGTTCCGTCGCAGGGGGATCTGTTCTTTTTTAAGCCAATCAATGGGAGACCCAAGGTCGTCTCTATCAGTTTGCATAAAGGAGTCTCCCCTGTTCAAGAGCCGATTTGATAACCATGCCGCTGTTATTTTTATAGCGTTCTATATCTTGCTCGGTTACTACAATTATATCAACTGCAAAACCGACACCTATAAGGTTTCGGTAAATTGATTGAGCTGTCTTGCGTCGATGAATGCCGGATGGAATGACAACCAGAACGTCCAGGTCGCTATTCGGTCCCATCGCCCCTCGTTCGGCGGAGCCAAATAGAATGATTTTCTGCGGACGAGCTGTTTCCACAATCCTGCGAATAATTTCTTTTAATATGTGATCACTTACCATTTCTGCCATGCTTTATCTGTATAACCATATCACCAAAATTGTCAATAATTTAATGCTCTTCCACTTATCATGTAACTTTAAGGCTATGAAATCGACGTTTGTTTTCAGACCTTGACATGATATGCCCAAAGTGCTAATCACCAAATTTGTCGGGGCGTAGCGCAGTCTGGTAGCGCACTTGAATGGGGTTCAAGGGGTCGGAAGTTCAAATCTTCTCGCCCCGACCATAGTTTGCTCAATGATAAAAGCGGCTTAACAGCCGCTTTTTTTATTTCGTGCTACCGCAAAATCAAGCTGATTTGGCCGGTTTCATGTCACATTTGGCACATTTATAGACACGAAAGTGGACATGTATGAATTTTTTCAAATCAACCTAATTGAGCCGCCATTTCTGCAAATTCGATATGCTTTTTACAATCATCGTAAGTTTTACTAATTTCCCATAGCAGACCAAATTCTTGATTTAACTCATCGGACATCTCCTGCATACTGTTTAATTCAGAGACTCTTTGCCTTAAATTATTTAATTCTTTTTCGTCATTGAGATATTTAAAATAATATGAGGCACTCCTTGATATCGTTGAAATCGAAACTGGCTCCTTAATCTGTCCTATATGCTTAGCTATAATATTCCATATGTCCCTTAAAGGGATTAACCCTTTATTTAGTTGTTGATATTGGTCGTTCAGCTTTATTTGAGCCATAAGTAGGTAGCATAAAAAAACAAAATGTATTGTCCGACCTTTAAAATTCAACAAAATTGCTCTAAGTTTTGATGCGCATTGCTCCTGCTCTCTAAGGGATAAGCGAAACATCCTTGAACAGCCTGCAAAAATACCTGGCGCTGTCATTTTAGGTATCCCTTTCACAAATTTATCGTCAGCCCATATTAATTTCATGTTCAATTTCCCAAAAAGCAGTTCTGCAAATTGCTCATATGATGGTTCTGGAAGTTGATAAGTTTGATCAATAAATCTTCGCAGATATGCACCGGCATCAATCCCTTGCCCATAAACAGACCTTATCGAATGGCCTAATTGATCAGAATCCGTTGCCAGAACAAAAATTACACCAGGAACACTGAATAAATGCTTTATGTTTTCCAAAAGTTCGATAGCATAAGTTGGACGGCACCGATCAAGTTCATCAATAAATATGAATAACGGGGGATTCAGCTTAGCTTCTGTCTGTGGAATTAGGGCCACAGCTTCTTCCATCAACTTTTTAAATTCTTCAATGGACTGTCTTTTCGTTATGTGGTCATCAACTGATTTTTGCGCTAACTTGCCAGCATAGTCGGCAATATCGTTTTCTGTTTTTGTATCCAACAAATCTTTTGCTTCTTCAAGCCCTGCCTCACCGAGCGCATACCTAACGCCACCCTTAATGAGCAGAGGAATCCCTTTCAAAAGAATCCTGCCACCTTTTTCAACCCATTCCTGAACTTTGCCCTTCAGTTCTTTGCCCTCTTTGTCTAAATTTGAAAGCTGGGCCTGTATTTCGGAAATAAAAGCAATGAATGGAACTTCTGAATAATCAGTCTCCCAAGCGTTAAACAATAAGCTGGGATGAGTATCTTGGATTGATAACATCCATCGTTTGAGGAAAAAGGTTTTGCCAGTACCCCAAGGCGAGTTTAAGTTGATAACGAACGGCGTATTAGCTGACGATAGCATATTGGTTAAAAATTCAGCTATAACATCACGCCCAAGTACATCATCTTCCCAAGGGTTATCTTTGTTCGGCTCTGATTCATGAATCTTCTGTAATAATATTTCCATTGATTTGCCTTTAGTAACTTTGAATTCAATCTATTAAATTCACAGTGTACGTTAAATGCGTTTATGTTAGGTGAAGGTCAAAGAGGGTTAATAGTCTTCAAAGGGATGTCCCATTTCAGCAAACCATCTATCCTGATCATCTGACCTGTCATGATGCGTATCTATGCCCGCAAGTTCAAGCTCCTCAACGTCTTCTAAAGATAGACCACACTCATCACAATTAAAAGCATCAGCAAAAAAGCCCAAGATTGGAACGAAACCATCTTCATCCTCCACCAAGTCATCCTCTGTGTATCCGTTAAGAATCCCATCGCTATCGCAAATTGGGCAAGTAAATACATAGGCATCCCAAATACCAGCAGGATCAAGGATAACGGCTGAACCCTTGTGACTAATTTTTCGTGATTTCTCTTTCGCCTTCTCAATTATTTTCTTAACCCTTTCAATTCGCTCAGCCTTAAAGTCATCAAGAAATTTACTGTCCTTCTCTGAAGGCAAATAGGCAAAAATTTCTAAAATTTTGTTGTCTCGGAGAATTTTGAATATTTGCAATGATAAAAAAGCGACTCTATCGAGTTCATACTGTTGAAAAGATGGAAGCGCCGAATGTAAACTCATATTCCTAAAATTCGATAGGAATTTCAGGTGTGGTTGAAGGGTCTGCTTTAGCTCAGGGAAGAAGATATAAAAGCAGGAGATACATTCATTCAATTCAATGGTCTTGTATGCAAAGGAACGAAGATCAATGTCATATCGCCGCCACTTAAACGATTCAGGAATACTTTCTGGGCAAGAGAAAACCACCTTTAATTCCAAAGGTATCTTATTCAAAATAAGCCCCAAATTGTTCTTTGCGATAAGAGTCTTTAGCATGAGTTCCACCGCAATGGCCAGGTTTCCTAAAGCGATCTGGGGTTGTGCATAATAAGATTGTCGCTGTTTGTGAAACAGATCAAGCCCTGCTTTTAGGTACTGGACTGCTGAGCGACCCAGTTCATTTGTGTAGGTCTTTTTCATACTTTCTACATATTTTTTCATCTCATCACATCTCCAAAACAGTTGAGCGTCTCTACCAAGCTGGATAATCTTCTAGTGAGACTATCATTCTTTCAGGGATTGTCGCCTCAGTGTCTAGTTCTGGACTTTTCCAATCAACATGAACATATTTTTTAACCGTTTTGGCTCCTAAAGCAATGGCTGTTATCTCAAAACAATATTTGCCTGGAGGATATGTGTCTGATTGGTGCCTGGGTATAATGACTGGGTAGAGGTAAAACAGACTAGACTGATTGGAGCTGATGCCCAATGCATGAAACAAATAAGGTTTCTCTGGAACCAAGTCTTTTTCTTCAGTAGGTTTTCCCTCTGCTATTTGCGTCCATTCGTCAAGTGTCCAGCGAACAGAAACAGGAAACCAGTTGTCTTGAGTTTTCCACCCGTCTTCGTAGAAGTCTTGACCTTTTGCTGTTATCAGAACTTGAACTTTTTCCGCAATCGACTTGCCGCTATTTGTAAGCTTGAGGGTGACATAATAGCCTGTAGACTTAGCTTTTGTTTCCAGATTAATTTCGGGTATCTCTACTATGTGCGGAGAGGTGGGTTCAAACAAATCAATCTCAAGCACGGGGCGTCTCCGAAAGGTCAAATATTCTTCTCGGTAAACAGCGTAGGCAACAACACCTATCGTGCCTATTGCGGTTAGAGCAACCCATACTTCTTGAGGAGATAGCATGACACCGATAATGAACCCCAAAACAAGAACTATAGAAGCTATTACGATAGCATGTTGGATTTTTAATTCAGGTTTTTTAAACCACGACATTATTGCACTTATCAGTTTCATTCGCCCCCTCTCATTTGCTTATAATCAATGTTTGAATGGCTCCCGAACTAACTTAACATTTTTGCAAGCAGGGTTCTAAATACTATTTTATGACTAAAAGGAGATTCGTATAAGCAATCGAAGATTTATCAAAAACTCAAATTTGACGGTTCTGAAGCGCCCCCTATTTTGTAATGCTGGAAACCCGTGGCTTTCCGTCCCTGCCCAGCGGCAGGTTTGGCTTTGGCACATCGGAATGTGTCAATGAAAATGAGACACGTGTGTTAATATATTAGACTCGAAATCATCAGTAGCGGGTTTGTTAATCCAGGCCGCCACTGGAAGCGATTTTGGAACCGGCATCTTGCCTT
>JACNIG010000130.1 GCA_014383215.1 Candidatus Desulfatibia vada | reverse complement strand
TTGGGGGTTCAGACCGCAAATCCTGACAGCGCTTTCATCCAGCATTTTCGGAAGGCCGCCGCGCTCAGCCGGAATAAATCCAAGGGACTTTTGCCAGACTTCATCATCCTCCATACAAAAATATATCAGGACATCCGGGGCCATTTCCCGTATCCAGGCCGCCATTTTACGAAATATATCAATGCGCAGCGGTTTGAAATATCGCATCTTGCCATCCAGACCGCTTATAAATTCCCCGTATATTATCTTTGAACCCGGAAAGCGTTTTTGTATAATTGGTTTTAAAGACGGCATAAAACGGAAACTTCCCAAGCTAATCCAGGCAATATTTTTTGATGAGATCCGGGAAAACAGCTGCTGCAGTACCAGATGGTAATCATCTTCGCAGCCATCGTAAATAACCAGTGGATCGAAATGGAAAGCCAGTGGATACCCCCACGATTCGCATTGCGCTGCTGCCCGGATTCTGTCGGAAAGACGTGTCGTACCACGCTCTTCATTGTCAATAACTCGATCTGTGTTCAAAGACCAGGCCACAATGGTTTTGCGGTTGTGCTGAAGCTGTTCCAATTTTCCAATGGCGGTTGTTTTTGTCTTAAGTTCCAAGACAGCATGAGACTGTACGGCAAACTTGGAAACCAACAGGCTTGAAAGATCGGTCCATGCTTCCCATATCATACTGTCGGTAAATTCTCCGGTCCCGATTCTAGATACGGTCTTTTCCAGAAACAATCGCTCCAAGTCGGCCCAGAGATCTTCATGGTTGACAAAATATTGAAGTACCGGTGGATGAAAGTAGGCCTGCAGAATACAATAGGAGCAGTCCATGGTGCAATAGGTCCCGATGTGCAGAATTTTGTAACCGCAACACGTATAAGCCCGGGTACCGGGGCAATCCTTGATGAAGGCCCCTCTGTTGCTGGTCAGAAAAAGTAGTTTTTTCCCTTGTTCTACCGGGTCATGGGAGCAAGTGACCGCCTCGAAAACTTTTTGGCGGTCTTCAACTATTTCAGAAGGTATATTCAGACGCGATCGGATGGATATAACCTGGGGCAGATGAGCCACATGCTGATCGATATAAAGTTTAGAAATAGTCAAGTAATTTAGGCCTTTATTTCGTTTGGTGACAATAACACATAGGTACTTGATACTGGTTTCTGGTTGCTGGATGCTGGTAAAAATTAGGGAACGCAACGATTCCGATATCGAGCATCCAGCATCCAGTATGAAACATTACTTTGCCCCGAACAATGGAGGAATACGGCTACCAAAAACTCATCGGTTTGAGGCGAAGTTTAGCTTATGAATATAACAAAATTACATTGAGGGTCAAGTTTGAAGCGTTGCAGTGTTGATGGCGTCTTAGAATTGCAGGTCTGCTATTGACACATAAAGGCGGTTAAGATATTCAATTCAACTGAATTTTAAAGAATATAGCAATGTTTTGGTAAATGAGATCCAAAAGCAATATCATCGTAAATCAAATCTGGAAATAGGAAAAGGTATGATACTGAATATACAACGAAAAGGTAGCAAACTGTTAATAAAAGAGACTGAGTTGCATACATACATGGACACAAAAATCCTGGAAATAACCCGCTTTGTCTCAAGTGTGACATTAGCCTTGGTTGTGATCACCATCCTTTCGATTATAACTATCTTTAAAGGCGGGGATATTTTTTTATACCTCCTAATCGCGTTACCACTCATTGGGCGTAGGTACGCAAATGATATGATATTAAAATGGCTGCGAAATAAATTTCAAGAACTGATAGGGATGTGACAGGGAAACGTCAAAGTAAACTCTAACTGATGCAGTTAGAAGCAATTTGCTTTCCCGGATACGGCCCTAAAATTCCAAATCACAATACTCAAATTCCAATGACCAAAAGATAGCAGTCATTTTTCGATTCGTTTCAGGCCCAGTCCCACCCAGGTATAGGTGTATTCAGGGGTGGTTGCTGCCGCCCAGGCATTCACAACCACCCTCTCCATCACGATAAAACCCTTATTGACGATTTCTTCCTTGATACCCGCCTCCATAACGTCACAGAAACCGGAGATTACGAGCAAACTTTCATTTGGGATTGTAAGGCGGCGGTAATGATCGAACATTTCTGCATGAATGCCTGCCGGCAGGTTGGCAAGAATGAGCTGGAAACTCCCTTTAACCGCGTCCGCAGATCCGCGAAAAAGATGCAGTCTGTCTTCCATCCGGTTGTATGCCGCATTTTGCATCGAAGCCTTTACTGATGCTGGACTAATGTCGCATCCCAGGGCGGTAGCACCGTACTTGAGAGCGGCTGCCAGCCCTAAAATGCCAGAGCCGCAGCCTATATCCAGAATTCGGACCTCATTATTAACCTCCAGCCGCTGGAGAACGGTAAGTGCAGCTTTTGTTGAAGGATGAGCCGGAGGGAAGGAACGCGAGGTTCTGAGAACCAGGCAGTCTTCGCCTCTTTTGGGCCTTCTGATGCTAAGGGGAGAGCGGACAACCAGGTTTCCGATGCGATAGAAGAACATCTATGTTTCGAACTTAGTCATTTGTCATTCGTCAATGGGACACAATCTTTTATCAGTACTTTTCGGGGCAGTCAAGCCTCCCTTCAAACAAAGCGTCCCTCAAACGAATTATTCCAATGACAAATGACGAGTGACTAATGACACTCATAGTGGGGAACAGTATCGTTCGGCTAAGAGCCAAAAGCTCAATAATAAGACCGATTAGTGAATTAAAGCTACTCGTCTTTTCTGGGTGCCCTTAGCCTGAATCCGAAAATTAACACAAAAGCGATCCCGATCATTCCGACAAGCCCCGCGTTGCGCATACCTTCAAGACTGGCGGAACTGGCAAAATATCTATAAAAAATAAGCCTGGGATCCAGTTCAATCGACTTTTTAAAATCGGTATCAGCAAGGTTCTCTTCCCCCAGTTCCTGATATACCTTTCCCCTGGTTTTATACGCGTCGGCTATGGTGCGGGGGGCGCCATTAAGCGCAATGGCTTTGGTGGCATCCTGTATGGCTCCTTCAAGCTGGTAGCTAAGGCGCAGGGCCTCCGCTCGGTAGGAAAAAGCGGCGGACATCTCCGGTGCCATATTTATGGCGCTGTCAAAATTGACAATAGCCTTATCATAGTTATCAGTTTTTAGATAGGCCATTCCCAGGATGCGATATGCATCGGCTTTCTCAGGTGCGAGCCTGATGTAGCGCGTATAATCCTCTATTACCTTATCGTATTTTTCCTGGAAATAATAAAACAACCCTCGTTTTTCATAGGCAAGGGCCAGCCTGGGATTTAACTCCAAAGCCTTGGTAAAACATTCTATTTTTTTATAGGCCATGGAGCTTTGCATACCAAGATTAAAGTAATCTACGGCGCTGTCGCCATAGGCTTGGGCGTTGTTTTCTACATTTGGAGCCGATGCAAGCAAAAAAACCGCCAGCAGGCTCAAGATTAATTTTTTCATAATCTTACCCTCATTATATATCTATGCAAGTAACCGTTCACAGGTTCAGGGTTCAACGTTCCGGGTTAGGGACCCTGTGAACGGTTTCCTGTTTTGTTAATTAAAAATGATGCAAGACATATGCCAAACATATTGACCGTCTGCTACATTAAATGTTTTAGATTATCGAAACTTCTTATATTGACTATAATTACAGATTTTATAATTGCAAATTATATATCATGGTCGATCTGATTGCCGCTTTTTACTTGATTAATTTGTCAATATTTGAGCGACGATTTCTTGACACTAAAGCCTTAAATCTTTATGCTAAAAAGCACTTCTAAATTTCAATATAATGCTGAGCCAGGCAAACCGTTGCATGTACGATTCCTGGCACTAGGGTATACTCCATTATATTGAACTCCATTTCCAGGCCAGAGCTATTTTAAAAAAGATGAAAAAGGGGTTTTGGGGTGAAACCAATGTATGCCTTTTCGGCCATACTCACAAATACAAGATTTGGCGCATGGACGTTCGGGGAAAAGTAGCGCCTGTTGAAATTCCCACAGACGGCGTCATCAGTCTCAGCCAAGAGGAATTTTACCTCTTGAACCCCGGAAGCGTTGGCCAACCCCGGGATGGTGATCCCAGATCCTCATATTTAATTTTTGATACTGTCAACCAAACGGCGAGCTTCAGGCTGGTGGACTATGACAGGGCCGCAACCATGAAAAAAATTATTGCTGCCGGCCTGCCTGAGCTCTTCGCCGACAGGCTTATACACGGAACCTAATCTGAACAAGACAGTTGTAGGCTAACGGAGTCCACCTTTATTGAAGATGTAGCAGGAACCCAAAGAATCTTTGCCACAAAGGCACAAAGACACAAAAGATATAGTATGATTTTTTTTCGTGCCTTGGTGTCTTAGTGGCAATATAAAAATGCCACAAAATTTACAATTAAGAAACTATCTGGGGGTGCAAAATGACAAGCACACATGAACTAAAAAAGACTGGAAAGCTCAAAGACGGCACGAAAGTTGTTTTACGTCCCATGGACAAAACCGATCGCCGGCAGTTAGGGGATTTTTTCAACCGGCTTTCACCTTCAGTACTCCAGTATGTGCGCAACGACGTAAACGACCCGCAAGTGCTTGACAAATGGTTCGCCCAACTGGACTACAACAAGGTCTTTCCGCTTTTGGCTTTAATAGACAACAAGGTAGTGGCCAATGCGAGCCTTCACCGGGTGGCTTACGGATGGCGCAAACACCTGGGCACCATCAGAATCGTTGTGGATCCGGAATTCCACGAGAAAGGTCTGGGGACGCTGATGATCAACGAACTGGTCGACCTAGCTCAAGAATTCGGGTTGGAAAAGCTGATGGTGGAGTTTCCCCTTAAGGCCCACGCTGCCCTGATCATGTTTAAAAAAGCTGGGTTCAGCCCCCGGGCAGTGATAGAAGGACTTATGAAAAACCGCCATGGCATAGATCTGGATGTGGTTATTATGGTGATGGACGTGGCCGCATATGCCGGTGCCGGTAGGATTTAATAAAGCGGTAAGATACATTTTCCGAAACCTGGAAAGACGCTAATTATTTCATTCTTGAGCGTTCCGGCCTCAGAATAGCGGTTTTCCGGATTCTTTTCCAGGCATTTTAAAATGATGCGCTCGATTTTAGGATCAAGATCCTCATTGTGTTCGCCCGGAGGTGGCGGTGGAAGCTCCAGGATCATGTCCATGAGCACCTTTTCCACGTCATGATAAAACGGAAACATGCCGGTGTAGAGAACATACATGACAACCCCCAGCGCCCAGACGTCCGAGCACAGCTGGCTTTGGCCCATGATCTGTTCCGGCGACATGTATGTAGGGTCGGGAGCCGGTCACCGTGCTGGACATCCCCTTCTCCCTGAGCTCTTTGGCAGCTCCGAAGTCCAAAAGCTTGATGGTACCGTCCGGTCTGACCATTACGTTTTCCGGTTTGATGTCCCGGTGGATGATTCTCAAATCATGGGCGTGAGAAACAACATCCAACAGTTGGATCAAGACCGACTCCACTTCCGGCTCCTCCAGCTCCCGCTCGATAGCTTCGTAAAGGGTTTTTCCGGCAACAAACTCCTGGATCAGCACTTTTTTATTATTGGCTACGATTACTTCTTGAACGTCCGGCACAGCAGGATTGTCGGCCAGCATCCTTAAAATCCGCGCCTCTTTCTCAATTTTGGGGTTTAACTTTGTACTGAGCGGTATCTTGGCTACAAAAAATTCAGGGAACTTCCGGGTCCTATCTCTAACCTTCCAGACTTCGCCAAAGCTTCCCAGCCCCAGCCGAACCACCTTTTCGTAGTGCCGGTCCAACTGTTCATCGGCACTGGAGCGGGAGTGAAATAGCTGCAGGAGTCCGGTCAAAAACCTGGACAACAGCCCCTTGGGAGGGGGTGGCGTTTCAGACTCTGGCAAGGCAGCGATTTCGATCCCATCATTGTCGGTGCTGAATTCTTCGATTCTGGCATAGACCCCTGTCCGTCTGATAAGTTCTTGAAAATCTACGGGCCGGGTCAGGTAGTCGACCGCACCGGCCTTAAAGGCCGACGCCACGAGTTCCTCGGAAAAACTCTCCAAGATTACAATTACCGGGATTTTATAGTTTTCTTTTGCCCGTTGCAGGCTTTTTATGAGCTTTATCGGATCGAGGCTCGGCCGCCCAAAAGCCAGCAGAGCCGCTACGACGCTTTTCTCTTCGGCAATCTTCAAAGCCTCATTCAAACTGCCGGCTGTATAGGCCCGGTACCCATTTTCGATAAGTTGTTTCTTGATATTTTCAGCTTTGGGCTGCTCACTGTCGATAACCAAGACAGCTCTTTTGCCCCGGTTGTTGTGTCGGTTCATTTTTTGATACCTTGAGACCTTTTTAGTAAAAGAAGACCTTAAAACTGATGTCAAATTTTTCGACGTCGCTGTAATGGTGGTTACGCCCGGATATTGGTTTCTATATACCATCGTTTTCATTTCAAATCCATAAATATGAATTCATTCTGCAAAAGACAGCTCCCTATACTTGACATGTAACTCTGGCGCTGCTACTTTGCCGGCACTTAGAGTTCAAAACAGGAGAACAGGCCTTGCCTCTAAAAAACTTTAATTCTGAAGAGATTCTCTATTTCTGTGTGACGATCTTTGCGCTCGTGACCTTCGGTTCCGGTTTTACGCGGTTATTTGCCTCGAGTTTCAAATACCCGAAAACTGAAGAAAAAGAAAGTTTCGACTTCAACCCCTTTACCAA
>JACNIG010000199.1:87-33419 GCA_014383215.1 Candidatus Desulfatibia vada | reverse complement strand
AAAAGTAATTTTCTATTCATTTATAAGTCGATAACCAAACTTTTTTGCCAGTTTCTCCCCCCTTCTGACGGAAATACTCACAGCCGGTGGCGTCAATCCCAGTCTGTCAGCAAGGTTTTTCATGGTTATCCCGAGTTCTCTGGCCGCCCAAAAACAAAGCAGGCTTCTTGCGCGTACGGTTTCCGGATGCTTCCCCTTGCGCCACACCCTTTCCGCATCAATGTCCAATACATCTGATACCCTTGAAGCTACTTTGTCTATGTCATACCCGAGGTTTGCCAAAAGGTAACGGCTTTCCATCTGCTCGTTAGCCTTTTTAAGGATTTCTTCAACGTAGTCTCCATCACCAAGTATACGCTCATCACTTTTAATCCGTTCAATTGACCGGCGAAGCATCTTGGCTGTCGACCATCCGCCAAGGCTCCGAATCAAACCGCCCCCTGTCAGCTCCGGACATCGGCCCAGCTCAATACCTTTTTTTACGAAATCTTTATAATTACGTCGGGCAGCCGACTTTTTCATACCGAACTGCTGCAATACGTAGGATACATCCTGCCAGCTGCTTTTGCTGTGCCCAACAATTCTGCTGTGTCCACAGTAAAGATATTGATCCAGTTTTTTAAAATCGCTCACAACTTTTGCCCTTAGAGGGTTCAAGTGTATATACCGTACCAGTTTCAACAGGTAGGTATCTTCCTGGCACAAAATAGATTTGTAGCGATTCTGAAAAAGCTTGCCGTAGCGGCGATGACGGCGGTTAAAGTAGGCAGCATGACCGGTCAAAATACGCTGCATGACCGTCGAAAGCGGTGTGTTGCCTGTTTTCAATAGAAGGTGAACGTGATTGGGGATTAACGCCCAGGCGTAACAAGGTGTACCGCTATCGGATAAAACATTTCCAAGACGATCAACAAAATTATCCCTGTCCTTGTTATCCCGAAATATCTTGCGGCGTTCGATACCCCTAAAAATAATGTGATGCAACGCTCCTGGAGCGTCTATCCTTGCTTTGCGTGGCATATGCCCTCTTACCACAAAAGATAAATCTTAGAAACTTATTTTTTTACCTACGTCCCCTATTTCCCGAAGTCAAGCTGCGGGGAATGCGCTCGCTGTGCAGTTCAAATTTTGGATCATCTCCAAAAGAGTTGGAGAAGATCCACATTTAAGGAACAAAGGATCAGGCGTTGTTATCTTCGTCCTCAAACTCCTTTTTAAGTTGAAAAGAGCGTTTAAGATAGCCTTTAAGCTTTGTCTGAACCCGGCCAAACACGGTTTTCGGGGGGTAGTTGCCTTCGTCATCCGGAACTCCGGCCTTGATGCCGGTTAATATCTCAATCCCTTCTTCAATTGTCGCAACCTGATAAATATGAAATTTTCTTTTTTTGACCGCGTCGACAACTTCCTTTTTCAGCATCAGGTTTTTAACGTTGGCCTTAGGGATTAATACACCCTGCCTGCCGCTGAGTCCTTTACTTTTGCAGACATCAAAAAAGCCTTCTATTTTTTGGTTTACACCGCCGATAGCCTGAATCTTTCCCTTTTGATTGACAGATCCGGTGACCGCAATCCCTTGGCGGATGGGGGTTTCTGCAAGGCTTGAAATAATGGCATACAGTTCGGTGGAAGAGGCACTATCACCGTCGATGCCGCCGTAACTCTGTTCGAAGGTGATGCTGATGGACAGATTGAGCGTATAGTTTTGCGCAAAGGTTCGGCCCAAGAAACCCGACAGAATCAGAACGCCTTTGTCATGGGTCTTGCCGCTTAACTTGGCCTCGCGTTCGATATTGATAACCCCCTGTTTGCCCATATAGGTTTCTGCCGTAATCCGGGTAGGGCGCCCAAATGATATGTCACCGATTTGATAAACCGAGAGGGCGTTGACCTGGCCGATCACGTCACTCTCCACATCGATCATAATTGTATTATCCACATAGGATTCATGGATTTTTTCTTCATACAGGTTATAACGGAACCTGTACTCATTGAGTGCTTTAATCACATAGGTGTCGGAAACAAGCTTGGCTTTGTTTTTGCGCGCCCAGTAATCGGCCTCTTTTAAGATGCCCAGGATCGGTCCGAATCTAAGTGAGAGTTTGTTTTTGTTGGCGATATATTTTTCACAATATTCAACAATGGCGGCCACACCTTTGGGGGTCAGCGGGAGAAGTCCTTCTTCTTTGCAGGCCCGGGCGATGAAGCGGGCGTATTGTTGAATGGTATCTTCGGTTTTTTCGACCTCATGATCAAAATCCGCCCGGACCTTGAAAATTTTGTTAAATTTTGAATCATGGTTTTGAAGCAATTGAAAAGGATAATAGCTGCCTAACAAAATGACCTTTACTTCCAGGGGAATCGGCTCCGGGCGCAACGATGAGGTGCCGAAACCCAGTCCTGAAGCCACATCTTCAATGTGAAGCAGTTTATTCTGCAAGGCGCGCTTCAGCGCTTCCCACACATACGGATTCATGAGGATCGATTCGATCTCCATGATCAAATAGCCGCCGTCGGCCCGCAGTAACGAACCGGCCTGCACCATGGTAAAGTCGGTGGTCAGGGTCCCCATGTGGGCCCGCTTTTCTATTTGCCCGAACACATTTTGATAGGTAGGATTGGTTTCAAAGATAACCGGCGATTTTTGCGAGGATTCCTGTTCAACCAGCACATTGACCTCATAGCGCTGAAAAGAGGGCGGGGCTGCCGGCATCATAAAGCCTTCAAGGGGGGACTTGCTTTCAGGAGCAGAAATAAAATCCTTAACGTTCTCTAAGATATCCGTCTGCACCTCATCCAGATACCCGATAATGTCTTTGCAGCCCTTGTATTGATCTTTTATGATCTCAATGTGGCCTTTGACCACAAACAGGGTTATTTCTTGCATTAACTTGTCGATTTCAATGCTAAGAGCCTGATTAAGCTTGTTGATTTCCCGCAATGACGATTCGATTTCAGACTGGACGATTTCGATATTCCGCTCGATTTCGGTTCGACTTTCTTTGGGGAGGACCAAAAATTCTTCCGGAGAAAGGGCCTTGTCGTTAACAACCGGAATGGTTTGATAACCGGTTTTGGTCCGGTTGAGCTGGATGTTTTTTTGACGGGCAGCCGTTTCCGTTTTTTTAAAAATATCCCGCTGCCGATCCGTATATATTTTTTGGATCTCAGACTTTTTTTCCTGGTATGATTCATGTTCAAAGGCTTTGGAAAGTTCGATCTTCAGCCCATCTATCAGTTTGCTCATTGTTTTGGAAAACCGGGTCGCTTTACCGGTCGGAACGGTAATGGCTTTAGGCCGGTATTCATCTTTAAAATTATTGACCATACACCAGTCAGCCGGAGCCTTCTGGGTGGCGGCATGTTTATCAACAATATCCCTGATAATGGTCGATTTGCCGGTGCCCTCTATCCCCGTGACAAATATGTTGTAACCGGGACTCTTCATGTTCAGGCCGAATTCAATGGCCTGAACCGCTCTTTTTTGACCGATGACCTCGTCCAGCGGCTCGATTTCCGAGGTGTTTTTAAAATTAAAAACTTTAGGGTTGCAGATGCACCTGAGATCGGAGGCGCTCAATTTATTTTTTTTCGGCATGATCAGCTCCTGTTGTTGTATTTAGTACTGGAAATCGGGTCCTTCCCCAGGCAAAGGGATCTTGGATGGGTTTCAAATTTTTTACCTTATACCATTTTTGTCAAAAAAGCGAACCTTCAGTCAGCTTTGTTGGCCGGGTACGCGTCCAGCCTGGAAAAACTGCCGTATTCATGAAAGCAACCTTCGGGAACAAAGATATTCATGGGGGGCGATGCTTCCCTGCTTGACAAACAAGCCTCTCTTCTCTATATACCCCTAAACAAATTACCTAAATTGAGCATTTTAAATATATGCCGATATACCAGCTTGTTAATTAACCATGAGAATATCAAAACGAATGCGTGCCAAAGGATAATAAAATTATGGAAAGAACATTATCGATCATCAAACCCGACGGAGTTGCCCGCGGTCTCGCCGGCGAAGTTATTAAGCGCCTGGAGCAGAACAATTTAAAGATTACTGCCATGAAAATGTTACGAATGACTAAATCCCAGGCCAAAGGTTTTTATGACGTGCACCGCGAGCGGCCTTTTTTTGAAAGCCTGACAGATTTCATGGTATCAGGCCCCATCATTGTAATGATCCTTGAAGGCGAGAATGCCATCGGAAGATATCGGGAATTAATGGGAGCCACCGATTACAGGGAAGCCGCCCAAGGAACTATTCGAAAGGATTTTGCTACAGATATCGAAAAGAATGTTGTACACGGTTCGGATGGACCGGAAACAGCGGCCTTTGAAATAGGATACTTCTTTAACAGCTTTGAGATAACCGGCTGATGCCCCAGAGAATCAATCTTGCCAACATTACCATTGTTTTGCACCAGCCTCGCTATCCGCAAAATATCGGTGCTGCTGCCCGGGCCATGCTCAACATGGGAATCGATAAGTTGGTTGTGGTTGATCCGCAAAACTATGATCTTGAAAAAGTTCTGCAGCTGGGAACCCATGTTGCCATGGGTATTATTGAGGATATCAAATTTTTTTCAAATCTGAAAGAGGCGCTGTCTCCTTATAGCTATGTAGTCGGCACCACGGCTCGCCTGGGGGGACAGCGACAGGTCGTAAGTTCTCCTGCAAAACAGGCCAAAAAACTTGTTACGGTTTCCGCTGAAAACCGCACGGCCATCCTCTTTGGTCCGGAAGACAAGGGGCTTTCCAACGAAGATATCCGCTGCTGTCATGCGCTGGTGAATATCCCGACCTCGGATTTTTCTTCCATAAACCTGGGCCAGGCCGTCATGATTGTTTGTTATGAAATTTTTACTGCCGGCCGGGAAGCAACAGAAGAATTTACTCCCCGTCTTGCCAGCCGGCATGAGCTTGACGGGATGTATGATCAAGTTAAAGATATTTTAGTTAGAATAAGTTATATAAACCCTGAGAATCCCGATTACTGGATGAACAGTCTGCGCCGTTTTTTTACCCGTATGCGGCTGCGGGCAAAAGAAGTCAGCATTATCCGGGGAATATGCCGGCAGATCAATTGGTACAGTAAAAAATGCTATCAAGACGGACTGCAAATGAATCCAGATTCTTCATCGCCAAAAAACGAGGAACACAAACATAAAACACTTATAAATAAATGAGGGGTCGGGGAGTTTTCGCTGTAAGGCCGCTCAATGGATAATTCACCAAGCATTAGCAGAAAAGTCAGTGTTTGTCTGCGTATGTCTGCGGTTGAACTAGAAGGTAAGCTATGAAATTAGTGCGCTTCGGTCAAAAAGGAAAGGAAAAACCGGGCTTGTGGAAGGCCGGCAATATCGTCGATCTGACAAAAATTTTTCCGGATATTCCCGATATCGGTGAAGCTTTCTTTAAAGAAGGCTGGTTGGCAAAGGTTTCCCGGGTGACGGCGGCAGGGGAAAACATTCAAGAGCGCCTGGGAAGCCCGGTTGATCGTCCGTCAAAAATAATCTGCCTTGGAAAAAATTATGCAGAGCATGCCAAAGAAGGCGGATTTGAAAATCCGGATACACCGCTGATATTCTGTAAAACGCCGAATGCCTTAAGCGGCCCTTTTGATCCTATCATTCTCCCCAAAAGCAGCGGGCAGGTTGACTGGGAGGTGGAACTGGCGGTCGTCATCGCCAAAGAAGGCAAACGCATAAAGCGTAAAGACGCCCTCGAATATGTTGCAGGATATTGTGTCATGAATGACGTCTCCGGACGGGAAGCCCAGTTTTCCGATTCCCAGTGGTTCCGCGGGAAGTCCTTTGACACCTTTGCGCCCACCGGACCCTATCTTGTTACCCCGGATGAAATCAAAGATATACACAACCTGAGGCTGACCGCCATCGTCAACGGGGTTATCATGCAGGACGGTAATACCAAGGATATGATTTTTGATATCCCCACCCTAATAGAAAATATCAGCGAAGATATAACCCTGCTCCCGGGAGACATAATCTCCACCGGAACGCCCGCCGGGGTCGGAATTTTCAGGGATCCGCCCGTTCTTCTGAATCCCGGCAGCGTAGTTGAATGCCGCATCGAAAAAATCGGTTCGATCATCAACGAAGTTGTCAAACCCTAATTGAGCGCAAACGCTCAATTGGGTGTCCGTTGTCCTTTGTCCGTCGTCCATTGCTAAGCAAAAAGAAGCGAGATTATAATTGAAGAACCCTGCAGCAAGCTGCAGGGAATGTTCTGCCGTGCGGCAGTGCTTCGCGCAACTGTAAGGAATTCTGTTAATTTTTTGATTCGCTCGCTGTGCAGTTCAACTACAGGTGAAACACAAAAAGAGTCCCTAAGAACCTGTAAAACCACTGACTACGGATAACGGACAACTGACCACAGACGCCAAGTCGAGTTTTGGCTCGATTAGGGTTAAAACGTTCGGAAAAAGTCGTTTTTTGACTTTTTACAACGCCATCAATAATTTGCATCGGCATATTCTACCCATCCCCCGACTGTCACCAGCGCGCGGTCAAAGTCGGATATTGAAAAGACTACCTCCTCTTTCTTTCCATTGGCTGAAAAGGTAAAGACATTTTTTTCAAGATCCGTTTCAACATGGGCTTCGCTGCCGGCATAGTTTACAAACAGATGGTCGATGACTGCACCCGGCAGTTCCACGGCCATCATGCCGCAGTTAAACATGTTTTGCCTGAAAATTCTGGCAAAGTTTTCAGCGATGACCAGGCTGATGCCGTTCACCTCCAGTGCCCAGGGGGCGTGCTCCCGGGAAGACCCGCACCCGAAATTAGCCCTTGTAACGATGACGCTTTTCCCCTCTATATCCCTTTGGGGTATAAACCCCTCGAGTTTCAGATCTTCTAAAAGATGGGGCCCTAAAGGCTCTTTGGATACTTCTGAAAGGTATTTGGCAGGTATAATCTCATCGGTGTTGATATCTGCGCGATTGAGAAAGAGCACTTTTCCTTTGAATTTTTTCATCAGCACCTCTTTTATTAGTTCTTGTTAACTGATTTATTGGCTGAATGGTTAAATGGTTATTATTGTAACAAATCGACCATTTAATAACTTCAGCTGTTGGGGAATTTCTCCCATTATGTTTAGTGAGTTAGCGAAATGGATGATCAGATTTTAAAGCGTGTGCTGTTTGAGTATATTAAGGATCGTTAGAAAGAACAGACGTATTGCCAAAATCTACCATCGCAAGAAATCACCGGTCGTTCAGTGAACCAACTAATTTTATAGCAAAAATTTCTGTTCTTTCTTTACGAACCTTTATATGCGAGTTCACACGGTTTAAAATATGATTATCCATTGAGCGGTCTTACAGCGACCCCTGATCCCTGACAACTTTCAATTGAGCCTTAGCGCTCAATTGGTGTATAGGCTGGAATTCGTAATGTGCCCGGCAATGGCAGTCGCGGCGGCGGTTGCAGGGCTCATGAGGTGTACCATCCCGCCCTTGCCCATCCGTCCGATAAAATTCCGGTTTGTTGTAGAAGCACATACTTCACCTTCTGCCAGAACGCCGTTGCTCATGCCCAGACAGGCGCCACAAGTCGGGTTTGTGACACAAAATCCGGCATCCATAAACGTTTTCAGAATACCTTCTTCCATGGCCAGGCGAAAGATATCTGTTGTGGCCGGCGAAACGACACCTCGAACCCGGCTGCTGATTTTTTTTCCTTCAAGCACCTGGGCGGCAACTCTAAGATCCTCGATCCTGCCGTTGGTACATGAACCGATATATATCTGATCAACCTTGCTGCCCTCCATTTCCCTTACGGGTTTTACCTGGTCAGGCTTATATCCAAAGCTCACCAGCGGTTCCATATTGCTGACATCATGATCAATCACCTGATCGTAGTGCGCATCCGCATCAGAAGAAAAGATTTTAAACGCTTCAAGCGCCGCTTGTTTGGAGGAATACGCATCTTTGACAAATTCCCATAGATATTCAACTGTTGTCATGTCCGGTTGGCAAATGCCGGAGGTCCCTCCGGCTTCAACCGCCATGTTACAGAGGGTCATGCGGGACTCCATGCTCATGGTATCCACAACCGGTCCGGCAAATTCTATGACCTTGTTGGTGGCACCGCTTACACCCAGGCGGCCGACAATTGAAAGAATGACATCCTTGGCATACACTCCTTCAGGCAACCGGCCGCGAATGTTAATTTTTATGGTTGACGGATAGCCAAACGCACAAATGCCTTTGAGAATCCCCACCTCAAGATCGGTTGTCCCGACACCGGCGGCAAAGGCTCCGAAAGCACCGTGAGTACAGGTATGAGAATCTCCCATGATGACCGTATACCCCGGACGGACGAATCCTTTTTCCGGAAACAAGGCGTGGCAAACGCCGTTTCTGCCGATATCAAAGAAATCCCGTATTTCATGGCGCCGGGCCCAATCTCTGAGGATTTTGCCCTGCAAGGCTGTTTTTGAATCCTTTGCCGGTGAAACATGGTCGATCACGACTTTGATTTTTGTCGCATCAAACACCCTGTCTTTGTTGCGACTGATCAGATCATTGATCGCAACCGGTGTAGTAATCTCGTGACAAAAGACTGCATCCAGCCGGAGAACATTGATATTTTCTGCGGGGCTGTCCACCCGGTGGGCGTCAAAAATTTTTTCAGCGATTGTTTTTCCCATATATCCTCCTAACTCGGGTAAACCGCAACCAAGGATGTTGTATGTTTGTTTTTTGGAATTTGTTATTTGGAATTTCCAATAGCTCAATTACTCCTTGAATGGATACGAAAAAGTTTCCCCACAAAGTTATCAGGCGTCAAGCGGCTATTAGTCGGTGTCCGTTTTCAAAACTGACATAAAAGCCGACTGAGGAATCATTACCTGGCCGACCATTTTCATGCGCTTTTTTCCTTTTTTCTGCTTTTCTAAAAGCTTGCGCTTGCGCGTTACGTCACCTCCATAACATTTTGCAGTAACATCCTTTCTAAACGCTGAGATTGTCTTGCGGGCAATAATGTTACCGCCGACGGCCCCCTGGACGGCTATTTTAAACTGCTGTCTGGGGATTTCCTCTCGAAGTTTTTCACACGCACGCCTTGCCCGCTCAATTGCCCTGTCTTTATGAACCAGCTGGGAAAGGGCATCCACCCGTTCACCATTTATCAGAATGTCCAGCTTTGCCAGATCGGTTTCTTTATAATCTTTCAGTTCGTAGTCAAAGGAACCATACCCTTTGGTAATCGATTTCAGCTTGTCGTAAAAATCGTAAACAACCTCGGCAAGTGGCAGCTCAAAAAACATTTCCAGGCGATTGCTCGTAAGATATTGATAATTGGTGTTGCTGCCACGGCGCGCCAGGCAAAGTTTCATAACCGGCCCCATGTAACGATCGGGAATAATTATCGAAGCCCGGATAAACGGTTCCATCGTGCGCTCAATTTTTGTGGGATCCGGATATAAAGCCGGATTGTCAATGATTAATGTTGTACCATCATTCATAATAAGCTGGTATCGCACTGAAGGTGCCGTCATAATCAAAGACAGGCCATATTCGCGTTCAAGCCGCTCCTGCACAACCTCAAGGTGCAGAAGTCCCAGAAAACCACAACGGAATCCAAAACCCAAGGCCACTGAAGTGTCTTTCTCGTAAATCAAGGAGGCATCATTGAGCTTGAGTTTTTCCAGGCCGACCGCCAGTTCCTCGTATCCGTCCGTCGCCACCGGATAGATCGAAGAAAAAACCACCGGTTTGGCTTCCTTGAAACCGGGCATGGGCGCTGAACATGGCCGGTCTCTTAAAGTAATCGTATCTCCGCAGCGGGTATCGCTGACCGTTTTTATGCCGGCAATCAAATAGCCGACCTGTCCTGCCAAGAGCTGTTTTTGCGGCACCCTGACGATTTGAAATATACCGACTTCTTCGACCTTGTGAGGGATGTTATTCGACATAAAGGTGATAACATCTTTGGCTTGCACTCTCCCCTGAAAGACGCGGAAGTTAACGACAGTGCCGCGATAGGGATCATAATGGGAGTCGAAAATCAACGCTTGCAGCGGTGCTTCGGGGTCGCCGGCAGGTGGCGGCAGATCTTTTACAATGCTCTCTAAGACCTCTTCAATCCCGGTGCCCTCTTTGGCTGAGGTTAGTATCGCCGACTCCGAGTCGAGCCCCAAATCATCCTCTATTTGTTGCTTTATGCGTTCAACGTCAGCTGAGGGGAGGTCTATCTTGTTGATTACAGGTATTATTTTGAGATTGTGCTCCATGGCTAAGTAAAGGTTCGCCAAAGTCTGAGCTTCCACGCCCTGGCTGGCATCTATCAGAAGAAGGGCACCTTCACATGAAGCCAGCGCCCGCGAAACTTCGTAAGTAAAATCCACATGCCCCGGGGTGTCGATAAGATTCAGCATGTAGGTTTGATTATCTTTGGCAGTATAAGGCAGGCAGATCGTCTGGCTTTTTATAGTGATGCCCCGCTCCCGCTCGATATCCATAGTATCGAGGATCTGATCTTGAAAATCTCGATCCAGCACAACGTTAGTCGCCTGGATAAGGCGATCGGAAAGTGTAGATTTGCCGTGATCAATATGTGCAATAATACTGAAATTACGTATGTTTATCATATCTCGTATTTACTGTAGATCTTGTCAAGGGGCAAGAGACGCTCCGAGGAAACATTTTGCAAAGGTCTCAAAAAACGTTAGGCGACCCTAACCCGAATTTCTCATTAGTACCTATCTAACAAAACATTTTCGCCACCAAGACACGAAGTTAAATTATAATAAACAGTTCTTCTTTGTGTCTTGGTGCCTTGGTGGCTATTCTTTCCTGTTTATCCGGGTGGGTATTTATCCGATTTAAAGTCGGCTGCACAGGTTCAGAAGTCGGTTGACACGATCCGCCTTTCCAATTATATTGATACATTGAATTAGCAAAACTGAATTATTATCAGATTACTTGTAATTGTGTCAACCCCGGCTTAAACGCAGACGTAGCTTTTTACCCAACGAAATTGGGCTGCTAAAAAATATGACTATCAATATATTAATAGTTGATGACGATGGCGATATCAGAGACTCGATGCATGAATTCATGGGTAAATCCGGATTCAATGCCTTCGCAGCTTCAAGTGCGGAAGAAGCGATTAAAATATTAAAAGTAAACTCTATCGAAGTCGTTATCACAGATATCATGCTACCAGGCCTGAACGGGCTTGAACTCACTGATTTAATTAAATCAAAGTGTGATATAGATGTCATGGTCATGACCGGCTACAGTGGCGATTATTCTTATGAAGAGGCCATCAATAAAGGTGCAAGTGACTTTCTCTTTAAACCGGTACGTTTTGAAGAAGTGCTGCTGAGATTGAAAAGAGTTTTAAGGGAGCGTCAACTAACTAAAGAGCGCGGGCAGATCTTGGAAAAACTGGAAAAGCTAGCCATAACAGACGGCCTTACCAGACTTTACAATTTAAGGCACTTTTATAACCAGCTGGAAGTCGAAGTTGACCGGTCCAACCGTTATGGCCATTCTCTTGGACTTCTGCTTTTGGACATCGATCGTTTTAAAGTGTACAATGATACGTATGGGCACCTTGAAGGCGACAAGGTGTTAATTAAACTTAGCCAAACTATGCGGTCATGTCTCAGGACAATGGATTCCGCCTTCCGATATGGGGGCGAAGAATTTACTATTATCTTGCCTGAAACGAGTGGTGAAGAGGCCAAAACGGTTGCCCACAGGATTAGAAAAGCAGTAGAGGCTGAAAAGTTTATTCCAGAACCGAACGAGCCTTATCAGGTTACAGTAAGCATCGGTGTTACTGAATATTGCAAAGACGAAGAGTTCGCAGACTTTATCAAAAGAGCTGACAAAGCAATGTACATTTCAAAACTGGCCGGCCGCAACAAAGTCTCCTCATTGTTTGCTGAAAAAAACTAACCAGGGCTAACAACCAGAACCGCTATGCCAGACATTACCTTCTTGGTTAACCCGACCCCTTATCAGATCCAGCAGATCATTGCCCTCTACCGCATGGAAGAGTGGTGGACCGAAGAACCCTATGACCCTGATCATGTGGTTCGGATCGTTGCCGGCAGCCATTGCTTTGTGATTGCGAGCCTTGAGGACCAAATCGTCGGCATGGGGCGGGCTATCAGCGACGGGACAAGCGACGCTTATCTTCAGGATATCACTGTAAAACAAGATTACCGGGGACAGAAAATCGGCAAAAAAATTGTAAAGGCTTTAGTGTCACGCCTCAATAGAGACGGCTTAAAATGGATCGGCCTGATTGCAGAACGAGGTTCTCATGCCTTTTACAAACAGATAGGATTTAAAAAGATGCCCGATTCCGTCCCCATGCTGAAAATTACACCATGAAATTTAAACCGATAGTTCCATCAGATTTTCCGAAACTAAAAAAATTTTTTCAGCGGCAGCGATACAGGCTTTGTGCCTATTCGCTCCCTTCAATTATCGCCTGGAACAGCGCAGAGTTTCAGTCTTACGCCGCCGTTGACGGAAAGTCTCTGATAGTAAGCAGCGAATTTACCTCCCGCATAGAAAATCGGCACCTGATACTCCCTGTTTCGCCGTCAAAGGATTACCCGCCCCTGCAGCTCCACGATCTTGCTGTTAAATTAAAATTTGATAAATACTGGTTCGTTCCCGAGGATTATCTTTTGCAGTACGGCAAAGCTCTTGTCGAAAGTTTTTTTGAGGTTAAAGAGCAAAAAGATTATAAAGACTACATTTATGCTGCTGATGATCTGGCACTGCTTAAAGGCAACAAGTATTCCAGAAAAAGGAACCTTATCCATCAGTTCGAAAGATCGCATGTCGATAAAGACAGGGTAACAATAGAAAAAATGGTGCCTTCGTTTTTATCTGCATGTATTGATTTTCTTGAAAAGTGGTGTGAAGAACGTAGTTGCGATATAGACGAGAATGAAGCACTTTTCTGTGAAAGGCAGGCCGCCATAAACACCATTGAGAATATAGATCTTTTTGAACTTGATGGCATTCTGCTGCGAATCGACGGCGAGATCAACGCATTTGGGATCGCCTCACGCCTCACAGAGAGTATCGGAGTTCTTCATTTTGAAAAGGCTTTTGCAAGCAAAAAAGGGCTTTACCAGTATTTTGACAGGGAGTGCGCCCGACGTCTTTTTAAAGGGTGTTCCTATATCAACAAAGAGAGCGATATGAACGTTCCGGGTCTTGCCAAGACCAAAAAATCCTATCACCCGGTCATGACCGTTAAATCTTATATGCTCACCGTGCGGTAGTTAACAATATAGAGCGTTTCGAACTGTTATTTTTTCGGAAAAAGCATCCTATTCCCTGCTTCGATTATTCCCTTAACTTTTCAAAAAATGAAAATGTTGAAGTTATAGCCGCCTTATGCTATTCAAATCCAAGTACAGAATGTCGCATGAATACTTCAAAAGAAAACCTGATCTGTACCGACTTAATAATGTGAACCGATATTTAAGTCTCAAATGATAAGGATGGTACTTGATGGAAAAACGTCATGTTCAATTCTTCGATAAAATAAAGACTTCAAAAAACCTTCCCTCACTTCCTCAAATTCTATTAAAACTGATCGAGCTCTGCAATAGTGAAGAGAGCACATTCAAAGGTATATCTCAAACAATCAATAAGGATGCGTCTTTAAGCGCCAAAGTTATTAATATGGTCAATTCTGCCTACTATGGAGTACCCAAAAGAGTAACCAATATTAATCAGTCCCTGGTAATTTTAGGGCAAAATGCCATAAAAAATATTGCCATTAGCGCTTCAGTTATTCAAGCTTTCAGCAAAGCCAAAGACGATTCTGTCTTTAGCTTGAAGGTTTTCTGGAGGCACTCTCTGATGTGTGCCATACTGTCTGAACTAATTGCTAAAAAGATATCGTACGCTTCTCCTGACGAGGCATTTTTAACAGGGCTCCTTCACGATATAGGGAAATTAGTTTTATGGGTAAATTTTCCGAGAGAATATGCTGATATTTTAAAATCATCGCAAGATCAGTGGGATCTAATCTTGGCTGGAGAAGCCCGTCATGGAGCCACACACTGTGAAGTTGGAGCTTGGCTGATCAACCGCTGGAAGCTTCAATCATTCATGGCAGATGCAGTGCGTTATCATCATGAAGCAGTCGATAGAATTCAGGATGCTCTTCCTTTAGTAAAGATAATATATGTTGGAAATATCCTTTGTCCCGAAACAAATAAAGAAAAAGAGGTCAAATTTGGAATAACCAAAAACATTTTTGGATTTGAAACCTCCGAGGTAGAAGAAATCATCCTCCAAGCTGAAAAAGATGTAAGCGATATAGCGCAATCTTTAGGTATAGATATTGGGGCACTCGATGTTTCTGAAAAAGATCATAAAAAACAAGAAGATCTAATCCAGAAAGTAAAAGACATTACTTTGTTTCAGGGTACACTCCAGAACCTTTTAGAGGCTCATGATGAAGATTCTATACTGAAAGTTACGCAGGAAGGGCTTCATATTTTATTTGGTGTTAAACATGTTTTATTTTTTCTGCATGAATCAGAAAGAAATATTCTGCTCGGCAAGAGCGTGGCGCTAAACAACAATAATGATCTAATCAATGAAGTGGCAGTTCCTTTACAAGAGGAAAAAAGCCTTTTGGCGAAGTCCCTTCTCCAAAGAAAGCCCTTGGATTCTTTAAGCGATATAATAAAAGACAAACTTACTATTTTAGATGAGCAAATCATCCGCTTAGTCGAAAAAGACGGTATTCTTTGCCTTCCAATGATCGCGCACAAACAATATGTTGGTGTAATAGTCTTGGGATTAGAAGAGGCTCGTGCACCCCATTTAACTGATAAGATAAAGCTTTTGATGATGTTTACTAAACAGGCGGCCTTGGCCCTTCAAGCAAACTATTTGACCCAAAACCAGGCAAAATTAATTCAGTCTGAACGTCTGAACGCCACGTCAACCATAGCTCAAAAGATTGTCCACGAAGCGAATACTCCATTAAGTATTATAAAAAATTATCTTGCCATTCTGAAGAGAAAATTGTCTGAAGATCAGCCCGTTGAAGAGGAAATCAGGATTATTAATGAGGAAATTGATCGAGTGGCACTTATTATAAGTGAATTATCTGATTTTTCAGAACTTAAAATCCAACCCAACGATCCCTTGGATGTAAATGCCCTTTTGTCAAACCTGACAAGAATCTTTCAGGAATCTCTTATACTCGAGCCCAACATCAAGACTCATTTGAAGTTAGACCCTTCACTTCCAGCGGTTATGACAGATAAAAACAGAATGACACAGGTCTTTAGCAACCTTATCAAAAATGCAGCTGAGGCTATGTCGGGCAGAGGAAATCTTGGTATTAGCACCCGATATATTTCAAATTACATGGACGATAAAACAAACCAGGTTGCAGACAATACGCAGGGGCATGTTGAAATCATTATCGAAGATGATGGTCCGGGCATTCCTGATACCGTTAAAACCCAACTCTTTGAACCTTATATTACCTCAAAAGGGGCCGGACATGCCGGTTTGGGGCTCTCCATTGTATATAACGCGGTCAAGAAGTTACAGGGGACCATAACTTTTGAAAGTGACAATAAACAAGGAACGAGCTTTAAAATAAATTTACCAATAGCCCAACATCAAGAATCTTAAATTACGGAGGTCAAGGTGCCTAATAGCCCTAAAGTTCTCATAGTTGATGACGACTCCAGAATGTGCGAAAGCTTAAAGGCATTATTAAGCAATCAGGGCTATATATTGAAAACATGCAATAGTGGTCAAAAAGCAATAGAATATTTGAACAAGGATGATTTTGATCTTGTTCTTCTCGACATGGTTATACCTGATATGAATGGCTACCAAATCATGGAATATATAAACAATCAAAATCCTGATACCTTGGTCATCGTTATTACCGGACATGCTTCAATAAAATCAGCTATAAAATTTATAAAGAAAGGGGCCTACGACTACATCAGGAAACCATTTGAGCCGGAAGAATTGCTGATTACAGTGAAAAATGGTCTTGATCACAAAAGGTTAGTGAGTGAAAACGAAGTTATTAATGCAAAGCTGATACGGACGGAAGAATGTTACAGGTATCTGGTTCAAAATTCTCCTGACATTATTTATATGCTGGATGGTCAGGGCAACTTTAAATTTATTAGCAATACAGCTGAGCGGGTACTCGGTTTTCAAATTGAACAACTTATTGGTGAGCATTATACTACGCTTGTCTATGACGATGATTTAGAAAAAGCTAAATGGTCATTTAATGAAAGGAGAACAGGCGATCGTGCTGCCTCCCAAATGGAATTGAGACTAAAAGTCTGTGATGAAAATGGTCAGTTTAAGGAGAGTAAAGTCGGACACCTGACAATTGAATTGAAATCCAACGGCATATACGACGAGCCGATCAAAAAAGAGGATAAAAAATTCATTGGTACACATGGCGTTATAAGAGATATAAATGACAGGAAGCAGCTTGAATCCCAATTAAAACAAGCTCATAAAATGGAAGCGATTGGCACACTCACTGGTGGAATCGCTCATGAATTTAACAACATCCTCGGCATCATTTTAGGTAATACGGAATTAGCACTGGATGAGGTTCCTGAGTGGGATTCTGCTCATTCCAACCTTGAAGAGATTAAAACAGCAGGCCTGCGTGCTAAAAATGTTGTAAAGCAGCTTCTTAGTTTCATCCGCAAAACCGACATAAAACGACAACCTATAAGTATAATTCCCGTCATCAAAGACGCTCTCAAGTTTTTGCGATCCTCGATAACTGCTAATATTGATATTCGCCAAAACATTCAAGATACAGCGGATAAAGTTCTTGCTGATCCTACTCAAATCAATCAGATAATGATCAATTTATGCACTAACGCTTCTCACGCCATGGAAGAAACCGGGGGGATGCTGGATATCGGAATACAAAATGTTCTATTGGATGAAGATTCAGTTGCTCTTATTGACCCTGAATTGACCCAGGGCAACTATGTCAAAGTGACTGTAAGCGATACTGGACATGGCATAGCCCCGGAAATCATAGAACGGATATTTGATCCCTATTTTACAACAAAAGATGTTGGAATAGGTTCCGGCTTGGGGTTATCGGTGGTGCACGGTATTGTCAAAATCCATAGAGGTGCAATTACTGTTGACAGCGAACTCGGCAAAGGAACCACCTTTAGCGTTTTTTTCCCCGTGACTGAAGAAGAAGTTGTGACAGAATCTAAAACGATTAAGGAACTTCCTACTGGTAATGAAAATATACTCTTTGTTGATGATGAAGAATCAATTGTGCTCATTGTGCGACAGATACTGGAGCGATTGGGATATCAGGTTGAAGTAAAAATGAATCCTGTCGAAGCTCTGGAATTATTTCGTTCCCATCCAGACCAATTCGATTTAGTAATTACAGACATGGCGATGCCGCAGATGACCGGTGACAAGCTGGTGAAAGAAATTTTAAACATCCGCTCTGAAATGCCGATAATCCTCTGTACAGGATTTAGTGAAAAAGTTACAGAGGAAAACGCAAAAGCACTTGGTATCAAAGCTTTTGCCATGAAACCCATGACTCTACGCGATCTTGCGGTGATGGTTCGAAAGGTGCTGGATGAGGAATAAAAAAAATGAGAAGTTTTGATTCAAATTAATTCGCCTTTTTTGCGTTACCCCGACCTATAACTCTACAAGTGCTGGATTTTCTGACATAATCAAAAGGTATCTCAGAGAAAATGAAGTTGTGGGTAAACGATCAGATGTGAGTTTTGCTCCATGGTGGACTCTACGACCCCTGCCTAACCCGGTTTTCTCACAGTTAGGGTTTCCGGCACACCGATTTTTTTTAAAATTATTCCCAGGGGGCAAAATTTTGTAATGCCGTACTGAAAAAGGTTAAGCCCCACAAAGGCGGTGAAAAAGAACCAGTAGGGATGAACCCATATGCCTAAAGACAGGCTTATTAGAATAAATGTGCCTGCAATTGTGTGAATCCAGTCATTAACAGTCATGATCAAACCTCCTATAGCGGTTCTCAAAATTACGTTTCGTTTCCGCCGCCGGATAATTTCGTTTAAATATCTAGATTTTTATCAAAAGCTCCACCGTACGCTTGCATATGCATTGGTATTATCCTGAAACTGTCCAAAGAATGTGTAGTCTTCTTTGCCGGTAAATATATTGGCACCGACTTCCATGGCCCACTGATCGGTCACCTTGTAGTGGATCTTGGGGCGGATATATCCATCCTGATCCGAGGGGGAATAATAGGTAAACAACGACAGCCTCAGGTTCTGGTTCATCAGCAGTTTGGTGAGGCGCAAAGTCAAAACATGCCGGTACTCATCCTTGGCCGCCGTGCCGGCGGGAAGCGTGTTTTTATAAGAATCATATTCTTGCATCCATTCCAGATAGTACTGGAAGCCGCCGGTAAAATCAGGGGCCAGCTCCCGCTCAAAACCGGCTAATGTTCGTATTTCGCTGTTGCGAACATAAGGATCGTTGCCATCACGGTCATCCCGCGAATCGTAGAAGCCGACTTCAAGATTGCTGATACCGCCCCAAAGCGCACCCCTGGCACTGGCCCCGTAAGCCGACAGCTCCGGGTACCATAGTTTAGACTCTTTCGGATCCAGACCTTCCGGCGTTTTCCAGAAACCATTATATCCGTAAAAGCCTAATTCAACGCCGCCTATGTTTTTTGATAAGCGCACAGCAAATTCGTCATCCTTGAAATAGCTGTTACGCTCGATATCATCGAAGATGAAATCCCGGCCGGCTGTCCGACTCAACATGGAATTCCAGTAGGAAAGACGGGTACCGTCAACATAATTAGAGGCATTGAACACCGGTGAATATACCAAGTCGATATTGAACAGATCAAAAAACAGACTTCCCTTAATTGCGTCTGCAGGTGCCTTCAGGTATTCGTCGTCGCGGCCAATGAAAAATGACTTCCAGTCTTTTGGAAAAAGGTCGTTAATGAACAGAAGATCGCCCGTGCCCCAGGTAAGGGTCTGGCGACCTATTTTTGCATCCATGAAATCAAGAGGCGAAAAGGCGAAGCTCAACTCCCGCAGTTCAGCATAAGTCTTTTCTTCCACCTGATCGTCGACCAGATCCCCCTTTAGCTTGATAATACCCCAGTCGGCATCTTTGCTTAAATCAAGCTGCATCCGCACCTCGGAGATGGAAGCATCTTTTTCGTAGGGATCGTCCTGCAGCCGCCAACCCTGGCGCCCTTCGATAAAGCCGTTGAGGTTGATGCCGTATTTATCATCAAGCCGTTCTTGTAAAGCAAACCCATTGACCGCCATAGGAAAGACTGCCGGAACTAAGAGGATAAATATAAATATAGATATTTTAAAGTATTTCACTCGAACCCTTGACCCCTTGAATCCTTGAATCCTTAGGATCACTCCAACTCTTTTGGAGATGATCCTTATTTTCTAACTTCACGCGGCGGACGTCGCAGGTAACGCTCCGTAAAAATTTGGTCATTTAAGCCGATATTATATTTTATGTTTTTAAATACAGAGACCGTTTCACCTCCTGATGCCAGATCTTTAACCCGTGCCTTTATCACGGTTGGAAACCCCTGGACATTCTTGATCTGAAGGGACTCCACCTCGCGGTACTTGCGACCGTCTTTGTCATGATATTCGGCCTTAACCGGCATGAAGTTTTGTTTGTCCACCCAGGCAGTGTAATAGGAAAACTCAACGCCAGCGGGATCCTTGGGGGTGTTTTTGAGCACATAATAATCGGCGGTTGTTTCGACCAGTTCATGGATATCCTCTTTAACGGAACGGCCTGACACATCCTCATACAAAAAATGAGCCCCCACAAAACTGGTGCGCTTATCCGATGCAGCGATCCGTTTTACAAGATCCAAAGCCGGCAGGTAAAGCCAACGGTCATCATCCTGGTCAATATACTTGTGGACCATGAAGACCATTTTTCTGACATCGGACGGTTTTTTGAAATAAACATAAAATTTCTGCTGACCGCCGTCGACCACATCCTGCCGCAAAATGACAAATTCCCGTTCCCTGGTGCGACCCTGGGCGTCGGTTATGGTCATCATCACTTCAGCCCGCCCGTCATCGCCGGCATAATAGGCCGCTAGATTGGCCCGATCGATTATCTCATCCACGGTCAGCGCCTCGGCAGCCTGCAGGGAAACAGCCAATAATACACTTAGCAGTCCAATAACAATCATTGCTGATCTCTTCATAACTTCACTCCTTAGTAACTTTGAACAGCTGTTTTTCAAATATTTGGATCAAAGCCGGCAGGATCAACATGGTGGCGATACCGGAAATGGCCATGATGCTGGCCAGAAATATGCCGACTGTCTGGTACGGTACCAGAGGAGCCGCCAGCAGCGGTGTAAAGCCGACGGCAATGACGATAACATTTCTGCTGATGGCCCTGGCCGGTTCTTCAAACATTTCTTTGATGCCCTCCTTCCAGGAGCCGGCGCGCTTAAAAGCCATGCGCGACCGTTCCAAAAAATGAATGGCAAAGTCAACGGCCAGGCCCAGGGTCAGCGACGACAGAACCGCCACCGGCATGTCATAATCCTTGCCTGCCAGGCCGATTATGCCGTAAATTGCGGCTATGGTAACCGACAGCGGCACCATCGCCAGCAATCCCCACAGGGGCGAGCGGAAAAGAAAGGCCATCATTACAAAGACAACCGCAAAAGAGCTCAGAAATGACTTGAGCATACCGGAGACCATTTTGTTCTGCCACATCACGTTTAGATAGGTCAGGCCGGCCCACTGATGCTTCATAGGTACGGGGGGCGGATTATCGGTAATGAATCGATCCACCGCCATGATAACCTCTTCCATATCCTTGTTGTCGCCGTTTTTTAGCTGCACCCAGATATTGGCTTTTTTGTAATCAGGGGTAATCAGATGCCAGAGGTCATCCGGCTTGTGGCTGTTCTGGAAGGAAATCAAGGTCTGGGCCACGGCATTGGAGGTGTCCGGCACCCTGTAATAGGCCGCATCAGCCTCGAAAAGCTCCTGATATACCTTCTTGACCACGTCTGTAATCGAATTGCTTTTGCCGACCACACCTGATTTTTGCAGATGAGATTGCAGCTGGGCCACATACCTGAGAACTTTGGGTTGTTTAAAGAGCTGGTCTCGATGCCGTATCTGATCGATTATGTCCAAGCCGTCGACCCAGAAATCATACGAATCATCATCAGCCGTATCCATTTTTGCTTCCCACAGCTTGACAAGCAGACTCATAAATTCATTTACTGCCGTGCTGTTGCCGGCAGCCTGGTCTATCAGGACTTCAGCCTCGGACAGCTTTAGGCCGGATGTTTTGCCGGCAATAATGCCGGTCAATTCATCTTTGGTGCGTGCGGCTAACTCGGCCAGGCTCACATCATGCTCCGCCCCTTCCAGAACCAGATAGGCTTCGTAAGTGCCGCCGAAATGTTTGTTTAAAACCCGATCCGCCACACGGATGGGGTGGTTCTTTTTAAACCATTTTACCGGATTGTCATTGATCTGGATCTTGCTGATGCCATAAACGGCTCCCATTAAAATTGCCATGGTCAGTATCACAATTATTTTAGCACGCCTGTACGTAAAATTGCCTAACAAGGGCAGATGCCGGGAAAGCAACGAGCCGTTGGCACCATCTTTTGACGATTGGGCAACAACTCCGAAACCGGCCAGACCTTCCTCCTTCATCAGCATCACATAGGCCGGGATAAACAGTATGGTAAGCAGCCAGGCCAACATAATGCCGCAAGCAACAAAAAGCCCAAAGACCTGCACCGGCGGAATGGGAGTCAAGGCCAAAGAGGCAAACCCGGCCGAGGATGTAAGGGAAGTGTAAAGCATGGGTATAAACAGGTGATCCATGACACGTTCAAGGGTTTTTCTCCGATCTTTTATCTTTTGGTATAAATCAAAAAATTCCGACAAAATGTGAATGGAATCCACCACCGCGATGGGCATCAGAAAAATAGGAATCATGGAACTCATAATGTGCAGCGTATTGCCTGTGCCGATTAACAGGCCCATTGTGCAAATTACCGTCATCACGGCAATGATCATAGGTGAAATAATTAAAGAAAGTTTTCTGAAAAAAAACAGCAGCAGCAGAAAGATGGCAAACATGGCAAGGGGTGCCGATATCGCCATCTGCACGAACATCTCGACCCCGAAAGTGTCCTCGGCCACCGGCAATCCGGTAATGTAATAATCGTCTCCATTGACATCATCAAAAGATTCTATTTTTTCCAGCAGCCGTTCCCTTACCTGATAGGCAAAATCTTTTGAGGTGATCGGCAGATAGATACCCATAGCCTTGCCGTCCTCCGACACCAGGGTCCCTTTATACAAAGGATTGGCCATGGCACTGTCTCGGATCTTGAGGGCCTCTGCCCGGGTCGTAGGCGCTTTGCTCATCAGCCATTGGAAGCGCACCCGGCCCGGCCCGGCCTGCTCGATGGTATCTACATTGCCGGGGGCGATCACATCCCTGCTGACGACCCTTTTTTCCGGATCTTTCGGATCCGTCAGTTTTTGTGAGAACTCGGTAAGCTCCTTAACCCTTTTGAGAGTAGTCGGGTTAAAAACACCATCCGGATGCGTTTCGTTAACTACTCCCACAACTACTACATCATACAGTGAAAACTCTTTTTTGACCTGGTCATGGAAAATCCGCACGGCTTCATGCTCGGACAGCATGTTTTCCGGGTCTGTATCAACCCGCACCATACTGATCATGGCGCCAAGCATAAGGGTGGCCAGTACCATAATTGCAATGACCAATTTGGGTTTTTTGATAGAGAATTGAATCAGACTACTTCCCAATTTCATAGTTTACTCCTCTTTCACTGGTCACTTGCGCATCTGGCTGACGGCAAATGTTATGAAAAAAATTGCCGACGCCAGAGTAACAATGGTTGCCCCGGAAGCAAGGTCGGCATAGTATGAAATGAAAAGGCCGCCGATGGTAGATATCAAGGCAATAACAATAGCAACGGCAATCATTGAAACATAACGCTGGGTTATTTGCGCAGCCGCCGCCCCTGGAATAACCAGGAGCGCGGATACAAGCACGATACCGATAATCTTCATGCTGATTACCACCGCCAGGGCCAAGATTGTCAAAAAGAAGTGATCAAGGAAGGCAACCGGCATGCCGCTGACAAGTGCAACTTCCCGGTCGTAGGCTACAAACAGCAATTCTTTAAAAAATATGAAGACAGATGCCAGCACCAGTGTGCCCAGCACGGCAATAATAACCAAATCTGTGCGTGTAATCGCCAGGATATTCCCGAAAAGATACCCGAAAAGATCTACATTGTATTGTTCCGACATGCCGATGAAAATAACACCCAGCGCCATGGCAAGTGAAAAAAAGATGCCGATAGCGGTATCAGTGCTGAGCTTACCCTGTTTGCCGATATAGCCGATAGCATTGGATACTACCACTGCAAAGCCGATGGCTGTCAGGGTTGGTGAAATGCCCAAAAGAGCCCCCAGGGCAACGCCGCCGAACGCTGAATGCGCAACACCCACGCCGACAAATGACAGGCGGCGCAGCACAACAAAAAATGAAACCACTGCCAGAACCAGGCTCAACATCGTTCCGGCTATAAAGGCGTTTTGCATAAATTCAAATCTGAAAATTTCAATCATGATCTTCATGCCTGTGGAAGCAGGTAACACATTTGGAGTCGTGAACCATAACTTTCATGTCTTTTCCATAAACTTTCTCTTGCACGTCCGGTATAAAACAGGAGTCAGGTTCACCATGGTAGTGAAGCTGCGTATTCAGACAGGCCACACGATCGGCATGGGAAGTCATCATCCCGATATCATGGGACACCATCACTACGGATATGCCCTGCTCATCTCTAAGTTTGGCCAATAGTTCATAAAAGTCTTCCTGGGCCACGCTGTCAACGCCGGTCGAAGGCTCATCGAGGATCAATAGCTTCGGTTTAGAGACCAGCGCCCGGGCAATGTTGACCCGCTGCTGCTGCCCGCCCGACAAAATTCCAAAAGGTCTTTTGGCATAGTCCTCCATGTGTACCTGGGAGAGTTGGTTCATGGCAATTTCTTTGCTTTGGCGATCGGGTCGCTTAAGAAATCCCAACTTGCTATAAAGACCCATCACAACAACATCCAGTACGGTTACCGGAAATGAGCGATCAGCGTGGGAAATTTGTGGAAGATATCCGATGTCACGGCGGCTGTTTTTGCCCGGAGGTTGATCGAACAGCTTGACGCGCCCTTTGGCAGGACGCACGAGCCCCAAAATTACATTTAACAGCGTGGTTTTGCCGCCGCCGTTGGGGCCGACAATACCAAAAATTTCTCCGGCATAGCACTGCAAGATTATCGATTTTAATATCCATTTCCCGTCGTAGGCCACCCAAACGTCATCAAGCTCGACATAGACGGGTCTTTTACTTTCTATTTCTTGCGCCGTGGTCTTCACTGCATGGCCTCTTGTAAAACATTTAGGTTGTACTGCATCAGATCGATATAATTGCTGCGTCTTTTCATACCGGGGCCGCCCAGAGGATCGAGCAGCAGGACTTTAACCTTTGCTTCTTTAGCAATGACCTCTGCGGCCCGGGGATTGAGCTGGGGCTCAGCAAACACCGCCTGAATATTATGTCGTTTAATCTGGTCCACGATATTTTTGATCTGAATCGGCGTTGGATTTCTGCCCGGAGCAGACTCGATGACGCCAACAGGTTCAAGGCCGTAGCGCCGGGCAAAGTAATCCCAGGAAGCGTGAAAGGAAACAAATTCTTTGATCTTGAAAACATCCACTTTGGCTTTTATCATCCTGTCAAGTTTATCCAACTCGCCCAGGTACTTTCGGCCCTGTTGTTTATAAAACTTTTCATGCTGTCGGTCAACCTTGCTTAGCGCAGCCACAATTTCGTTGACCATCAATTTAACGATTACAGGGTCAAGCCAAATATGGGGATTGGCAAACGACGATTTGCGATCTGAAATATCCGGTTTGCCGTCATGTTTTTCCGCTTTGTGATGATCTCCGGTAGTGTGGATCAGTGAAACTTTCTCGGACAAAACAACCGTTTCAAGGCCGGGGCCTGCTAACTTGACAAACTTTTCGGCCCAGAATTCCAGCCCGGCGCCTATCATGAAGAAAATCCGCGCTCGTGTTATTTTTTTTACCAGACTGGGCTTGGGTTCAAACGTGTGAGGACTTGCGCCGGCAGGCAGGATGAAGGTTACGTCAACATGCTCTTCGCCCACTGCTCTTACCATGTCGGCCACCGGGAATATGCTGGTAACCACCGCAATATTTTCCCCCAGGCATTTGGATGGATATAACTGGACCAACGCGAAAAGCAGTGCGAACAAAACAGAGCTAAATATGTTTATTCTCTTCACAAGTCAAAAACCCTTTTTTTGTCCAAAAATGGCCTTGATTTCGTTGATTCCCGGCAGGTTTGATCCGAATCCGGACCCAACTCGCGGTCCTTTGGGCAACTCCTTTAAACGGTAAATACCAAAGTGTTTTCAATTGATTGTTTGCTTTCAAACCGCGTGCTTACGCTTTTTAAAAGCTTTAAGCTCATCTGGGGCAAATACAATGTTTCTCCCTATTCTTTCATATTTAATATTCTCTGCTTTGACCCATCGCCTTAAGGTAATTTCGGCGATCTCCAGATACTCAGCGGCCTCTTTAACAGTAAAAGGCGACTGTCTAATGTCATCGAAAACTTCCTTATGACTGTATAAATCTTTCTCAAACCCTTTTCTGGCTATAGCGGTAAATAATTTTTCTCTCTCTTTTAACGGCATATTTAAAATATCTTTATATACTTTCTCAGCAGTAATCATAACCCCACCTCCCTGAGATATTTTTTTAGTTCACGGTAAAAATTTTCATGGGAACCTATTTTGAAAAAGACTATGTCCGCATCTTGGAGGCCATAGGCTATCATAAATTTCTGTCTTTTATGAGAAAATTTATGAACTCTCAATCCAGCCAAATCACTTTTTTTGGCTTCTCCCATATCCGGTTTCAATGTTATTTTATCGACTTCATCTTCAATGACGAGTTGAAAAGGTCTCGTTTGTTTCTTTACGAACTTTCTAAATAACGGTTTGTAATATACACTCATGATAACTATAATGATAGCCTAAATTATCATTCTGTCAATCATTATTTTTTGTGTCGACAGAAAACGCTTGTACTGTTACTGCGCAAATCATTCAGAGATAGAGGTGACCTTGTGATCCATCTGCAAGACTCGCACGATGAAGACGACAGGGAGTTCGAAAAATTCCCCAAGCACTCTGTCACGGGTTCATGGGGCAGCAATGTGCTGGCCGGTAAAAAGCAGGTTTTTAGAAGATCGGATCAAGAGGGACGCTACACAGAGGATATCATCGGACTTAGAGATGAAAGCATTGAAGGCAGCCGGCCCCTGCTGGAACTGGTTATGACCGACGGCAAGATACTGCGCCCGCCCCCCTCTCTTCAGGCAATTCAGGCCAAATTCAAAAAGAGTTTTACATTGCTGGATGACCGCTATAAATCGATTGAAGATCATAACGCCTACCCGGTTAAACTCAGCCGCCGCCTTGAAGAACTCCAAATTACCAGTAATCAGTAATCAGTGAACAGTTATCAGTTATCGGTGAGAAGTAATCAGTTAATTAATGATTAGTAACTCCGAACCCTGAACAGACTGAACATCGAACAGACTGAACATCGAACAGACTGAACATCGAACATCGAACGTCCAACGTTGATGAATTCGTAAAAAGTCGAATTCATCAAGTGTTTGGTGTTTAGTATTTCGTGTTTTGTTTGAAGTATATGCTGATATACTAGATTGTTAGATTGCCAAACACTAAACACCAAATACAAAACACTCTCGTAAAAAAGTCGTTTTTCTGACTTTTTACGAGACCATCAACGTTGAACATCGAATAATGATGTCGCTTCGCTCTGTAATTTAATTTCATTCGGTTTTTTTTATTCATCATTCGATGTTGGACGTTCGCTGTTCATTTGTCCTTTTTCTTTCATTCACCATTCGATGTTGAACGTTCGATGTTCGATGTTAATCTTTTTCAGTCCCCTGACCCCCGACCCCTGACCCCCGAACCCTGAACCCTGAACCCTAAACCTACAGCCCCAGATAGGCCCGCTTGACGTCTTCGTTTGCAAGGAGTCTGTCCGCGGAGTCGGAAAGCGTGATCCGGCCGTTTTCCATTACATACCCTCTGTGAGCAACTTTGAGAGCCAAATTGGCGTTTTGCTCCACAAGAAATATGGTAGTATTGCTTTCCGTATTTATTTTTCTGATGATCTCAAAGATCTGCCTGACCACCAAAGGGGCTAACCCCAAAGAAGGTTCATCCATTAAAAGAAGTCGCGGTCTTGCCATCAGCGCCCTGGAAAGGGCGAGCATCTGCTGTTCACCGCCGCTGAGGGTGCCGCCGGCCTGATGCCGTCTTTCGGCCAGGATCGGAAAAAGCTCGAACATGTGTTCGATATCATGTTTTATGCCGGCCTTGTCATTCCTTAAAAACGCCCCCATGTCCAGGTTTTCAAGAACGGTCAGATAGGGAAAAATTCGACGACCCTCGGGGACCTGACAGATGCCGAGAGAAACGATTTTGTTTGGGCTTAACTGGTGAATAGGTTCGCCCAGGAACAAAATTTCCCCGGTTCTTGGGGGAACGATTCCGCAGATGGACATGAGTGTTGTTGTTTTCCCGGCACCGTTTGCACCGATCAGTGTGATGATCTCCCCTTCCGAAATATCGATACTGACGCCTTTTAAGGCCTGAATGTTACCGTAGAAAGTTTCGACGTTCTTCAGCTTAAGCATCGATCTCCTCTCCGAGATACGCCTTTATCACGGCAGGGTTGTTTTGTATTTCTGCGGGTGTGCCCTGGGCGATCTTCTTTCCGTAATCGACCACAAAAATTCGGTCGGACAGGCTCATGACCAGCTTCATGTCATGTTCGATCAGCAGAATGGAAATCTTTTCATTATCCCGAATCCATAGAATCAAGTCGTCGAGTTCCTTTGTTTCCTGGGGGTTCATGCCGGCAGCCGGTTCATCAAGAAGGAGGATAAACGGTTCGGTTGCCATGGCCCTTGCTATCTCCAGTCGCCGCTGGGCACCGTATGGCAGATTCATGGCAAGTTCATTGATGAATTCTGTCAGGCCGATTTTTTCGAGGATGATGTAACTGTCCCTGACAACCTCTTTTTCTTCCCTGCGGGTTGACCGGCCCCTGAAAATAGCTCCCGCGATGCCGGCTGACATGCGGCAGTGCCGGCCGATCATCACATTTTCCAGAACCGTCATGTTCTGAAACAGGCGAATGTTTTGGAATGTACGGGCCAGGCCCCGTTCCGTTACATGGTTGGGTTTAAGGCCGTTTAAACGTTCCTGCTTTTTCCCCGGAGGTGCAATAATCATGTCACCCTTCGTCGGGGAATGAAGACCCGTAATGCAGTTGAAAAAAGTGGTTTTGCCTGCGCCGTTGGGTCCGATCAGGGCGGCGATCTCCCCTTCAACGACGTCCAGATCCAGGCTGTCCAGCGCCCGGAGTCCGCCAAAATCCATGGTCAAATTTTTAACTTTGAGTATCGGTTCCATTTACCGCATGTTTCCATTATTATTTTGAAGACCTTCGAACTTATATTTCCGACGTACATCGCTGATGATGCCGCCGGGGCGAAAGACCATCATGAGCACCAGCATGGCTCCGAAGATAAGCATCCGGTATTCGGAAAAGGCCCTGAGGTATTCCGGCAGAAGGATCAGTACGAGCGCGCCAATAATAACGCCGGTGATCGATCCCATGCCGCCCAGCACGACAATGCAGAGAATATTAATCGATTCCCAGATTGTAAAGCTGGCCGGGTTGATAAAGGTGGTCTTGGCGGCAAAGATGGCACCGGCCATCCCTGCCCATGTCGCGCCCAGGGCAAATGCATTCAGCTTTGTCGCCCGCCTGTCGATGCCCATGGCCTGGCAGGCAACCTCGTCCTCCCGCAGGGCGATCCAGGCCCTGCCGATCCTGGAATCCTGCAGGCGATTTACGACAAAGATAGTAAAAATCACCAGTCCGATCATGATGTAATACAAATAGATAGTTGCATTCTGAACGGAAAAATGAATACCGAAAAATCCGGGGCGTGAAATATTTGCAATTCCGCTGGGCCCAAAAGAAAATTCATTCCAGTTTTCTAAAATCAGCCGTATAATTTCACCAAAACCCAGGGTGACAATGGCCAAATAGTCTCCGCGCAAACGCAGCACGGGAAAACCGAGTATGATCCCGAAAAGCGCCCCCAGGAAAGCGGCGATGGGAAGGACAGCCCAGAACCCCAGACCGTAGTGGTAATTTAAAAGTGCGTAGGCATAGGCACCCACCGCATAAAAGGCCACATACCCGAGATCCAGAAGGCCGGCAAGCCCCACAACGATATTAAGGCCCAGTCCGAGCATAACATATATCAGGCCTGTGACCATGATATTAGTTTGATACAAAGAGAATATAAAAGGGAACACCAGGGCAAATACGGAGATGGCAATCAATGCCGGAACGAAAATTTTGGGTTCTTTTGAGATTCTCCGGGTCAAGGGTATTGTGTCGATTTCTCCTGATTCGGCCTTTTTCTTGCCCGCTTCCTGTTGTTTTAGGAAATAGCGCCATACAAAACTGAGCAGGAAACTTCCAACACCTATCATCAGCATGTTGTTCCAGCGCCACTCGACCACATTTTCCACGGTGTTGACCCGGATAACCATTATCGGAAAGGTCAAAAACATGAACCAGATGGAAATCAAAAAAGATTTTTTTATTTCTCGAATGCTAATCAATTCGCAAATCCCAACTACACCTTCTCTGTGTCTGTCCGCCCCAGAATTCCTGCCGGTCTGAAAATCAGGATAAAAACCAGGATTAAAAAGGCAAAAACGTCTTCATAGTCGCTGGAGACATACCCGGTAAAAAAACTTTCCGTCCAACCCAGGACGAGGCTCCCCAGGACGGCACCTGGGATGCTGCCGATGCCGCCCAGCACCGCTGCCACAAACGCTTTTATCCCCGCGATAAAGCCCATATAAAAATTGATCTGGCCGATATGGGAGGCAATCAACACGCCGCCTATCGCCGCGGTTGCGGAGCCGACCACAAATGTGACGGAGATGACCCGGTCCACATCCACCCCCACCAGCATGGCCATATTCCTGTCCTGAGCGGTTGCCCGCATGGCTTTCCCGATTCTGGTGAACTTGATCATAAACGTCAGCAGAATCATGACCGTCGTCGTTGTGACCAAGATAACAATCTCCGATGAACTGATGATATGTTCATAGGCTTGGTTGAATGTAAATTCCGGAATCAGGCTGGGAAAGGGCAGGAAGTCGGACGTCTGGGCCAACAACACATAGTTTTGAAGGAAGAGTGACATCCCGATGGCGCTGATCAGCGCCGACAGGCGGGGGGCTTTTCTCAGGGGTTTATAGGCCAGTTTCTCGGCCGTAAAACCGTATGCCGACGAATACACTATGGCTGCAAGCGAAGCAATTACAAGAATCGCAATATGATTCCAGCCGAGCATCGTAAGCACACTGGCAACAATCAAGGCTGTAAATGCGCCGATCATGTAAATTTCACCGTGGGCAAAATTGATCAACTCAATGATGCCGTAAACCATGGTGTAACCCAGCGCAATGAGTGCGTAGATGCTCCCCCGGGTGAGCCCGCTTAAAAAAAGTTCAGCAAAATATTCCATATAAAAGATAAAAAAACGGGGAACAGGCAAGAATGCTTGTCCCCCGATCCATATTGAGTCGTTTAACTATTTAATCTCAACATATTTCCCGTTTTGCACCTGATACATAGAAAAGCCGACACCGGTTGCATCTCCTTTTTTGTCAAAACTGATTTTTCCAACCGGTGTTTCAACATATTCGCTCCTTAAGGCCTTTTCGATTGCCGCATAATCCGTAGAACCGGCCTTTTCGATAGCGTTGAGAAGGGCCAGGGTAGCTGAATACGCCTCTAAAAAGAATGCACCGGGATCTGTGCCGTATGCCTTTTTGTGGGCCTCATTGGCTACGGTGGTCAAAGGATTCTTTGATACATCTTTGGGGCCTGTGGCATAAACACCTTCGGCAAACTTTTTGGCAACTTTGATAAAAGTGTCATCCCTGACACCGTCATCAGAAATGAAAATGGTTTTCATCTTCTTTTTGCGCATCTGAGTTACAATCTTGGAAGCTTCGGGGTGATATCCGCCGAAAATCACGGCTTCGGCCTTAGAGCGCTTTATTTTCTGTACGATCGCGGAATAATCTACCGCACCCGGGGTAATTCCTTCGTACAAAACGACTTTGGCCCTGCTGTCTTGTTCCAGAAAGAGTTTGGCGAACTCAGCCAGTCCTTTGCCGTAATCACCTTTGTCATGCAGCACGGCGATATTTTTTAACTTCAATACGTCCAGGGCAAAATCGACTTCAAGTTTTGCCTGGGCGTCGTCGGAGGCGATGGTACGATAAAAATTGGGGTAGTCTCCGCTCTGTGTCAGGGCCGGATTTGTGGCTGAAGGGGACATGGCGATGATATGTGCATCTTTATAGATACCCAGTGCCGCTTTCGTAGCTCCGCTGCAAATATGGCCCAGAACTACATCCACTTTCTGGGACAAAAGCTTGGTGGCCGTGTTGGTGGCGACTTCCGGCTTGCACACGTCGTCTTCAACGAGCAATTCCACCTGCTTGCCGAGGACACCGCCTTTTGCATTAATGTCCTTGACGACGAGCTCGGCAGCGTTTACTGATGGAATTCCATAAGAGGCGAGGTCGCCGCTGTGGGGTCCGGCAACGCCGAGCTTTATCACGTCGGCGGCAAGGCCCGCTCCGGGCATTGTCATCACCATAAAAACGGTGATCAAAGCAGTAACAAAAAGTTTACCAAAACAATTCTTCATCATAGTCTGTCCCTCCTTTTCAATTTTATTCATAAAATGCTCATCTTGCATCGATCTCATTACGATACTTTATAAATATAGGGGTATATATAGTCAAGCTAAAATAATTTCGATGCTTTATTTTCAAAAACAACTTGCTGTTTGATTAAGATATTTGTAATAAAATCGTATTACCTGAATCTTGCAAGATTCAGGTAATACGATTTTATAAAACGCGGCTACGCCGATCAATTTCAATCGATAGAAGGCTGGATGTAACAAGTTCCGATTACAGGATATAAGGGAGGCAGTTTATCGTGAAAAAGATAGGGATTGTCGTCAAACCGGATGCTGAGGCTGTTAAGACAGCCGATGAACTTGAACATTGGCTGCAATCAAAAAATATTGATGTGGTCAGGAAAGATAATTTACCTCCCAGCCGCAAATTCACAGACAAAGACAAGTCCTCTGCTCCGCCGGACCTGTTCTGCATTTTCGTTCTGGGAGGAGACGGCACCTTTTTGAGTGCGGTGCGCTGGATTGGAGACCAGAATATCCCGATCATTGGCGTCAAGTTCGGGGAAGTCGGCTTCTTGGCGGAAACTGCGGCCGAAGATCTGTTTTCTGCTGCTAAAGACATTTTAAATAATGCGTTTACAATAACACCCCGAATGCGCCTCCACGTCAAAGTCATGCAAGGTGAACGCCAACTTATGAGTGAAACCGTACTCAACGATATTGTCATCAACAAACAAGCCCTGGCTCGCCTGGCACATATCAACACATATATCGACGACCACTATTTAACCACTTACAGCGCCGACGGTCTGATTGTTGCAACCCCCACCGGATCCACCGCTTACTCGCTGGCAGCCGGCGGTCCCATTGTCCACCCTGAAGTTCCGGGGATCATTATAACCCCCATATGCCCTTTCACCTTGACCAACCGGCCGTTGATCGTCTCCGATTCGTCCAGCATCAAAATCAGACTTATCAGAAAGCCTATAGATGTCATGCTGACATTTGACGGTCAGGCCGGCTTCGAGATCAATGAAGACCATACCATCGTTATCAGCAAATCACCACACCCCATCAACATGATCGTTATGCCGAAACAGACCTATTTTGATGTCCTCAAAGCCAAGTTAAGGTGGAGCGGTGGCCGCATTTAGTTTCCATCCATAAATGGCTATTTTTCCGATGAGCGGCGTTCTCCGCGGGTTTCCGCCCTCGACGTACTAAAGTACGCCTCCCCGCAACAGCGGGACAAGCGGGCTAAAACCCTTGTGCGGCCTTGCTCATCGAAAAAATATCTCATTTATGAAT
>JACNIG010000199.1:0-77 GCA_014383215.1 Candidatus Desulfatibia vada | reverse complement strand
TACTAAAGTACGCCTCGGGCGAAACCCCTTGCTTGTCCCGCCATAGCCCTTTTTCGGGCGACGGCGGATGCGGCCTT
>JACNIG010000096.1 GCA_014383215.1 Candidatus Desulfatibia vada | reverse complement strand
GATATGAACGCTTTTAAATACCCTAAACTTCAGTAAATAGTCAAGAATATTCATTATATGAAATGACCTCCGTCTAACCGAACCATAAAAGAAGTTATATTACACAGCGCTTTGTCAGATAAGGACAAAACATCACCACTTTTTGATCATTTTTATTGTTTGATTTCAAACCATCCCATAACCACTATATTTGCTTGACAAACTAAAGACCTACAGATAACTTTTCTGAATCACGTTAACTCCCATAAAACCTTTTAACTCTCTACAGGAGCTACCCTCTATGACCCTAACCAAATCCCAAATCGTCGAGAAAATCAACACCAGCACCAATTCCTCAAGAAACAAATCCTCTGATACCATCGAAACCCTACTTGAAATTATCAAACAAACCCTTGCATCCGGAGAGGATGTCCTGGTCAGCGGTTTTGGAAAATTCTGTGTCAAAGAGAAATCGGAACGGAGAGGACGGAACCCATCGACCGGCGGTGATATGATGCTGGCGCCCAGGAAGGTTGTAACTTTTAGGTGCTCGGGGAAGTTAAGGGATAGGGTTAATAGATAGGGGAATTGGTATTTCCCTTTTTTTGTGCTGGTGTCAGAAAACCGTCGATTCCTTGATTGGTAGCCTTAATTGCGGCTTCCATGGTGGCATATCCCGTCAAAATGATCCGGGCAATCAATATCAATATAGATATAGATATCAACATGATATAAGTGTTTCAACTGGCGTTGGTCAACACTTGCAGAAAAAAATGTGAGTGTGCATTTAGTTCTAGACAAGCTTTTTCGGGGGTTTGTCTGAACGTTTGGACAGATGTTTACTCCTCACTTGAGTTCTCTTCCTCGCTGCCATTATCTTCTGACATACTGTCTTCAGTGTCGGCCTCATCCTCCGGCGGCTTCTCTACGGGCTCGATTCCCAAAATGCTTGCTATCTCCTCAATCAAATTGTGAGTTTCACCGTCCTCTTCGGATGTCTTCCCAAGTTCACCCTGAAGGCGCTCGCGGAAATCTTGAACCGAAGCTGTCCCTGCGTGCTTCTCTAGAAATTCCGGATTGTTATTAATCACACCCCTTATCCAACGTAAACCGCCGAGAGCACGCTCTCGTACCAAAGGCGAAAAGAGTTTTGCTACTGTGTTGCTATTTTCAGTTAGTGTTGCATCGTCCGCAATCTCATCTCCATACATTTCAAAAAAGCCATCAGCACATTTACCATCCTGATCTATTGCTGCTTGACACAGACGACTGCGTAAAATCGTCCGTGCTGCATCAGCTCCTAATCCGTCTATAACTTTCGATCGCTGCGATATTAGGTCATTCGACAATTTCACGCTTCCATTGAGTACACCTTTCGCGTGTTGCACAAGTGCATCTTGATACGGCTGTTTTAATGCCACACTTATCCCGGATTCCATCAAGGTTAACATTAATTCCAGGGCGAGCCCTCCTTTTTTCAACTCATTCAGCCATGTGTTTACATCCAGGTTTTCGAGGCCAGCTCGACACCATTCACGGAAGGATCCCGACGAAGAAGCCTTGCAAATTGCAAAATACAGACCGACATTTTCGTAATCGAAACCATCTTCTTTTTCCTGTACTTCCTTGATTAAGGATGACTTTTCGCAAAGAAAGCCGATCACCTTATCAAACCGATTATCAGCCTCATCCTCATCCAGATATTCCCAAAGGTCAGGCCAACGCTCTATGATTACCAAAGGTGTAATAAAGTTTTCGTACATTTCTTGGTCTACCACGATGCGAAGACATCGCAAGACAAGCGGATCATAGTTATTCCTTTCATCCACAATGCTTAACAATAGGTTTAGATTGCCATGAGCGCTAAGCTTATCGACCATAGTCTCCGCGAGAACAGCATCGTCTGTTTTGAGTAAATTTGTGAGGTTAGCGTGACCAGCCGCAGAGTTGCCAACTTCCGGTGTTGCTGCAGCTCCAGGCTGATGCTCCAAGAACGTTACGATGCACCACGCCTTGCACTCAATATGGTTCTCAGATTCAGCTAGATGCAGTAAGTGCATTAGGTGGCCACCGTCCGCGAGACGCTTTAATACATCTACCGCATTATCACAACCGTATTGCAGGAGGAGCGAAAGCTCCTTTAGAAGGCGGTTTACCTCTTTGACATTCGGATTCTGACTCGCGTTGAGCCGTTGCTCGATTGCTATCGCAAGGGAATTCCACTTGCTGCTACAGGGAGTTATTTGGGTTACATAAACTGCCTTAGACTCCGCATCGGCAAACTGTCCAGTCGTGACAGATGTGCAGAATAATTCAGAAATCTCGTCGAACTTCACCTCTGGCGTGAACAGAGGCCACCTCTTCTCTTCATATTTTCTGATGTGGGAGCAAACCTCGACCCAGCCCTGAGCATCGACAGGAAGAGTGAATGGACTATCCAGCGCGTCCTGATGGCCGATTTCATCAATTTGGTCACTCATGAAGACCAGCCCCGCAATATTATCATCGGTGACGGCAGTCGCTTCTAGTTCTTTAATTGTCTGGCGAAGAGTTGCGACGACTTTCTTCGAAACTTCCAGGTCTGATACAAGCTTACAGACCGCGACGATTCCACCATAAAGACTTTCATCGATTGGTGCCCAACTTGTTAGGCTAACAGCCGCTCGTCCCAATTCTCGTATTATAGTGCTCGTCTCATTGCGTTCCTGATCCTTTAAAACTTCAATTTCATCCAGGCACAACGCCGCATTGACCACAATTTTTGCATCTGAATCGGCAAGCATTGAGGTGGCTTCATCTTCTAAGACTGCCAAAAAAGCATCTGCGTGAAGCTTTTCCAGTTTTTGCAGTCCCTCGGCATCGTTTTCCGTCAGTGCGCTATTAATAGGATCTCTGAGAAGCAATTGCTGACCTAGTCTGGCTTGAACATTAAAAGTCAGACCGGCAAGATTGGCCTCTAGGTTTGGCGGCAATATCGACTTGATTTTTGAGTGTGGGAGTGCTCCTTCCAATAAACCCTTACGGATATTTGATTGCTTACGACGAAGGATCACATAATATGCAACGTGACCTATATGGAAATCATCTCCCCACTGCCGGTGAATCGCTCCGATCTGATTCACGTAAAGTTTCAACTCCCTCGGTGTTGGTGCTTCGCCGTCCTTTGCTCGGCAAACATTGAACACGCGGTAGATTGTGTGTCGGTCCTCTTCGGGATGCGTTGGAAGTGCTTCTGAAACGAGTTTCTTAAGATATTCCTTCCAGTTGGATAGAACAGGAGGGGGAACTTCGAAACGTAGTTGGAAGCTCTTGTCGATGAACGAGTCTGACATGACTGGTTCATCGACTTCGTGGCCACTAGCCGGATCCTCCTCTTTCATGTCTAAAGTTTCGCTTATGGTATCTCTTTTATCCCAGAGTTGCCGCAGGCCAATGGGATCGTATGGCACGATGATCCAGAGCTTATCAAACCATTGTTCTTTTCTTGTATTTCGGTCTTGCAAAAAGGTCTGAAGAGTTGCCCAGATGGAAAGTGCGTCTTTGGGGTCAACCCTATCGAGATTGTCGAGAACTATAGCAGCCTTTTTGTTGGAATTCTCCGGCAAGGCCTCTCGCATCAATTTGCGAAAATCACCTTCAAACTCAATCGACGTAGGCTCGGGAGTTTCCGTTGTGTCCTGCTTTGTTTCGGTGATCGCATTACCAGTTATAAAGGCCCAATCAGATATTTCTTTACCATCGTCTTGCGATTTGTCAGACGATTCTCCAGCATTCTTATTCACATTTCGCTTAAAGACGGTACGGACCAAATTACCGATAAGCACTAAGAATGGAGCAGTTGTAAACAATAATCCAAAGACAAAACTCCAACTGATTGGACGGCTCGAACCAAACGTAATTCCTTTACTCAACGATGTTTCAAGAAATGGCACGCCAAGTGGTACCAAAAATGCAGAAATTACGAATAGTGTGCCAAGAATTGTTGTCTTTGGGATTGTACGGGTGGTTGTTACCCGACGCCGCTTTGCAAGCTTATCGAGAGTTTTATTCCACTCTATCTTATCGACCCAACCAATAGACTTGAAGTGTTGAATTAGCGATTCCAGATATGTTCGGCGAAGTGGATCGCCCTCGTGTGCCCAAGCGTCGAAAGATAAAACGGTGATGTCTTCATTGTCGCTGAGTTGTTTCTCTATCATTTTGATGACGGTCGTCTTCCCCGCGCCCCAACCGCCTTCTAGGCCGATCGTCTTGCCGCCCGACTCCTCTGGAGAACTAATTAGCTCCGCTATGGTGCGGGCCACTCTTTCATGTGGACCGATATCGTCATGAAATGCAAGCAGATCTTCATCGGCAGGAGTGTCATCTATTAACCGCGTTGGACATACTTCCGGTTCGGTTTCTCGTACATTTGTCAAAGTGTCTTTGTTGAGTTTTGACGACTCTTGTTCTGATACAGATCTCATGTGTTCCCCCTTAAATAGTTTGATTACTTTGGAGGCAATTTGTTGTCCGAGATAGAAAATTGGCTGGAAAAACTTTTATCTTAGCGATATTGAATTAAAAGAGGATGAGCAAATAACTATTTCCTCTAACCCCTATTTTTCTGAGATTATTTGCAAGTTTATATCAATTTTGGGATATTAACTGTAAAAAAACATATTGTAAATAGGATTTAGGGGAAACCATGAAAATAATGTATTAGATCCCGGACTTTAAGCGGGAATACAATAAGGAATTAAACCGCGTAAAAGATCTTCCCGAATATCACAGGATTCATGCAGAGAATCGAATTGTTTTAATTCAAAAGTATAAAGATTTTTTGGCATTGGAAGCTCAGCGTTTTGGCAACAAATTTCGTAAAGTTCAAGGATTAAATGATTAAGGTAGCACTTTTTGTTGACGGATGTTTCTGGCACGGATGCCCACGCTGTTATCGCCCACCTTCAAGCAATAAAGATTATTGGCAAGAAAAATTTAAAAAATCGCAGCCGGGATAGGCATGTTTCGCGTAGTATACGTAAAAAGGGGCGGTCAGTTATCAGGGTGTGGGAATGTAGAATTCACGAGAAGAAAACCATCAAGCGAACAATAAGAATGCTTGAAAACAAAGGGTTTAATAAGGGTTGTATTTCTAAAAGGACCTGAGGGAAAAAGCTGTTAATTTAATAAACTTCGCCCGATTTGTCACGCCACGGTTTACGGTTGATATAGCTTTCTAGGTGTTTGATTGCTCTATTTAATTCTGATGGATCACCTTTTATTTTTAGCAAGGCAATCGCTTTTTTTTCGGCTGCAATTGCTTTCTCGAACTCACCGCATTCTGCGAAAGCCGCAGCAAGCGTATCGAAGGTTTGATAATTTTGCAAGATTTCAACAGCCTTTTGTGCCAACTCCACAGCTTTGCGACCATCGCGCAATCTCTCTATGGGACAAGTAGCTAAAATCCAGGCTTTATTATTGTATCCATCAATATGGCTTGGGTCTGTATGTAAGGCTTTTGAGCTACTTTGAATGGATTTCTCAAAATCGCCTTTAATATAATAAATCAGCGATAGCCCAGCATAGGCTGAGGGGAGACTTGGATTTATACTTAATGCCTTTTCGTAGTCCGTAAAAGCACGGTCATATTTATTTTGCTTCCTCCAAGCGGTTGCTCGATTTAGGTAAGCAATTGCAAACCTTGGATTTATCTCTATAGCTTTTGTGAAGTCCTGAACTGCTAAATCAAATTTTCCTTTAGAAAGCCATGCGCTCGCTCGATTGTTAAAGGCACGGTCAAAATTAGGGTTAATTTCAATGGCTTTATTAAAGTCTTTTATTGCTAATTGAACATTTTCTTTGCGTAACCAAACAGAGCCTCGATTGCAATAAGCCTTATCGTAGTTAGGATAAAGTTCTATCACTTTTTCATACTGTTCTAACGACTTTTCTAATGCACCAATTTTCATAAAATAAAGGGCTTTAAGATCCATTCCCCGCTTGTGGTTCGGGTCTCTAGTAAGTAATTCATTTTCCAGCTTCCTTCTAGCTTTCTCTATACGACCAAAATCCTCTGGCCTTGCTAGATCTGCACGAACCCATACCACTCCTTGATATCCACCTAAAAGATCCCAGATTTCATCTGTCAACTGCTTAATAATTACTTCTTCAGCAGTTTTTGATCTCTTTTGGTCTTGACTGAAATTGACAATCATTGCTACGACAGTTAACAGTGAAACAATTAAACTTAGTGCTGCAATTGTGTTAGAGCGTCTATTCTGGGTTGCTTCGTTAGATTCTGTCGACATGAAAACCTCTTTTGCCAAATCGTCTTATCAACCAATATCATTGAAGATGCAATTTTGCAAATCTTGAGTATTAAAAACTATTTTATGATTACATTTGGTCTTTTGACAACTCCTGAGAAGCTCCCACAATCTGTTCATCCAACTACCGTGTATATTTATCCATCGCCTCTTTCAAAGAATCGTCGCTCAGCGCCATATAGTGCACATCCATACCCTTTAAGCTATGCCTCAAGATCAAATCCCTATGAACCTTATCAACTCCGGCATTAAGCATATTGGTCTTAACCGTTCGCCGGAAGTCATGAAAGATGATCCCGTGAGGCATCTTTGTATCATTTGATGTTACCACCCACCCAGGAAGATTGTTACTTTTAGGTGCTCGGGGGAAGTTAAGGGAGAGGGTGAACAGAATTTGATTTAAAGAAGCTCTAAATTATGGACCCGCGTTACGTACCGAATTTCAAATAATATCTGCCGGATCTGCGAATGGGTAACCCCTGTTCAGGGATAAAATTTATATTCGATTTTTGAAATGAGG
>JACNIG010000197.1 GCA_014383215.1 Candidatus Desulfatibia vada | reverse complement strand
GCGCGGTGGAGAGAGCCTGAAACCCCGCCCGAGGATAATCGCACCCAGCCTGACAAGAAAGGTCTGTTTCATACAAGCACCCCAACGGCCGTGGCCCTGAGCTTCGCCACCACCATGATCGGATTCGGCGGCCTCCTCTTCGCCCACCACCGCGGACTGGCAAGCTTAGGGGGAGTCATGGTCCTTGGATCGCTGATGGGCATGCTGGCGTGTCTCCTGGTCCTCCCCCCGGTCCTGAAACTGACGGGACGCAAATAAACACAGATTTTCAGGATTTTTCAGAAAAAGAGAAGATATGGAAACCTGAACTTTGTTTGACTTTTTGCTCCTTGGAATCCTTGGTTTTGAGCCCGCCACTACTCAACCTTAATGTTCCCAGGATAAAAATTAGACTTGACATTCGGCCATTTTATGGTACTATATTCGGACCGGAGGTGAATAGAATGAATATTACAAGCGATATAAAACCCGTTACGTACCTGAAATCAAAAGCTGCAGATTTATTAAACCAGATCAACATAACCCATCGGCCTGTGATAATAACCCAAAACGGTGAACCCAGGGCTGTCCTTCAAGACCCTGAAAGCTACGAAAATATGCGTAATGCAATTGGCCTTTTAAAGCTGATATCTCAAGGAGAAAATGATTTGCGAAATGGCGGAGTAAGGCTGCAAGAGGATGTGTTTAAAGATATTGAAGGTGAATTGAAAGAAAAGCTTTGATGAACCCAGAGTATAAAGTTGTTTGGACAAATGTTGCGGAAAATGATCTTAAGCAAATCATTGATTTTATTTCTATAGACAGTCCTCAAAATGCATTAAAAATATTAAAAAGCATCGAACAAAAAGCTTCGAATCTTTACACCCTTCCTGAAAGAGGGCGCATTGTACCAGAACTTCAAGGCGAAGGAATATCACAATATAGAGAATTAATTATCCCGCCATGGAGACTAATGTATAGGATCGATGAACGAAAAGTATATGTTCTATCGGTAATCGATTCACGACGGAATGTTGAAGATATTCTTTTGGCAAGATTGGTTGGTCAATAAGCCGGGAGACAAGGATATGGCCAAGGTCTACACTGGAAAAGTCGCTATTCCAGGCGATAAGATTGAGGAATATTTTAAGCTGGTGGAGGAAGCTGAAAAGAAAAGGGAACCGTTTCGCCGCCAATTGGTCCAGCTCAATGAGGAGTTCTACGAATACCTGCTGGAAAAATATACTGAAAGAACCGCTCGAAATCACTCTGGCATCACCGATCTGTTTATCGAATTCATCTGCCGGCAGACCGATGTCGAGAGTATCGAAGAGATCACTCGCGGAATGGTCAATACGCATTTCAAAAAGTGGTGGAAACGGAAAGTCTGGGATTCAACCACACCAGATCAGCTTAGGGTAGCGCTCAAGAAATTTTTCGCCTTTCTCGCAACTCAGAAAGGTATCGTCAATGACAAAGCTATGAAGGGCTTGCAGTAAGCGGCTTCGCAAGTATTTTCAGAAATCGTATTTTATCCGGAAACTATACGCTAACTGGTTCTGTCTTTGCGGGCAATCCACCTTGAGCGTTTCAAATGCCCAATATGATCATGCAAGGAGATATGGAATTGGAGGAAACGTCATCTCGGAATCATTTTCCTGTAAAATGTCTGGAGTGTGCCAAGTCATCCAAACCATTCATTCATGGTAGGTGCAGCTTCTGCCAGGATTTGAGTTTTCAAGAAGAAGCGCTTTGTTATCTAAACCGGTCAACACAGAATCCTACTTTTTTTGAGTGCCATGCTTTTCAGCCGTTGCTGAAACTGGTCGCGTCATCCGGGCAGGAAACTCGGCCGGAGCCCAAAGCCCGGTCTGCGGAGATTACCTTCGAAAAACTGCTTGATTCCGATAAAGTAAAGTATCAACGGGCGTTGGCCCAGCAAAAACTAGCCCGTAATCCCGACGATGTGATGCTTGAGATCAAATACCATTTTGCTTGGAACGTGGTTGGCAGAAAACCAGCTTTTGCGGAGCCCGCAACTACTATTGACTTCATCAGTGATACTATCACGACTTGTAGTGAGGCAGTGGGTGGTTTTGCCAGTCTCCTGTGGTTGGCACCAGACCATATACATTTATACGTGGAATCGGATGGGGAAGTATCCCCGGACAATATGGCTCAAAAACTCAAACGGTTATTAGAAGCACCAATTCTTGAGCAGCTCCCTGACCTTATTGCATTTCCAGAGGTGGAAACAGGGCTGTGGGACGAAGCTTACTTTGTAGAAACCATAGGCTGAAACGGAACATATGTATGCAGAGTGATTGCGAGAAGCGGCACTCCGAATGGGGCGCCGCTTCTCGCAACACCTGATGCTTTCGCTATACCAAAGTATAAAAGGAATTTACATCGAGGTATCATGGCTAAAATAGGACGAAATACCCCATGCCCGTGCGGCAGCGGGAAAAAATACAAACACTGTTGTGAAAAAAAAGAGGCCGAGATGAAATTGCGCGAACTTCCATCTGGCAGATTCCGTTATGAATTTGGTTCTTATGGAGGCCCAGGTCGAGGATATGTGCCATCTATTATTGGATACAAGGAAATAGAGCCAAACTCCTGGAAAGAACATCTCTGTCTTGTAAAACCAGAAACCGTTTTGGAAGACGAAAATGCTGCTACAGCTATTGCCGAAAAACATCTGGCCGTTGCGCAGAAAACCCTTGCCGAAGGAGGAAGCCCACACGATTTTGCACTGTCACTAAGGCATGAGGGCTACAATAGCGTCTCTGATTTCCATGTAGTGAGTGACGAAGGATAGGCCGTGGTGTAGAATGAATCGTCGGAGTAGACAGCAAGGGAATCGCGGCTTTCGCTATAATCGTCTTTGGAGTTGAAAGTCCCGGCCTTGATCATTGTTTGGGCCAACCCCAAAGAGGCTGACCCCGAACCGGGATCAAACGTATAGAAAAGGCGGTGAAAGAACACGAAAAGGGAAGCGTAACCTTTTTATTTGATTCGTTCTTTACTGTTTTTTCAGTCGGATGAAAACGTCACAGAAAACTCTGGGAGATACTGCCCAGATAACTACCCACGAAATCAAACAAACTACCCAGAAAACTGCCCAAGAAACTTCGGGGAGAATTGTTGGGTGAAAAGTTGGGTGAAAATCGTCTGAAAATCATTTCCCTAATGAAAGAGGATTCGAAAATATCGATACCCGAAATTGCTGACAAAGTTGGAATCAGTACAACCTCTATTGAAAAAAATATCGGGTATTTAAAAAAACAGGGAATTGTCAGGCGCATCGGACCGGCTAAAGGGCGATATAGGGCCTGAAAAACCTATTCTTGGGACGTTAAGCTATAATATTCAATAAGTTAGCATGGACCCCAACAAACAATGAACACGTGCTTGTATCCATGGCTCAACTATTGTAAAATAAACCTATTTCTTCGGGAGGTAATATGCGATGACCATATCTGTGGACGAACTGGCAACAAAGGCCATGTCTCTGTCTGGCGAAGCAAGAGCACTGTTAGCTGAGAGACTTATTGAGAGCCTCGACCAGGAATCAGTTCGAGATATTTGGCTTACCGAGGCAAAGAGGCGTCGTGACGAAGTGAGAAGCGGTCAAGTCAAACCAATACCTGGTAACGACGTCATGGAAAGCGTTCGAAAACTGCTTGATGACAAATGACGTACTCATTCCACCCAGAGGCACGTGCTGAGTTCAAAGAAGCTACACTCTATTATTCCGAGAAAAGCCCTTCATTGGGGTTGGCGTTCTACTCTGAAGTAGAGTCCGCGATTCAAGGAATTGTTGAAAATCCATTTCTATATCGTGTGATTGACGAAGACGTTCGACGTTGCCTCACCAAACGCTTTCCTTATGCCATTCTCTATTCCATTGAGGATCATTACATTTTGATACTTGCCGTCATGCACTGCAGTAGGGAGCCATCGTACTGGCAGCATAGGCTTGGCGAGAAATAGTCGAACCGCTATATGGATGATTTTGGGGTCAAAAAGGGCGACATAGGGCCTAAAAACACCTATTTTTGGGACGTTAAGCTATAATATTCAATAAGTTAGCGTGGCCCGACCCAAACCCGCAATTATCACGCCGTCTATTGACAAGGATTTTCTTCTCACAAATCTTGACTGCCTTTCTGAAAACGGGAAGATGACAAATGCTGGAGTACTGTTCTTCACCAAAACAACAGGGTTTTTGCTGTTGCAGGCAACCGTTACCTGCGTGCTTTACAAAGGGATTGAGAAGATCCACGTGCTGGATAGAAAGGATTTTTCCGGCAATATTATCGACAACGTCGAAAATGCCATAATGTTTCTACTGAGGCATACCAACCTTGAGTATAAAACCGAAAAATTAAGACGTGAAGAAATTCCGGAAATTCCGGAAATCGCCTTGAGGGAGGCAGTTGTAAACGCCGTTTGCCATAGAGACTATTTTGAAAAAGGCGCTAATGTCATGATCGAGATTTTTGATGACAGGATAGAGATTTCGAACCCTGGAGGACTGCCGTCCGGGCTGACGCGAAAATCTTTTGGAACAAAGAGCGTTGTCAGGAACCCTGTGATAGCCTCATTATTGAATCGGGCCGGATATATTGAAAAAATAGGGACCGGGATCAAGCGCATAAAAAAGACAGTGAAAGAACACGGAAAAGGAAGTGTAACCTTTTCATTTGATTCGTTCTTTACTGTCTCCTTCAGTCGATTGAAATCCACAAGGAAAACTTCGGGGAAAAAGTTGGGTGAAAAGTTGGGTGAAAAGTTGGGTGAAAACCGTCTGAAAATCATTTCCCTAATGAAAGAAAATTCGAAAATATCAATAACCGAAATTGCTGACAAAGTTGGAATCAGCACAACTTCGATTGAAAAGAACATCGGGTATTTAAAAAAGCAGGGGATTGTCAGGCGCATCGGACCGGCTAAAGGCGGAAATTGGGAAGTGATGGATGATGAATAATGATGGAAAAATTCCCCCTGGTCCCCCTTTGAAATCAATACCTTACTATCCATTTATGAAAATTATTGCGGCTGAGTTTTTCTATAAGCCAAATCAGCCGTTCCACCAGCCTCGCTTCGCTCTTCGGTGAGCCGGGTTATGATGCTTATTACTGAATGAAACACTTTTAAAATCCTGGTAATCTGAATGCTGAAATCATATCTGAAAAAAATTGCTAAGATTGCAAATCAGGGGGATGCAAGAGAGGAAAGCTATTATGCATCCCTTGAAGAATTGCTCGGAAAATTAGCGCAATCTTTCGGCAAGGGCAAGATACACATTACCACGCTGCCCAAAAGCACTGAAGCCGGTAATCCGGATTTCCGGGTGTGGGACGGCAAGCAACATATTGTGGGTTATGTTGAAGCCAAAGCGCCAACTGTTGAAAATTTAGATGCAATAGAGGTTTCAGAACAGTTGAAGCGGTACCGGGGCACGTTCCCGAATCTGATATTAACCAATTTTTTCGAGTTCAGGCTTTATCGGAATGGTATTCTTGTTGAAAAGGCTTTGATTGCCAGGCCTTTCATTGTGCATAAGCTTAAAACAATTCCGCCTCTCGAAAAGGAGCCGGATTTCACAAAATTGATGGAGGCGTTTTATTCATTCTCTCTGCCCAAGGTTTATAATGCAAAAAATCTGGCAATAGAGCTGGCAAAACGCACGAGGTTTTTAAAGGAAGAGGTAATTGTCGAAGAACTGGCAGAGGAAGAAAAATCTGGCAAAGGCTTTATCCTCGGATTTTATGAAGCGTTCAGGCAGTTTTTAATCAGCGGGCTTTCAAAAGAGGACTTTGCCGATCTCTATTCCCAAACAATCACTTATGGTCTGTTTGCCGCCCGCATGCGGGCAAAAAACGGTTTCAACAGAAAACTCGCCTACGACAACATCCCCCACACCATCGGGATATTACGAGATGTTTTTCGGTTTGTTTCACTTGAAGACGTTCCGGCTCAGATGGAATGGATTATTGATGATATCGCCGAAGTGTTGTCTGTGGCGGATGTAAACAAACTCCTTCAGGAGTATTTCAGAGAAGGCAAAGGGAAAGACCCGGTTGTTCATTTTTATGAAACCTTCTTAGCGGAATATGATCCAAAAAGCAGGGAAAAACGTGGTGTCTATTATACGCCTGAACCGGTTGTTTCCTACATTGTGCGTTCGCTTCACCATATTTTAAAGGATCAATTCGGCAAAGCTGACGGTATGGCGAGCAACTCCGTAACTGTGTTGGACCCGGCATCCGGCACGCTTACCTTTTTGGCTGAGGCGGCAAAACTGGCGGTTGATGAATTTGCGTCAAAATACGGCCAAGGCGATAAAGAAGGGTTTATAAAGGAGCATATCCTTAAAAACTTCTATGCTTTTGAACTTATGATGGCGCCATATGCGGTAGGGCATTTGAAGATGTCGTTTCTTCTGGAAGAACTCGGTTACACACTCCAAAAAGATGACAGGTTTAAACTCTATCTGACAAACACCCTCGATATGGAGGAGCTTGAGCAAACCAGTTTGCCCGGCATGGCTTCCCTTTCCGAAGAATCGCGCCTGGCCGGAAAAGTAAAAAAAGAACAACCGATACTGGTGATATTGGGAAATCCGCCTTATTCCGGTCATTCTGCAAACAAGGGAGAATGGATAGATCTCCTGTTAAAGAAAGGCTACACACATAAAAACGGCATTAAAGATGATGGATATTACTTTGTAGATGGGAAACCGCTTGGCGAAAAGAATCCCAAATGGCTGCAAGACGATTATGTTAAATTTATTCGTTTCGGTCAGTGGAAGATAGATCAGGCCGG
>JACNIG010000363.1 GCA_014383215.1 Candidatus Desulfatibia vada | reverse complement strand
CCGGCGGCATTAATTGATGATTGATACGTATCTGATCCGCCATGACGGTAATCTCCTGGATCGAATTGTCCAAACTCTTGATCCTCACATCAAAATAATGAGCCCGCCTTGATTTTCTCAGATCCATAAAAAGAACCAGCAGATCGTTTTCATATTCACAGATGGAAGAGATGGCGCTGATGGCCAATATCGTCGAAAGCCAAATGTTTTTGTGCTCGTTATAACTTTCATTGTCTTTTACGCTGCTTTGTAACTTTTGCTGAAGGTGCTCGAAACGATTCAAGTTGTCGGACAAGCCCGACAAAATCGTTTGCAGTTCGGATTGAATATAAGGGTCATCTATAGAGTTTTTTCCTGCAAAGCCTGCTTGGGACGCAAAAAGGACCAAAAGTAATACCCAGGGGCTGCATCTTTTTTTCATTTTAGTGTCCTGTTTTTTTAGGTGAAGATTTTACAAAACTTTAAAATAAAGGCACCATAAAGTAAAGTCTAAAGAGTAAAAGGGTTAAACAAATGGTCACGGAAACCACAATAAAAGATCATGTTCCTTAACGGAGGCAAAGTGTTGCCAAAAAGCAATATGTCTGCCCTTTGGGCAGGAAGCCTCACTGCCGAAACCGCAATTTACATACAGGACCGGGCAAAATTGAAAATCACCGAGTCGACACTGAGTCTAACACAAAACAAAAAACAACTGTTGAAAATTCATAAAGTATTTGTTAAAGTTTATTTTGAACTGCACAGCGAGTGCATTCCCCGCAGCCAGCTTGTTGGAGCGCAGCGGAAATCCCGCCTAAGCGGGGCTGCGGGGTTAGCGAGCGAATCAAAAAACAGACAGACCGGCCTGCTCCCCGAGAGCCCGTCATTAGGGCGGTTTAGGGGAGCTATAAAATGCTTAAAAGCCTTACCGGGAGGCCCCGCCCTTAAGGCGGGTAGCCTCAATTCCTTACAGTCGCGCGAAGCACTGCCGCACAGCAGAACATTCCCTGCAAGCTAGCTTGATGGAGCGAAGCGGAAATCCCGCTCAGCGGGGCTGCAGGGTTCTTCAATCGCGCCATACTTCAACTTCACCGTTACAGGCGGCACTTCTCGTCCTGTGGTTTGCTTTTTAGGATCGAATCCAAGAAAGATCTGCCAAGATAAATTCTTTGTCAAAATCTCGGAGTCAAATTCATCCGTCGAAAAGGAACGTTTGACATGAATATGAAAGTATTTAGATTATTCATCGCCACCGGCAACCGGAAAAAACATTACGACCATCGCTACATGCTCGGACTGGGGTATAACTGCGAATTTTAGCCCTTTTTGTTTATGAATCAATTCTTGCAGTATGCCATGCTTAAAGGAGGTAAGCCATGACCGTTAAAGTTACAAAATCCATTGTGTTTCCGTTGGACGGCAGTTCGAGTGCACTCAAATCTCTTGATTATTTGAACCTTGTCTTCGGCGCCGAAAAGGAACTGGATGTTAATCTGTTTCATGCCGTCCCCGGTGTGCCGCCGTTTTTGGTCGAAGAGAGCCGAAAAAATCCGGACACGGCCCGCCAGGTCAAAGAACTGGAGCGTCGCAACAAAGACATGGCCGCAAAGACACTCTCCAGGGGCAAGCAAGCCCTGCTGGAGAAAGGCTTTGACGAAAAGCACATCAAAACCATCGAATTCCACAAGCAGGCAGGGGTTGCCCGGGACATCTGCGCTTGGTCGGAAAATAAAAAAGTGGCTGCCATCGTCCTGTGCACACGCGGACGCAGCCGTATCGAGGCCTTTTTAATGGGAGAGACGGCCAACAAGGTCTTGGAACACAGCCGTATCTGTCCGGTATGGATGGTTAAAGGGGATGTGCGGTCAACGGGGGTGCTCATCGCTCTGGACAATTCCGAAAACGCCTTGCGAGGGGTGGATCACGCCGCATTTATGCTGTCCGGCACCGATTGTCCGGTCACGCTGTTTTATTCCAAACGCAACCTCTTTCGGTTTTTTTCTAAAGAGGTCGTCGAGGCCGATCCCGAGTTGGAGGCTACCTGGAAAAGTGTCGCCGGCCGCGAAATCGCCCCGTATATGCAAAAAGCCAAAGAGATGCTGATCGCGGCCGGAATCGAGGAGTCAAAGATTACAAGCCGCATGGTCGACGGCAGCCGCAGTGCCGCCGCTGACATCTTGGAGGCGGCCCGTCGCTTTGACTGTGGAACCATTGTGATGGGACGGCGGGGATCTACCGATGTGAAAGAATACACCCTGGGCAGTGTTTCCCGAAAAGTGCTGCAAGATTGCAATAATACGGCCCTGTGGCTCGTAGCGTAAAAAGGAACCACCGACATCGCCATCGGCAACGTTTTAGGCAGCAATATCGCCAATATATTTTTGATTCTGGGGATCTCCGCCGTCATCTATCCGCTGGCCGTATCCAAAGGCACGGTTTGGAAAGAGATCCCCTTCAGCCTGCTGGCGTCTGTCGTCCTGGCGTTTCTGGCCAACGACCAGCTCATCGACAAGCAGAGCCACTCGGTTCTGCTGCGGTCTGACGGCCTGATCCTCCTTTCATTTTTTGTCATATTTTTATACTATTCCATAAATCTCGCTTTTGAAATAAAAGGTATCGACGATCACGTACCCTCAAAGGCCCATGGAACCGTCAAATCCATCGGGCTGGTGATTGCGGGATTGTCCGGTTTGGTCATCGGCGGGGAGTGGATCGTAAACGGTGCCGTCCATATGGCTTTAAAACTGGGCATGAGCCAGGCCACGGTGGGGTTGACCGTGGTGGCCGTGGGCACATCGCTGCCGGAACTGGCCACCTCAGCCGTGGCCGCTTACCGCAAAAACGTGGATATTGCGGTCGGCAACGTGGTCGGCTCCAATATTTTCAACATCTTCTTTGTCCTTGGCATCAGCGCTATCATCCACCCCTTACCCTTTAGCATTGCAAACAACATCGACATCGGCATGGTAATCCTGGCAAGTCTGCTGCTGTTTGTCTTCATGTTTACCGGGAAAAAACGGTCGCTGGACCGCTGGGAGGGTGTCGTTTCCATGAGCATATATGTCGTTTATATCATTTTTCTCATTTATCGATAACCGTTAGCCGGCCAGCCCTAATATTTCACAAGACCGAAGCGTTCAGGGACGCCGCCGTCAACAACACCTTCTTTTACCCCACCTTGCCCTATTACATGGACAACCGGATGAGAGTTTGTCATGAAAAGCAATTCGGTCCGATAATTCCGTTGATACCGTTGGCAGAAAGTGCGATACCGGGTCAGTGATTTTCTTCATCGGCGTAGGCATTCTTCAGGTACTGAAACATCATCCGCTGGGCGTTGAAAAACGAGCCGTTGAGAGCAATGGCCGATCGCATGACTTCGGCATACTTGCGCGGCTGCTGATAAAACATGGGCAGAAGCACGGATTCGAGCTTGCTGTACAATGCAGAAATTTCCTCCGCAGGATCGCTTTCAGCTTTCCAGCTATCGTCGATGGACCAGCCGGTCACCCCTTCCACATGACCTTCGATCCACCAGCCGTCCAGTATGCTCAGGCTGGGAACGCCGTTGAGGGCTGCTTTCATGCCGCTGGTGCCGGAAGCTTCCCTGGGTTTCTGAGGCGTATTGAGCCACACATCGACCCCGGCACAGATCGATTTCCCCAATTCCATGTCGTACTCTTCCAGATAGACGATCTTTACCTGGTCCTGCAGGGCTTCCCTGGCCTGAAAAATGCGCCGGATCATATCTTTGCCGCTTTCATCCCGGGGATGTGCTTTTCCCCCGTAAATCACCTGAATCGAACCGGTTTGTGCGGCCATTTTCCTGAGCCGCTCAATATCGGCAAAGAGCAAGTCCGTCCGTTTATAGGGCGTGGCGCGTCGCGCAAAACCGATGGTCATCACCGCCGGGTCCAGCTCGATATCGGTTCGCCGTTGCACTTGCGCCAGCAATTCGCGTTTGGCCTCGGCATGGGCGGCGATGATTTCATCCAGCGGAAGGCAAGTGGCATATCGCAAATAGAGATTGTCGTGCCGCCACTCGGGGATGTGGCGGTCGAAAAGACGCCGAAAAGGAGGTGTGGTCCAGGTAAGGGCGTGTACGCCGTTGGTAATCGAGTTGATCGGATATTCCGAGAACATATCCTGAGAAATCGATTCGTGCCGGTGAGAGACCCCGTTGATATAACGTGAAAAATAAAGCGCCAGGAAGGTCATGTTCAGCGCTCCGTCCACACAACACCCAAAAGTTTCCAAAAAATCGGCGCGCCCATCGCCCAGCACCTGCCGGACCATCTGAACCGGGAACTTATCGTGGCCGGCCGGCACGGGTGTGTGGGTGGTAAACACGCACTGCTGCCGCACCGCATCGATATCTTCCATGGTTACGGCACCCAACCCTTCACTCTGTTTTTTTTCTTCCAACAAGGCCAGCGTCAGCAAGGCGGAGTGGCCCTCATTCATGTGAAACGCCTTGATTTGCTTGTATCCGAGAGCGCGGAGCATGGCCATGCCCCCTAAACCGAGAATGGTTTCCTGGCACAACCGGTGGAAGTCGTCTCCTCCGTAAAGTTGGTCGGTTAACGCTTGATCCCAGTCGTCGTTTCCATCAACGGCAGTGTCCAGAAAATAGACCGGAACATCGTACCCGGTGGTGCCCTGGATAAGATAGCGCCAGACGCGGATGTGTACCGTCCGTCCCTCGATGGTAATAAAGATGCGGGGCCGTTGCGGTTCCAGAAATTCCTCCGGATACCAGTCGACCGGAGACTCTGACTGGTTGCCCTGGTCGTCCAGGTGCTGTCGAAAATATCCTTTGCGATGTAAGAGAGTTACGCCGATCAGGGGAATATTCAAATCGGCGGCGGCTTTCAACGTATCGCCAGCCAGTATGCCCAGCCCGCCGCTGTAAGTCGGCATTTCCGATTCAAGGCCGACTTCCATAGAAAAGTATGCAATAACCGGCGACGGATTCATTGTTTCCTCCTGCTGCTTTGCCTGAGTCCCCATTGTCAAAGGGGTCTCTGTTATTTATGGTCCGGTAAAGCGTCTTAAAAGTTCCGAGTGCGTCATTCCCGCGTCCTGAAAGATACAGGGCGGGAGGGATTCAAGTACCAGCTTATTATTAATTCATCAATATGAATTCTTTACATTTACCACCCAAAAGGTCAACCGTATATCATTAAACACATAAAATCCGTTCATCAGGCAAAGCCTTCCGGCATGAAAGAAGAAGTGTCTGTGGATGCGAATACCTTCCTAGTATGATATGGTTGTCCGTTGAAAATAAAAAAGATGTTAGGTAGAATCAAGTCATAATACTCAAAAAAACTTTATAAAATGAAAGACAGATGCAAAGGAGGAAACTATGTCGAACTGTAGACGACCGATCATTATTTTTGGTGTTTTTTTTATGTTTGCGCTTGGCCTGGTCCTGCCCGGTGCCTTGTGGGGACAAACCGAAAAAGCGGGTAAAGATGGCACCGTGAAGGCCGACGCAAGTCAGCCGGTGGCGGAAGCACAAAAAGATCTTCAACCCACAAAACTGGACCTTGCCGGTGAAAAAATCGGCGACGGTATTGACCGTTTCGGCCAAAAAGCCGCATCTCAATTCGGTGGGTGGATCAACGCCGAAGTTTTGGCGGGCATCACCTGGATAAAACTGCTGTTTTGTCTTTTGTTGCTGTTTGTAGTTGCGGCGACAGAGCGTTTGATGCAAGCGGTCATCCGGCGCCACCAAGGGGATCCGACCGTTGACATGGAAAAGGCTCCCATCCGTCAACTTGTGTTTAAAGCGCTCTCCAGACCCCTTTCCTTGTTTATCTGGGTGTACGGTGTTTATGTTGTTTTGGCTCCGCTATTCGTTCATTTCCGGCAACCGGACGGCACGAATTTTATCCATCTCGCTGTGCAGAAGGTCGCCGACGTGGGAGCGGCCGTCGCCATCATATGGTTTACCATGCGCCTGGTCACCATCGTTGATGTTCAGTTGCAAAAATGGGCCGCTTCCACCGAAAGCACCATGGACGATATTTTGGTGCCGCTGGTCGGCAAAACATTGCGGGTCTTCATTTTGATTATCGGTGGTATCATCGTCCTCCAAAACCTGACCGGGGTTAAAATCGGTCCGCTGCTGGCTTCTCTGGGCATCGGCGGTCTGGCCGTAGCACTGGCAGCGCGTGAATCGATCGCCAACTTTTTCGGAACCCTGACCATATTGTTTGACCAACCTTTTCAGGTGGGCCAGCGCATCGTGATTAACGACTTTGACGGTATTGTGGAATCGGTCGGTTTCAGGAGTACCCGCATACGTACGCTGACCGGCCACCTGCTGACCATTCCCAACGAAAAGGTGGTCAGCTCCACCGTCGAAAACATCGGGATGCGCCCCCACATCCGCTGGCTCACCAACATCGGAATCACCTATGATACACCGCCGGAAAAAGTAGAAAAAGCCGTTGAATTCATCCAGGAGATTCTTCTTGACCATGAAGGGATGCACGCTGATTTTCCGCCGCGGGTGTTTTTCAACGGATTCAACGATTGCAGCCTCAACATCATGGTCGTCGTCTGGTACCATCCACCCAACTACTGGGATTACCAGGGGTGGCTGCAAAAAGTTTGCTTGGAAATCATGCGGCGTTTTGAAACCGAAGGTATTGATTTTGCGTTCCCGACCCACACAGTTCATCTGGCCAATGACGACAAACGCCAGCTAAAAATCCAAATGTTCGATACTGTTGCCGGAGGGATATCAGACCCGGTGACGGCCGGGTAGATTTTTTATTAATAGAGCCTGTTCAATAATTCAGATTTAGTACCGGGCTGAGTTTGCCGGATTTTAT
>JACNIG010000361.1 GCA_014383215.1 Candidatus Desulfatibia vada | reverse complement strand
TTATGAATTGGAAACTACATAGTGCTCAAATGTATTTATGGATGGGCACTACCTATGGGTATTAAAAAGGATGGTGGTAAAATGAAAGCTTTGGGAAGAATAATTGTTTGTTTTATGCTTGTGATGCCGGCTGCTGCGCAAGCACTCGAAAACGAACCTTATCAACGGCTTGAGTTTAGTACCAGCTTTCAAATTTGTCAGACCGGCCCGCAAAGAGCTTTGGAACAGAGAGGCATAAAAGTAACCCGCGATAAAGATGACCTGGTTCGCCGTACGGTTCGGGCTTATGGGGGTGATTATGTGCGAAAAGGCGAAACCGCGACCTTTACCTTGAATGGGAAGACTTACCAGGACTTTACCATTGAGATTGTTGAGGGAAAATATTTGCTGATCAAAACCCATGATGGAACTTTTTATCTAGGCGTTGTGGGTAAACCCTAACCCGGATAAACCGGAAATAACAAATCACAAGCATCAAATTTCAAATAAATTCCAAACTACAAGCTCCAAATTCCAAATACTAAAGAACTAAACTATTTTAATTTTTCCAGTATTGATGAAAATATCTTTTTCAATTCGTTTGGTCTTCTTCACGATTATAAGGTTTTGAATTTTGAATTTCGGTCATTGTAATTTGTTTGTTTTTTGGGATTTGTTATTTGGAATTTCCACTAGCTCAATTACCCCATGAATGGATACGAAAAAGTTTTGCCACAAAATACACAAATTTTACAACTAAGGGACTAATATTATATCCGGGAAAACGTCTAATATTATATCTCTGAATTGTGCGCCGCCCACCAAGATCTGTTTGAGTTCAAGACCCGGAGGAAGGGTTTCATAATAAATCTTATTAATATCCGGGTATTCTTTTTGAAAGCCGGCAATAATCTCCGGCATCGCCATGAACTGGTTTCCGGCCATAAAGAGGACCATGTCAGCTGAATCGATTATTTCCAGGTTGTGAAGGTCGTCGCTCCGGTCGAAGGGGATGACCGGCAGTTCTTTTTTAACCATTAAATTAAACCTTTTATAAAATCGCTTTGCGATTTTATGCAACGCGGCTGCACGCTTTAAAAAAGAATTGTATTTCCTAAATTTTGCATGAAAATTGATGAGAAAAAAAGATCATCATACGATTTACGATTTAATCAGCGATGCTGTTTTTTGCATCCGCTGAATTTATGGGTTAGGCGAAAAAGACTCTAACTACAAAAACAGTATCAAAATGCGCTATTTTTCGAAAAATCGCCGCTTCTATCCGTCCGAGTGCAACCGTCTTGTTGGGAGGTCATGGTTCCTCGTCATCAGTCATATACTCCCACATCTCATTTTGATGCAACCAGATGGGATCTGCGTTCCTTCGGATGAACTCGTCCACATCCATGCCGTCAATGGTTGGCGGTCGCTTGACTCGCTTCTGCTTTCCGTTGATGAAGATGGTCATGTACTCCTTCTGCCGCCTTTTCCTTTCTGCCTTCTCAGCAGCAGTGAGTTTTCGTTTACGCTTTGCCATGATTGATACTGCTCTGTTTTTCTCCAAATGTCATGAGTCATAAATCCATTGATTCCAAAACTTTCCATCGATTTTATTGAAATCACATGCACTCATCTGTTTAGAGTTTTCCAGTACTTAATCCCTGCGGCCCCTTTCTGACACTCAGGGCATCGCCTTTCGAACATGTCTGATCCATTTGTTCCGTAGACATAACCACAAATAGTACATTCAGTTTTGTATGCATACTGTCTATGATCAGTTCCAGGTACTCCGCAATGCCCACAGCACTGCTGGCCGTTAGGATTGAGGTAGCCTATCCCTATCGTAAATCCTGATCTTGAAGGATAGCGATCTAACCGAAAGCTGCTACTGGCACTGATCGCTTTTTCGCGAAGCTTTGGCGGTGTAATTTAATACGTTCAATCTCGTGCAATGTCTCTGCTGTTAAATAGCTTTCCCCACAATGAGGGCAACTGACTACAGGGACATTCTCTATGATAAGCAAATCCGCGCCTTTGCCGTAACTTCGGGTTACGTGACGAACTTGAGCACCTTCTTGTCCACAAATATCACAAACCATTTTTCACCTCATATTTTGTATACAGTGATAATCACTAATTTACCAGTAATACTCAATTTGCCAACTACAACCGCCTTACCGGTTGAAATGGTTTTACCTTCCAAAATGTATTTCCACCCTTTGGTCTTTTTGTCTTTTTGTCGTTCAACGATTTTACCTGTAAGAACGACATGTTCGATGTCAAAAATTGACAGATTGTCATCAGCCATTTCTTCTTCCGCATGAAAGGTCATTACGTATTGTCGGGTACGAACCCTCTCCCACATTTGTTTTAAAATGCGTTCATACATGTCATCCTCTCTCCGGATTTATATTATTTTAGTCATCCTATAAAAGTCATCTATCGTGATAGTGGGTGCGAACAACGCCGCTGCTGTGGGGCGCGCGGCTCTTTGCGCGTCCCTACCAGCAGCATGTTATAGCTTTTTCGTTATTCGCCTGGAAAATTTGAGAAAAGGACGCTAAAGGCTTCTTCAACAGTTTTATATTCATAATAGGTTTCTTTTTCATCGTGGATGAGGCTCTTGGCGAGGAAGCAGAGCCTTTCTGCCCGCTCTCTCTCTTTTTCCATTTCATTTTGAGTTGCGACAGTGTGCGGCAAAACGGAACCATCTTTTTTTACATCTACATAGAGCTGCCTTTGTTTATATTTGTCAATTTTCCCATTACCTACTTTTTTTGCACTCGCGTCATATTCCATAGGTTCAGATTTAGACCGATTTCTCGATTCCCAGCGTCCAAGCTTTTCGTGCCTAAATATATTCAATGCATCAGCCACATTTGGTGGCAGAATGCCATCGACCCATGATAAATCTTCTTTTATTCGCTTCATGAACTCATCAAAATCAGGATTGATGTAATCCATGATCATCACAAGTAGATGTTTGCATCTGTGATCACGAGTCGCCCGCCACAAATATTTGTTCCATTTCATTATGCCTTTTAAAACAAGTGTCATAAGGAAGGCTTTTGCAAATTCCTCCTGTGCAATTATTATGAGCGCAATCGCAGTTGCTGGTGGTTCTGAGAATTCAAGCATTTGAGCATCCATTAAAAGACGCTCGCCATTCTCGATGCAGGTTTCTATAGATAGTCGTATACCTTTTTCAGTATATTTGATTTCTTCTTTTGCCATAGATTTAATGAGCTATAACCCACAGGCGCCGGCTGTTTGGCGTCCTGTGCAGTGTGATGTTAGGGTCACTTCTCGAAGGGGTCCTGTAGCAGATTTCGCGTCTGCAACTCCTCCCGTAGTTCCTCGAACTCAGTGGCTAACTGAAGCATGTCATCTCCTACCTTCTTGAGATCGCCTATGGTGTATTCCTTGCCCTCGCCCCGCAACCCATGCTTTTCTTTGGCCGTCTCTCGGCTCCGATACACGAGCTGCATGTTCTCCTCGTCGATTCCCCAGCCCGAATGGAAGACGCGGTTGCGTTCTTCCTCTGCTTTGCCGGCACGGTTGAGAAGGGCCTTGAGTCTCGCGAAATCCTCCGTTCGCCCATTCTTCTCGATGAACAGACTGACCAAGAGGGCGCGCAGATTCTTGAATGGCAGTTCCGCGGTGATTGCTCTGCACACGCGTTGGGGCTCGTTGATGAGTGCGAACGCGAAGGAGTCAATCACGTCTTCGAGTACAGCAAATGACACCGCGATGTGCCCGATCTGGCACAGAAACTCCGGCGTGACAACGTGCTCCATTCTGCCCATTTCTTCGTCCCTAACTAGTAAGTAACCAGAAAAAATTCTGTGTATCACAAAACTTCAAAAATCTGTGTATTAACAATATCGCCGTAAATTTAAGTAGTTATTTCTATCCTTTTCAATATATATGAAAAATTGCAGAACAATTGTTACAGGGTTTTACAGAATTTCTAAGACAGTCCAAACATGTAAGTCAAACGCTGCTCTAACCTCGATAAACGATCATTACCCTGAGCGATTTCTTTGAGACAAACAGAAAAATTGTTTTCTTACTGAATAAACAAAAAAATCAAATAAAATCAATGAAAAATATGAATAAACCTCCAAAACGATTCCCTCCCGGCCGTCATAATGCCAACATGCATAGCGGATAGGCACATCATTTCCAATAGCAACCTTTTTTGATACAACCGGCGACGGACGTCCTTACGGCAAACCCAATTTCGCAGCATCTCAATGAAATTTCTGAGCCCTTCTAAGAGAAATGTAAACGATCCGGTTGCGAATATTTTTTGACATATTTAGCGACTTATCCTATCCTAAATTGAGCGATTCAAATTTAAAAGAGATCGAATTTCTTTTATTTTTAATCGTCATACGAATTTGTTGGTTTGCTCGAAAAGGAATTTAGATTTTTACCTAAATCTATAGGAAATGCAAATATATCCTGAGGATCCTGTAGATCCTGTCTAAGAAGAATAATGAAAATAGCCTTTATCCATTATCATCTCAAAACCGGGGGCGTCACCACCGTTATAAAGCAACAGGTTGAAGCGCTTATGGACACATGCGATATGCTTGTATTGACGGGCGCTGCTCCGGAAACGCAGCTTTCTTGTGATACTATCCAGATCCCGGGGCTCGGCTACGGCCGGCCGGACCAAAAACCATTGGATCCTAAGGATGTGGCTGCTTCCATTATCAAAGCGATCAACTTAAAATGGAAAAGCGGTTGCGATTTTGTTCATGTTCACAATCCCACCCTGGCTAAAAACAAAAATTACTTAAAAATTCTCAAAGAGCTGCAACACAGGGATATAAAATTATTTTTACAGATCCATGACTTTGCCGAAGACGGGCGGCCGCAGTCATACTTTTCTGACGATGAATATGTGGCTGACTGCCATTATGGCGTTATTAATTCCAGGGATTACGACATCCTGTTGCAAGCCGGTTTAAAAAAAGAAGGTCTGCATAAAATTTTCAACACTATCAAGCCTTTTGAGTTCAATTCATCCGAGACCTCTATCCAAGAGCAAGTGCTGTATCCTGTCCGCGCTATCCGCAGAAAAAATATCGGTGAAGCCATTTTGCTCTCTTTGTTTTTCAATAATAATGAAACCTTGATGATTACACTCCCGCCCAACAGTCCGATTGACATTAAAAGCTACGCAGGATGGAAGGCATTTGTTCAGAAAAAGAACCTGGACGTCGTCTTTGATGCCGGTTTAACCCATAAATTTTCAGAACTAGTTTACGCCTCCAAGTTTGTGATTACAACCAGCATTACCGAGGGCTTCGGTCTCTCATTTCTCGAACCCTGGACGGGACAAAAGATACTCTGGGGACGGAAACTTCCGGAAATATGCCGTGACTTTGAAGCCAACGGAATTCAGCTGGATCATCTTTATAGCCGGCTTTATGTACCTGTCACATGGCTTGATACAGCAAAACTATTGGCTGCTTGGCAGTTAAGTACGCGCAAAGCCGGCGCTATGTTCAATTTCAATATTGAGGAAAGATCCATCACCGATGCATTTGAAAAAACAACTGCAGATAAAACCATCGATTTTGGCCTGCTGAATGAGGCCTTTCAAAAGCAGATCATTTCCCGTGTTTTGTCAGAGCCCGACAATCGCGCAGTGCTGATTGATTTGAATCCATTTCTAATGTCGCCCGGCCAGGTACCCAATCCAAAAGATTTGATACAAAACAACCGGCAGGCCATTTTAGACAACTACAATCAGGCGATCTATACCCAAGCGCTAAGAAGTATTTACAGAAAAGTTCTCACGGTTAACGTTTCCCACCGCATCGACAAAAACAGTTTATTTTCAGCATTTTTAAACCTGGAAAATTTCAGCCTGCTCAAATGGGGTCCCTATGTTGAGTGATGATCTGATTTCAAAATATATCAGGCCGTTGTATCCTCATGCGACCGCCTTGCAGCCGAGTGGAGAACTTACAACAAAAATCAAGTGTATCATGTTTGATGTGTACGGCACTCTATTTATCAGTGGTTCCGGCGACATCGGCATTGCCCGACAAAAAGTGGCAAAGACGGAACAACTAATAAACCTTTTGCAAAAATTCGGAATCCGCCGCTCCCCGGATGCTGTCTTAAATGATTTTTTCGCTGCCATTGATAACGAACATGCAAAACTGAAAGCAAAGGGCGTCGACTTTCCGGAAGTGGAAATCGATAAGATATGGATGCATGTTTTAAAGAACAATAATTTGGATCATATCAGGGCGTTTGCCGTGGAATTTGAGTTGATCGTTAATCCGGTGTACCCCATGCCGAACCTGGAAATGATGCTTACAGGCTGCAAAGAATCAAACCTTTGCATGGGTATTGTTTCCAATGCTCAGTTTTATACCCCATCTTTGTTTCAATGGTATTTGGGCTCAGATCCGGAAGACCTTGGTTTTCATCCGGATCTTATGCTATTCTCATACAGGTTCGGCTACGCCAAACCATCGGCATATCTGTTTCAACGCGTGGCAGAAAAACTACAAAACATAAAGATTCCCGTGCATGCCGCGCTATACCTTGGAAATGACATGCTAAACGACATCTACCCGGCCAAAAAGGCTGGATTGCAAACCGCTCTGTTTGCCGGCGATGCCAGATCGCTGCGACTCAGAGAGGATGACCCCAAGTGTAGAAATCTTTCTCCCGACATTATTATCACCGACTTGAAGCAACTGCTCGATCATATTCGCTAAACGAGAAGCAACTGTTCAGCCACTAAGGCACAAAGGCATAAAGAAAGGGATAAATTATAAACCTTAATGATTCAGTGCAACAATTTGAACATCGAACATCGAACGTTCAACGTCGAACGTCGAATGTGG
>JACNIG010000223.1 GCA_014383215.1 Candidatus Desulfatibia vada | reverse complement strand
GAACGTTGAACATCGAATAATGCATTCTACCATTTATAATAAAGACAAAGCGACACGCGGCGCAAGCGCCTGCGCTACGCGAGCGCCTTCCACATTCGACGTTGAACGTTCGATGTTCGATGTTTAAATTGTTGCATCTGAAATTACGACTAAACCTTCATATCACATTGAAATTACGTATACAGGTCATGAGTTCTGAAATTACTACGTCTTGACTTCGGCTGAGCTCAGTCGATGCCCGGGCTGAAATGTCTTGTTCCTGTGTTGTTCCTCAAGTCCCGAATGACTTTCGCGGGGCGCTCCTCAAGTCCATCTTTGGGCGCTCCTAAAGCCCTCCCTCGATGGGCGTTCCTCAACCAACGCCACAGGTGCTACGCCATACTAAGCATTGATTTTTTTGATTTTTTCGTTTATGGTCAGGCAATAAAATCGTATTACGATTTTATTCCAAAAGCGGCAAAATGATTTTGCGGCAAAGAATAAAAAAATAAGGAATCGTATTTTATCATGGCAAAATTAGGAACAGAAAAAAAACCAGCAATAGTACGTGTTCAGAATGAACATAGGGGTGAAGAAATAGCTTCCATATTTGATAAAAATGGATGGAAATTCATTTTAGGCATTGAACCGGACAAGCCGGAAGATATCTCGGATCTTGAAAAGTTGCTTAACCCACCCAAACCTGTTCAGTCTATAAAAATCGGCCGCAATGATCCATGCCCTTGTGGAAGTGGTAAAAAATATAAAAAATGTTGTGGATAAACATTTTTGTGTCCAATTTCGATCATTTTATTGTATAACCAACCGGGTGGAGCAGACGGTAGAAAAACCGCGGTTTTTCGTAAAAGTCGGTATAAGCACGGCCAATGATAGGGCCGCTGCTCACCCGGAAACGATGTCCCGCATATACTTACAAATATACGACTGGTCATACAACCAGTAAATGATGAAGAAGGAAGTGACATGGCATATCAAACACCCAAATCAAGATGCAGTTTGTGCGATTCTGAATTCACGCGGCAAGGATTAACTAGGCACATAAAATCATGTCTAACTAAACACCTTCAGAAACCATCTAAAGCTAAACCTCGGAATCTACTTTATCTGAATATATGCGATTCTTTCAACCCTGACTATTTTTTACATCTATTAATCGTCGGAAATTCGACTCTCAAAAATCTCGATGTATTCCTAAGAGACATTTGGCTTGAGTGTTGTGGACATATGAGTTCATTCTCCCGTCAAAGATATGGAGATGAAATCAATATGAAGCATAAAGTTGAAGATATATTCATTCCCGGAGTGGAATTAATTTACCAGTATGACTTTGGAAGTACGACTGAACTATCTATTAAAGCCGTTGATAATTATCATGGGGCCACAGATGGAAACAAAAAGGTTCAAATAATCACAAGAAATGCCCAGCCTATAATCTCCTGTGATGAATGTGGTGTAAAACCAGCGGCCCAAATTTGTTGCGAGTGTCAGTGGGATGAAAAGGGTTGGCTTTGTGAAGAGTGTTCTCAAACCCATGGATGTGATGATGAAATGTTTCTACCAGTTGTCAACTCCCCCAGGACCGGTGTTTGTGGCTATACCGGCGACTAAGAACGGCGGCACAACCTGTCAACTGACTTCTGCATGAACTGAATGGGGGGGCGGGCCACAGGAACGTCTTGATATAATATATAAAACGTTTAAATTTGTATTCCCCGCGGCTTGTCGGAACGCAGTGGAGATTTATCCGCCTTGGAGGATCCCGCTACACCGGGGCAACGCGGAATGAATTCAAATAAAAGAAAGGATAGTAACCTCTTTAATGCGAAAGTGCGGTAGCCTTTTGCCAGTCTGATCCCGCAGTCTGTGTTGCGGGAGTTTCAGAAAATCGTAACACGATTTTATTCCAATAGCGGCAAAATGATTTTACGGTAAAGAGTAAAAAAACCATAGAATCGTTAAATTGTATGATCCGGACTTTCATTGTCATAATAAACAAATCCAATTAATCGTGTTTACCCCGCCTTCCCTGTGGAATTATGTGGTTATTCTTCTGGGGTAGGTTCCCGTGAAATTGCCGGGACAGGCTGGAAGATTGTACCGGAGTGGCTAAATAAACAATCCGTGTTCATATGCGTTAATCCTCGGTTAATGAGCAAAAACATCTTGCAACTTTCAATATCGTAACGAAAAAGCTTGCATTTTCTTTATTTTTCGTTATCATAATTAACAAGAAGGCTGATTGAATGGGCAACTATAAAAAGCACTTACAAATTGCACGGGAAAAACTAAAAGCGGTAAGAGATGCCTTTGACAAAGGTCTGTATACTGTTGTCGGAGATATTGCTACAAAAGTCGTTGAGCAACTTATTGAAGCCGATGCCGCCAGGGAGAACATACACTTTGGAACTCATCGGGAGAGACATCAATTCTCGGGAAAAAGATACCCCGATGAAATAAATGCGGCCATGAAAAAAGTATGGTTTGCCTATGGTGATCTTGGTTATGACGGTGTTAATGGTGACAGGGCCAAAAAAGCGATGGAAAATCTCGATCAAATATTGAAATTTTTCAGGAAAAACTTTGGTGAACCGATTGAAAAATAAAAATCTTTTCAGAAAGATAGTCACCAAACTATCTCCCATAGAAGATTTAAAAGCTATAATCCTTTACGGCAGTTTTGCGAGAGAAGACTATGGTCCGAGGTCTGATATTGATTTGATGTTAATTACAAATAAAAAAGAGACCATCGAAAAAATACAAAATGCGATCATATCACTGGAACTTGGCCGTAACATTCAGCCGGTTATCAGAACGGAAACGGAGTTGGCCGAAACAGATTCCGGACTGTTACAAAACCTGTTTCTTGAGGGAAAGATCCTGTTTTTGCGCGAGCTGCTCGACATTGATGTCTCTATGCTTCTCAATCTAAGGCCGTTTCTGCTTTATACCTTTGATTTAGTAAATTTGAACCAAAAAACAAAGGCAAAATTCAACCGGAAGTTTTATCCAAGAGCACGTGCGAACTATAATTATCCAGGGGAGCTTACCAAGTTGAAAGGAGAAAAGCTTGGTAGTGGTTGTGTATTGATTCCTTTTTCTGAAAAGAAGGCTGCTGAAAGATTTTTTAAATCGTATAAAGTATCATTCAATGCCAGGCGTATCTGGAAATGACTTTGGTCTAAGAAATATTTTCCCATCCAGCAACCAGCAACGAGTAACCAGCATCCAGTACCGCATCAAGGCTCCCCAAGCCGCTCCTCAATCCCCCTTGGCACGGCGAAGCTATGCGTAGACGGCTTGGCACGACGAAGCTTCAGCGTAGGCGGCCGGATGCTTTCGCGGGGCGCTCCCCAATCCCTCTTGATGGGCGCTCCTCCACCAGCGCCACAGGCGCTACGTCATACTAAGCATTGATTTTTTTGATTTTTTCGTTTATGGTCAAGCAATAAAATCGTAACACGATTTTATTCCAAAAGCGGTAAAAAATTTTACGGCAAAGAGTAAAAAAATAGAGAATAGTTAAATTGTATGACCGTCCCGGACTTTCCTAACAATTCAGCCGTTAAACGGCTAATCACGACGGGAAGATAGTAGGAATTAGTATGCGAACGTGCATATTTTGTCATAAGAATGCCTCCACCAGAGAGGATGCCTGGCCACTATGGTTGATGAATCGCTTTCCTACTTCAAGCAAATCTCGTATGGAGGCAGAGCGCGGCGGGCAAAAACTGGGGAGCTGGCGCATGGCAAAACCGAAATTACTGGTTAAGTGGCTGTGCGCTTCCTGCAATAATGGCTGGATGAGCAGGCTTGAGAACGAAGCCAAGCCTGTCATGAAATCTATTCTCGATGACAAGCTGAAAGACATAGATATATCAGCCCAATCAACACTCGCGCGTTGGGCGTTAAAAACAGCTATGGTTCTTGAGTCCATCGATTCCGATAGGACTTGGTTTTATTCCGAAGACGAGCGTCAACTAATGGGCGCTGTGCAATCTCTTCCACCACGCACATCAGTGTGGATCGCTAAATGTATCAACCAACCAAACATCTATAGTGCGGCAAAAGATCTCCGGACCGCACCTAACAATGGTGGGGTCCGTGCGTATGCTACTACAATGGCCTTCGGTTCTCTCGCTTTTCAGATTGTGAGCATCAAAACTTCTGTGGCAATCCCTGAAAATGTAACTCTAACTTATGAGATCACAGGGGGACCTTGGGATCAAACCCTATTACAAGTTTGGCCAGCCATGCAAAAGTCAATGGAGTGGCCACCGCAATATGGTCTCAATAGTGAATTTGGACTGGACGCGCTCACTGAGCGGTTAAGTCCTGCAACACGGTGACTCGGAGATGATATGCTGGCCGTTTAACCCTTAAATTCAGCGGACCCAAAAAGCCGGGCCGCTGATTAATTCGTTAAGTAAAGATTGACAATGAAACGTTATCGAATTTTATCCTACGATTTTGATACAAGAGCGTCTATTCTGAAGCAAGAAGTTCAGGATACTTGGGAGCCCGATGTAAAAAGACTCTGGCAAAATAATAAGATACAGATAAAAGAGGGCCTCATTGCACAATTTGGAGCATTTGGATGTCATCAAAAGATTGAGAACTTTATTGAATTAGGCGCTTCCCCATTTTCCATTATCGCTTTTCACAACAAATTCCTAAGGCAAGCAAGGGAGGCTTTTGTTATTGGGGCATACTACCCGGCCCTAACAGCCGCTTGTTCTCTTGGCGAAAGAATACTAAATCAGTTGATACTACACTTGAGAGATGATTATAAAGACACGAATGAATACAAAAAAGTATATAGAAAAAATTCGTTTGACAATTGGGACTTAGCTATTGACACACTTGAATCCTGGCAGGTCCTACTGCCTGATGTTGCAATCCTTTTTAATAAATTAAAAGAGACAAGAAATCAATCAATACATTTTAATCCTGAAACAGATAAAAATGATAGGGAATTAGCTTTAAAAGCCATTCATAAACTCACGGAAATAATTGTTGGCCAGTTTGCCGGATTTGGGCCTCTTCCGTGGATCATCCCTAAAACGAAAGGTGCTGTCTTTATAAAAAAATCATACGAAAATGTTCCATTTGTAAATAAGATTATCCTGCCAAATTGCCATCTTGTTGGCCATTTACATACTTTAGAAGTAAAAAATGATAGATGGATCGTACAAGACGATCATGAATATGAAGACAAAGAAATAACAGATGAAGAATTCACAGAATTATTCAACAATAGATAATTTATGTGCTTCTAAAAAGCTAACTTTTCATTCAAGCTGACTGGAAAGGCCTGCGGCCCTCCAGTCAGCTTAATTCTGCGTTAGCCGGACGAGGGACGCTAGACGTGCGACCGGGATGAAGGCAATGTGCAGCTATGTCTCTAAGTTGGCACGTCGATATATTTGAAATGCAATAGAGGAAGCTCAAGATGGCAGATGCCTCGCAGCTCAACTTACTCCACAAGGGTGTCCGAGGTTGGAACCAGAAATGGAACCCCGGCAGCCGCCGAATTGGCTCGATGGAGCCTACGGGCGAGGGCCCTTCACTTTACAAACCCAAGAACTGGGGCGCTTTTGAAGAGGAGCGGCGCCTCGAAAACCCCGACCTCAGTGGCGCTGACCTCAGAGAACTCAATCTCGCTGGTATCAACCTACAAGGTGCAGATCTACGCGGCGCATCACTAAAAGGTGCAAACCTCTACAAAGCAAACCTGTGGGAGGCCGACCTCACAGGCGCAGATCTCCGCGGAACCTCGCTGGACCAAGCCCAAATGGCAGATGCGAGTCTGGTAGATGCAAATCTTTCTTCAGCAAACCTTGCGGGAATTCTCCTAGCCCGGACGGATTTGTCACAGGCCAACCTCGCCGATGCAAATGTGTTCAGTGCAACGGTCTTCGATGCAGATTTCACTAGAACTCGGCTCAATAGATCACATCTCATACAGGCTAGGTTCTCGCGAACAATGTTCCACGGGACGGACTTTACACAGGCAAAGTTGGGGTCAAACGTATTTGGCTCTTGTACGTTTCGGGGAGTAATCGGTCTATCCGAATGCGAACACCGTTTCGGTAGCTACTTGGAACCGATGACATTGGCTGGTTCAGATCCGTTGCCTACGTCTTTTTTCCGAGGTTGCGGATGGCCCGACGATCTTATTGCTGCAATCCCTAAGATCGTCGCTAACACGGATCAATTGACGTCTTGCTTCATCAGCTACTCGAATATTGATATTGAGTTAGCGCGACGCCTCCATAAGGACCTCAGCGATCACGGCGTCCGTTGCTGGTTTGCACCTGAGAATCTCAGATCCGGCGATAGGATTAGGTATCAGATCGACGAATCGATACACCAGCATGACAAGTTACTTCTGATCCTCTCGGAGGCATCGATCGAGAGCAGTTGGGTTGAAAAAGAAGTTGAAACAGCACTGGATCTTGAAAGATCTGAGAAGCGAACGGTCTTGTTCCCTATTCGCCTTGACGACGCCGTATTGGGAGTTGCGAAAGGATGGGTTGCGGACATCCGTCGAACACGGCACATCGGAGACTTTCGAGATTGGAAGAGCATAAGTGGATTCGATGCAGCGTTCGCTCGATTGCTCCGAGAACTTAAGAATTCAATGCCAAGCGGTCCTGCCACGCGGAAAAAGTAGAGTGGGGCTTTCGGGACATAAATAAGTAAATAATTATCTTTTAAGCATAACTTATTTACTTATTTATGGATGTCCCGAATAGACCCAAAAAATTGAAAGGATAAAGCAGAAATAATTGATGAAAACTGTATTGAACAAAGACAAGCTTAATAATCTTACCAATGAGATATGGAAATCGGCGGAACGGCTGCGGGGCAAATTCAAGG
>JACNIG010000360.1 GCA_014383215.1 Candidatus Desulfatibia vada | reverse complement strand
GCCTGATGGATTTCAGTGGCCGGCAAAGGCAGGAACGGAATCCGTATAGCAAACCCTGATGGCTTGTGCCGAAAACATGGAAAATGTTGTTCGGACGGTTTTTGGCGCTGAACCGAATACGCGTGATGCGGGACGGGGCTAATTAAATAAGTTGACAATGCCAAGGCTGATATGATCGTAGCGGGTTATGCCAAGATTTGCCAGATTAGACACGTGAGAGGCCTCGGCTATGGTATACTAGAATAGCGGGGCGGCTTGGAATAAGCCAACCTGGGGTAGTGTACGCAGTGAGAAGAGGAGAACGTATAGCGAAGGAAAGAGATGTTAAGTTAACACATTGAGTTGATTACTTTCTTAGCCTCGTCCCACTTCCTCCGCGGTCTCGGCCGATGTGGTGGCCTCCGGTGGCGCAGGAAACTTGGAGCATTTCTATGAGGCCGTTCAAGCAGGCGCCACAGTCTTGCTGGCCGCTTCAGTGTTCCATTTTGGGATGATTGGGATTGGCGACTTGAAGGACTATCTCCGGGGCCGAGGCGTTGCTATCCGCTGAAGCTTCCAGGGAACGGGGTGCGATTCCCCCAAAAATCGGTGTAATAGAAGAACGAAACAGACAATTTTGCTGATGGCCAATGGTTAGAAAGAGAAAAATATAGTCATGGCTCATAATACAATCAAAACCGACTATTACAAGTTAGCAGACAGATTGGATCGCTTTCCCCAGGGCGCATGCCCTTCTGAACTATTATTCAAGATCTTGAAAATGCTTTTTAGTGAGAAAGAGGCCAAACTGGTTTCGCTCATGCCTATCAAACCCTTCACAGCGAAAAAAGCCAGCCGCATCTGGAAAATGGATCTGGCCAGCACTCAAAAGGTGCTGGATGAATTGGCTGGTCGTGCTATCCTGATTGACATCGAACAAAATGAGGAGTCCATTTACATTCTGCCGCCACCGATGGCGGGGTTTTTCGAGTTTTCTTTAATGCGTGTGCGGGATGACATTGATCAAAAGGTATTAAGCGAACTGTTTCACGAGTACATAAATGTGGAAGAAGATTTCATCAGGGCGCTATTCACTCAAGGTCAAACTCAGCTGGGGCGTACCTTTGTCCATGAACCGGCCTTGTCCAAAAAAAATGCACTATATGTTCTGGATTATGAGCGGGCGACCGAAATCATTAAGCGTGCTACTCATCGGAGTGTTGGGATCTGTTACTGCCGCCACAAGATGCATCACCTGGGCAGGGCCTGTAACGCACCGCAGGAAATATGCATGACATTTAATACCACAGCCGCGTCACTAATTAAGCACGGTTACGCCCGTTCCATAGAGACGGAAAAATGTCTCGATGTATTGCAGGAAGCGTATGAGCACAACCTGGTTCAGTTCGGTGAAAATGTAAGAGAGGAAGTTAATTTCATTTGCAACTGCTGTGGATGTTGCTGCGAGGCTATGATTGTCGCCCGGCGTTTTGCAATTCTGCATCCTGTTCATACCACCAACTTTATCCCGGTCGTGACCGAATCTGATTGCAACGGATGTGGCAAGTGCGTGATGGCCTGCCCCGTAGAAGCAATGACATTGGTATCATCGAACAACCCCGTCAAACCCGAAATGAAAGTGGCGAAGGTGCATGAAGATATCTGTCTGGGATGCGGTGTTTGCGTTAGAACTTGCCCAAAAGACAGTATTCACTTGAAATCCCGACCGAGCAGGGCTATTACTCCTCTGAATGGAACACACAGGACGGTGTTGATGGCCATTGAACGGGGTAAGTTGCAGAACCTGTTTTTTGACAATCGGGTCTTATGGAGTCATCGAGCCATGGCCGGAGTTTTGGGCGTCATTCTGAAACTTCCGCCGTTCAAACAGGCCCTTGCAAATCAGCAGATAAAATCACGCTATCTGGAAGCTCTGATTAACCATATGGAAAAATGATTTAGATTGGGGTCGGGCCACGCTAACTATCCAATATTATTAATGAAGGGCAAAGAATTGACCGCTAAATAAGCCCTATATTACACTTTTTGGGGCAAAAAGAGCATTATTCACACAACTCCAAGGATGGTTTTATTCCTTATAACGCGCTTTTAGGGGTCGAAAAGGACGATATAGGGCCTGAAAACACACGTTTTGAGGGCATTATACCAGCATAATCAAGATGACTGCTGAAGATAACAGTATTCAAAGTGATTTCTCCTTTAGGATGTTGCCTGTCATTGAGAAGCGAGTATTTAGGATGGGTATTGCAGGCAATTACGGACTGGATTCTTCTGATGTCGAATGGGCTGCAGAGCAAGGAGCTAATTACTGGGTTTGGGGCGCCAGTTTTAAAAAAGTTACGGCAGGGATTAAAGAAGTAATCGGAAAAAACAGAGAGAAGAATGTGGTTGCCCTGCTTGGCTGGGGGTTCTTTGGTTGGCAGATACGCAAGAGTGTTGAAAAAGCTCTGCAAAAATTAAATACTGACTACCTGGACGTTTTCAAGCTGGGATGGCTGGGGCGGACGTCATTTTACAGTCAGGGCGTTGTCGATTCATTGTTGAAACTTAAACAGGAAGGTAAGATTAAGGCTATTGGAACCAGCATCCATGACCGGAAACGAGCCGGACAATTGGCGCTTGATTCAGAGCTTGATCTGCTGATGATTCGCTATAATGCCAAACACACTGGAGCTGAAGAGGATATCTTCCCGCATTTGAAAAAACGAAATCCTGTTGTTGTCAGTTATACGGCTTTAGCGTGGAAGCAGTTAATAAACCCTGTGAAAGGGATTGAAATGATTCCCTGGCCAAACAGCAAAGAAAAGGCTAAGATACCACCCCTGACACCTGAACTCTGCTACAGATTCGTTTTGTCAAATCCTCAGGTTCACCTGGTTTTGACCGGTCCTAAGAACAGGGAGCAGCTGATGGTAAATTTTGGAGCGATGCAGCAGGGGGCTTTGACTCCGGAAGAATTGAACTGGATCCGACAATATGGAAAACTAATCAGATCTAAGAAAAGATTTGATTACATCAAATAGTATATACCACGGGGGTGGCGGAGGTCCCGCTTACCACAAAAAGAGCGCCTCGGTTCATCCTTTGAGGCATTTTTTTGGGATCCACCCTGTGCGGAATAGGGGACATAGTTACCTTGTGACCTTGTGAATGATCAAATCTTGCAGTAATCGGCGGGGCGTGAAAAGATGGGGGCCAAATCTACGATTGACTGTTGAAAAGAAAGGGGGGTCGCGTCTTCACTCTTGACACATGGATGCGCCTTTAAATAGTTAAATAACTCAACACGGCCAGCATAATAGGATTGAAGCTTGACTATTGACGATTGTCTATTGAAAAACAGCAGGTAAATAATAAAACACATAGGAAAATGATCGCGGGAATCAAGGATTATGAAAGGAGAGGATAATGCCAAAAGTTATAGTTATTTATCACAGTCAGCAGTTCGGAGACACGAAGACACTTGCGGAAGCGCTTGCGGAGGGAGTTCGAGAGACTGGAGCGGAAGTCGAGATTATCAGCACAAACGAGCGACGCATAACACTCGATGAATTCCTTGCTGCCGATGGGGTAGCACTCGGGACACCTGATTATTTCTCTTATATTGCTGGCACGATCAAGACATTTTTCGATGATATTTATCTGTGGGACAAATCGGGCGAATCTGTTAAGGGAAAGCCAGCCGTGCTTTTCTTTTCCCATGGCGGTGGTGGGAGAGGGAGAGAGCCTTTTGAATACCTCGCAGGCAAATTTTTTGAGCAGGTGGGCGAGACAGTTGAGAGCAGGAGGCCAACTGGCGACGAGGCGAAAGAACAGTGCCGTACGCTTGGTAAAGAACTTGTGAAAAGGTTGAAAGAAACAGCAGAGGATCACAATGGAAAAAGCAGCAAACGATGAACGATTGAAAGAAATCGAAGCATTGGTGGTTTCCTTTTGCGTCAAACACTTGAATGAGGATTTGCAGGGCTATGCCCTGAGGTTATGCGATACCCTGGGCCGGAAGCGGAAGATCTCAATGATACGAGGAAAGAAGGAAATATGGGCGGCCTCGATTATCTATGTCATCGCCCGCCTCAATTTCTTGTTTGATCCGGAAAACGAGTTGTTTCTTTCTGCCGACACCGTCTGCGATTTCTTTGGCACCAAGAAATCGACCATCGGCAACAAAGCGACTCAGATTGAAAATGCCTGTAATCTTGGAATGGGCGCCCAAGGTTATTGCAGCCCCGAAATCTCAGACGCACTGACATTGGTCGAGCTTCCAAATGGTTTGGTAATTCCAAAGAGTATGTTGCCTAAACCCGAGATAGTGGTTGAATTTGCCGACAAGAAAGAAGAAAGAGAGTTTCAGGAATATATGGCTGAACAGAAGCGGCTAAAAGACCAAAAGACTCAGGAGGAAAAGACCCGACGAGCAGAGATCAACCGAAAGATTGCCAGAGACAAGAAAAAAGAGCAGGATGGGCAACTGAGCCTATTTGATGATCCTTAATACGTTACGAAATCTATTGAGAAACCTCCAAAAGCCGGACAAGTGGAATGCCTTGGCCGAGACCCCGGGATAATGTGAGTTCCTGTAAATTTTTCGGTCCTAACTTGATTCCGGTTTCACCAGATCCAGACGTACCGGCTTCATTTCAAATTCCACCCCCGAGTCCCCTTTCCGCAACACAATGTTTTTCAGCCACCCGTTGTCTTCTTCCGGATGATCAACACGGAAGTGCGACCCCCTGCTTTCCGTCCTTTTAAGTGCTGCAATGCAGACCATCTCGGCCACCATGCGCATGTTATCAAACTCCAATTGATTTATCAGATCGGCAGGATTTACAACGGATGCGCGGGGCCAGGAATCCTGAATACGTATCAATGCCTCTTCAAGCTCGGTTTTTTTACGAATGACACCCGCTTTATGCCACATCAATCTCTTCAACTCTTGAATCATATGTTTAGGATTAGATCCCTTTACGGAAAAGGCTCCTTCCAGACGGGATTTTTCCTCTTCTATTATCTCCTTGGGGGAAAAAGCAGGTTCCATATCCGTTACGCATTCGCCCACATTTTTTCCCACCAATGAACCCATTACGAAAATTTCAGCCAAGGCGTTTCCACCGAGACGGTTAGCCCCATGCACACCTGCTGTTGCTTCTCCTACTGCGAATAGACCGGGCACGGATGTCTCCCCACTATGATCCGTGACAATACCCCCCATGCAAAAATGAACAGTTGGTGCAACCTCATAGGTTTTTTGCCCCTTCCACCATGGAGATGGGAGAATTTGTGTCAGTTGCCTGGCTTTATCCTCAGAGAGGGCCTCCAGATCCATAATTACCCCATTATTCAACGTGCCGCCATTAGTCATTTCTTTCATGATTAACTGTGCCAATTGATCTCTTGTCAAGCGCATAAGGTCTGAGAAGCCATGACGCTCAAGGATGTCTTCGCCATCCCTGTTTCGCAAAACAACCTCCGGGAGGGCCAGAAACCTCTCATAAAGGAGAATTCTGTTTCCCCGTTTCCCCGTTGCTGTGGGATAGAATTGGATGAATTCCATGTCTTTTAATGGAACGCCCAAATCGTAGCATAAGGCCTGGCCATCTCCGGTAATTCCAGGCACATTATTGGTATTCAGAAAGATTTGAGCGTAGCCGCCAGTGGCTAATATGACCGCTTTTGCTTGTATGGTCAGGAACATGCCGTCTTTGGTTACAGCGGTAGCACCTGTAATCAGGTCTTCGGTAGCAAGCAGCCGGGTTACAAAAGCCTGTTCGATAAAGCGAACTCCCTCCTCTTTTGCACGGCGCTTTATGGGAAAGACAAGGTCACTGCCAATCCAGTTTTCACCGTAAACATGGCGGGGATATCTATGGCCGGGAGTGTGCATTAAACCTGGCTTTCCCTTTTCCATACCGAAACGTACACCGCATTCCATCAAGAAGGCAATCTCTGAATGCGCCTGTTCTGCGACCTTTGCGGCCATGGCCTGGTCGTTAAGGAAACGGCCTCCCTTTACCGTATCCGCCAGATGCACGACGTCCCTGTCCTCTGATGTTCCCCACCCGGTAGCAGCGATTACTGCCTTAGAAATAAAGGTATTGGTGGAGTATCCTACCCTGGATTTGGAAATCAGAAGTACATCGGCTCCTCTTAATCTGGCGGCAATTGCTGATCTGAGGCCCGCACCTCCACCACCGATTACCAGTACATCACAATAAACCGTCTCTTCGCTTTTTAACTTCATACCCAGATTCCTCAAAAAATTGCTATTTCGTGCCTGAATGAAAACCCCTGTTCAGGCACTAAATACTATATTTTTGTAATTAGGACATTCGTATTTTGATCATTGTTTAGTATTTCGTGCTTCGGATTTCTAATTTCTTGGCCGAAAAAACAGGGTTTTCGGTCAAGCACTATTTCAACGTGATCGCCCTTTCCGGGCATATTTCCTGGCAGCAGAAGCAGGTTATACAGGTGTCAGCGTCCACGAGAGGTGTATCGCCGTTCATGGACAGGGCCGATACCGGACATTGATCGACGCATGTGCCACAGGCTGTACACAGTTCCGGGTCTACCTCTGGTACCAACAAGGTGCGGCTGTGCAATATTTCCTGGATTGCCTTATTCTCCGAGACGGCTTCGCCGCCCAAAGAAGGGAGTTTAAAGTGGGGCAATGTTTTCAACTCGCCAATGATCTCTATCTTATCAAGATCGTAATCACCCAAACCAATCTCCTGGGCTTTCCTGAGAAAACGCAGCCTGCCAGGCTCTAACCCCATCATTTTGGCCATGACCGCGTCCATGGCCATGGCATCGTCGGAGGCCATAATGAGACCAATGTCCAGGAGGTCTGGCGAGGCCGGGCCGTTTCCCTCCATACCCACCACAGCATCTAC
>JACNIG010000357.1 GCA_014383215.1 Candidatus Desulfatibia vada | reverse complement strand
ATCTGACACGCGCAAAACCGTTATGCAGAACTCCGCAGTCCAGATATCGATAAATCACCTGCTTTACGTAAGGACGAAAAAAACCGTACCGCCGCTCCAACCGTTCATCATAAACCTCCTCGAATGTTTCAAAATGATCCTCCACACACTGATAGTACGGCGAGTTTTGAGGATTACGCTGGCGATATACAGATTCCGGCATCGGTGAAACCACCTTTAATGGATCGCTTTTCGGACTAAATCAGGTAGCGAATGCATGTGCTCAAATGCACAATATCCAATTCAAAAAAATCGGCTGAATAGCTGTAGGAACCACAGTCTGGATCAGGTAAATTATGTCCTCATAGACCTGCTCGAACGCTTCAAAATGGTCTTCAACGCATTGGAAATAATCGCTGGCCCGCGGATTGGTTGATAAACATCCGTACCGCCAACAGATAAATCCATAAAATCATGACCGGCAACAGGCATCCATCCCGAATGATCATGTTTAACTTAACAAAAACATTGACATTAACCTTTACATTTTGTCAAGGCATTTTTTGATCAATGGATTAGAGCCGACCGGATTAAAAATTTACCCCATCGCCTTTAAGATTACGCGGCTCCGATAAAAGAAGTTCCTCAATAAATCCACAAATTGTCAAAGAACAAGCCCGATGCCCATACCGGCGGGTGTCAAGATAGTTGTCACCTGAGCCATAGCTTAGCGAGTCAAGCTATCTTGAAATAACACTTGTTGTTCATTCGGCCGGAGATATCTCTTTCTGGTTCAAGGTGTCTTCGGAAAATAACTATGATTTTCTTAGATTCAAGATAGATGGAACTGAGCAATATGCTTGGTCTGGAGAGTTGGATTGGACACAGGCAACCTCTTCTGTTACCTCGGGAACACATACCTTCAGGTGGGAGTATACTAAGGATAGCAGTATTTCGAGTGGAAGTGATACTGCCTGGATAGACGATATTGTCTTTCCTCCCTAATAAAAGAGAGATTGACAACGAATTGCACTTGTACCTGGGTCAGAGTACCAGGCAGAACTAACTAAGTATCTTTGGACCCCTATTCCGAATAAGAGACTTCTCCGTCCATATTATCGTCTTCGTGAATCTATTGGCCTACATACCCTGAGCCAGAAAATCTTCCCATTCAAACTAACGCCAATTTTTGAACGGGTCAAATCTTTTTTTGAGTACATGTTCTGCTATTGGTCCCTCTGACTTGCTCGATGTGCTGGGGCAGTGTTTTGTCCAATTCAATCTGCCTCTAAATAACGTGCTAGGCCCTACCAATACTTCCATAACTTCTCAGTGAAAAGACTCCTCCTACCTCCTTCAGGGATTCATCGCACAGGCCTCTGATCAGATACATTGCCACCTGCTTGGCTTCATTCCTCTGCCCCATATTCCTTATAAGATGTCAAGGATTGGGGTCAAATCTTGATTATTGATTGACTTATTATGGCGCAACGGGATTTGACTGAAATCTTTTAATGATGCACTAGACCCTACCAGATTAATCAATAATCAAGATTTGACCCCACGCTCACTTACAACTTGAATTTACCTCTGTTTACTCATCTACTGTCGTATTGGATGTATCCATCTGTTCCCACGGAATACACCCTGTCCCCAACCGCATGAGTGCTCGTGATCAGGAAATCATCGGGTTCATCTCTGACAATTTCCACTTCAACACCGTCCATTCCTTTGTAACCAAATTCACGGAGTTGTTCCATGGACAAGGGTTCATTGGGATAGCTCACGGCACAGGCCGTACCAGTCGCAAGGGCAGCCTTGAGTATAGTTTCGGCAATATGATTGGCACGTTGTATCATCTCATTTCGCATCGCTTTGGCCACCTCAGCTGCCTTTGTGTCGGGGTATTGGTAAATGATTTTGTCCAGGTGATTCTCCAATTCAATCCAGTTTGCAGCCTTCACAAACCTCTGACACTGAAGCAGCATATTTTTAGCTTCTCTTTCATCGCTTCCACAGGAGATGAAAAAGGCCGCAGCGAGAATTAATGGTAAAAGGAATTTTAGAAATCTGTTTGCCATATCTGCCTCCTCCTTGCTGCTGGCTGAATATATGAATATGTGAATGAAGTATGCCCTTGACTCACCTCAATAGCCTTCATCACTCATCTACCTAAGCCGTAATTAAATATGTATTGCCATGACTCCATCCTATTTGCTTCATCCCGAAGAGCCTCTCCCACGTCCTCACTGAATATCTGATCGAGGCAAAGCCTCAGAATATCAGGCACCAGCTACTCTCACTTCAGAATGATCCAGGGAAGCCTTTGCATAATATATAGCCGCCTGGATATCCTCTCTCTGCAATTCAGGGTAAGCCGTCAGAATATCACCCCAGGACTCTCCTTCTGCAATCTGTTCCAGGATAACAGACACAGGAACCCGTAAAGGGGGACGCTTAAAGGGGGACGCTGGTAAAAAATTAAGTAAATAGGGGACGCTCATAAGATTATTAGTTTATTTCTCAACGAATGAATAATGATTGATTATGGCTATCTGTTTTCAACTATTTACCGCTAAACTCACTGCCGGTTGAGAGATTATTAGCTTTTCAAAGGTATGATTTGGCATCAATGGTCATGCAAAGCATTTTTTTCGGTACCTGCTATAATATCGCTGGGCCGTTCCAAAAAAACTATTTCGGTCTTAGGGAAATGGGGGTTGTTACATTATGAAGTTATGACTGTATACTTGTCGTAATTGGGGACGTAGTGCCGTTCTGTCTTTATTTGGCAGGGATTGCACCCCGGTTGAACACCCAGAGGGTACCCAAGAGAAATGCGCTCCGCTGTCTTAACGAATTGCATGGGGTAAACCCGGTTCAACGGGGCAGGCGGTTTCGGATGGGAATAGAAGCCTTAAAGCTCCAACTTTAAAGCATCTCCCCTGGGATATGCTGTGATTTTAATGGCAGACATTTCTATTCTTACTGGCTTACACCTGTTACCCGATCCTTCCTGACAGAATCTCCCTTCTTCCTTCTTATCTCAAGCACCTAAAGTACCTGACAATTATACAGCGCGATTTTGGGGTCTTCCGTCATGATTGGATAGTTGTCTGTAATGCTTTGTGCGATAAGCATTCGATCGAAAGGATCTTTATGATGAAAGGGCATATCCTTGAGCAATAATGCCGCTTCTGCGCTAAAATCAAGTAGCACGAAACCGCTTTCATTGGCCATTAACACCGGATCGAAGTCGATTCGAAGTTTTTCGAGTGACGCCTTGATCATGAGTTCAGCAATACTGACAGCGCTGACGTATATCGTATTTGACAAATCTTCCAACGCTGAACGTTTCACATCGCTTATCTTACTAGGATCAGATAATGCCCAGAGAAAAATATGTGTATCAATGATGATATTCATGCATCGCTGCCATAGAACATAGAATTTATTTCGGCATCCTCTTCCATTATGTTATCCGGTACAGTGAACTTTCCTGCCAGCAGGCCAAGTTTCCTTTTTCCTTCCGGCTTGTGAACTACCAGATCCACAAGCGGCAGGTTGTTTTTTGCTATAACGACCTTCTCGCCACGGTAAACAAGAGCCACCAGTTTCGAAAGATTGGTTTTTGCCTCAGAAATATTGACTATCTTCATAGTAATCTCACCGCCTCCGAGTCTAATTAAGTCTCTTTCAACCAACTGTATCAAAAGAGACCAACTTGGTCAACCCTTGATTTTTGATTTTGGGGACATCCTATTGCCCCCTGTAAAGAGAAAAAGTTGATTTATGCAATGGGGGACGCTCATAGGATTATAAGTTTATTTGTTAACGAGTGAATAATGATTGATTTTGGCTATATCCTTTCCCCTACTTACCGCTAAACTCACTGCCGTGGAAATGTACCAGGCGTGAGTAAATAAGCATTCCTTTTTCTTTTCCGAATGTTGCACTCTCCGGTGTAGACCATTGAATCCCATCCTGATTACAAATACCAAGCTAGGGGTTTCACCCCAATTGGAATACTGGAATTATGGAATTATGGAATAGTGGGTTCTGGGAAGATGGGACATTGCCATATTGGGAAAATACTCCTTGATAAGGAATCTAATAAATGAAAGTTTTCCTTAGCCAATCTTCAACATTCCAACATTCCATTATTCCATGTGTGAGGCATAAACATCAGGCCTGAAAACAGCCATTTAATTTCAGTAAGTTGTAGAATTTCCGAAATACTTGATTGCTTATGCCTGGTTTTTTCTTTACTCCTAGAGAAATTCAGGCTGCCGGTCTTGTCAAAGAGGGCAAAACCACCAAAGAGATAGCCGAATTGCTGGTTTCGACCACAGATGTAATTGATTTTCACCGAAAGAATCTCAGAAAGAAACTAGACCTCAAAAAAAGTCAACAACCAGCCGTAAAACGGTTAGTTTGGATCTATTGCTACATTAAACCGTTGGATTTTTAAAAATCATATAATTTCAAAGTATTACTCTCATCTTGAGAGTGACCCGGGACGGGGCTAATTAAATAAGTTGTCAATGAAAAACGGGTTTCTGCCGTTGACTCTTGACGAGAAACGAGAAACGGGTCACCCATGCCCTTGTAAATGCGACTACAACTTTATTATAAACTTTATAAAACATCCAAATAATATATGATGCATAATGTGTGAAATTATACTTTTGTAAATCATCAAAAGCTTATCTCTTATGAAAAAAATCCACTTGCTTCCAGCTGTAGCTGGAATTATTTTGTTTTTGGCAATCCTTCCGGTGATCCTGATCATTTCATCCTGTTCCCGCCAATTCATGGTTGTGGAAGAACCCATGAAAATGCCTCCTGCCCATACCCTGGAAAATCCGCCCCGGGTGGCGCTTGTCCTGGGCGGCGGGGCTTTTCATGGTGCAGCACACGCGGGTGTTATCAAGGTCCTCGAAGATGAACATATCCCCATTGAACTGATCGTGGGGACCAGTGCCGGAAGTATGGTAGGTGCCCTCTACGCTGATAACCCGCATATCGACGCCCTGATTCCGCTGGTAAATGACATCAAGACAAACGATGTATTTGATTTTTCCCTCTTCCGGTCCACCGAAGGGTACGTTTCTGGGAAACGACTTCAGGAGTACCTCAATCGTCATTTGCATGTTAAGAATATCCAAGAAACAGAAATACCCTTTGTGGCTGTCACGACAGATATGAACAGGGGCAGATCCGTTGCCCTTTCGGCCGGACCAATCGCCCCGTCGGTGAATGCCTCCTGTGCCATTCCCTACATCTTCGAACCCGTGCAAATGTACGGGACTCTCTTTTCTGACGGAGGAATCATCAATAACATTGCCACGGATGTGGCCAAAGCATATGATCCAAAAGTGATTATTGCTGTAGATGTAATGGCCTCCTGGGATACCACCCCTGAAATTAAGGACAAAACGCAGGTATTGTTAAGGGCATTCTCAATTGCCAGCCGCAAACTTAAAAAGCATAACCTGAGGTTTGCCGATATCATCATCGTTCCCGACCTGGCCGGCATGCCGCTGATGAACGATAAAAATAATGAGAAGATGTTTGATGCCGGCATATCAGCAGCTCGCCAGTCACTCCCAAAGATCCGTGAGATCCTGATCAAGAAAGGAGTTATTCAATAACCCGTGAAGAAGGGGGCATCCATTAAAGGGCAATTCCACTATACCCTCCCCACACAAAAAAGGAAGTTCTTATCATACATTATAGCGATTAAAGGAGGATCAAGCGTGGCTACAGCACTGTTCGTCGTCAAGGCATCGACTACGAAACATTAAATAAAATTTAAATTATTGCAACGATAGACTTTGGAAGTTATATTGAATTCACAATTAAGAGCAATGGACAAAAATATAAAAGATTGAATCTTTATAAAGCTTAGAAAGGAGAAAGAGATGGCTACCTATGAGGAGCAGGTGAAACAGAGGGAAGGTGAGATTGACCTGGCTATATATTTTGCCAAAGCGATTATGGAGGATGTTGGTAAGGAGAGAGCGCTTGAGATACTGAAGAAGGGCTGGTCTGAATCATGGCTCAGTGGCTTGAATAAAGCTCTCAGCGGAGTACCCGCGGAGGAAAGATTCACCGCTTTCGGTAAATGGATGAGCGATAGGTCTGCAATTAACCCGTGGATGGAGGTGCTCGAGGCCGGCCCACAGCGTGTGGCTATCAAGATAACAAGATGCACTACTTATGATGCCTGCAAAAACATGGGCGTTCCAGAAGTATGCCAGGCGTATTGCGACTCTGACTTTCTCTCAGCACCGATGATACATCCAAAGGCAAAATTGACAAGAGATAAAGAACTTGCCAATGGAGCTGATCACTGCAATCACATCTGGATTATAGAAGACTGAGCGGAGTAGATAACTTTCAGAATCGAATTTAATAGGTGAGGCAGTAAGTCATGGCCAAAAAGGTTGAGGTCACCCATGTAGGCGATCACTTGCTTACGCTGGATGAAATCGTAGATCTGCAGCAGCAGAGTTTGAATATTTCCTATGATGCCTATCCGTTGAAAGAAAACCTGTCCTCACTGGATACCGCCTTGTTGGAAAGATTTGTTGAAACAACAAACTCAAGAGGCCGGATAAACCTTCAGGATGATCTGCTGACCAATTTAAGGTGGAGATGCGTCACCCCACAAACCACCTAAACTCTCAAAGACAACTTTCGATTATATCTCTCGAATTTGAGGGACGCTTGAACATTCTTAAAACTATTGTTTAAGTGCAAAACGTGTCTAAATATGACACGAAGCGCTTATGAATGATATATTTTTTCTTGACAAATTATTCTTTAAGTGCAAAATGTGATTCAGAATGGAGCGTTTTGCAGATGAATGCTAATCAATATCCAAAAACAGTTGGGCCGCGGGCGGCATTCGTGGTTGCGGAACTGTACGA
>JACNIG010000354.1 GCA_014383215.1 Candidatus Desulfatibia vada | reverse complement strand
GGATTTTGCAGATTTTCACGGATTTTATATTATTTTATCTGTATCTGTGTAGATCAGTTTTAATCTGAGTTATCCGCGTTCCATTGAACCTAGAACCCAGAACCAATCATACAAGGTAGCAGGTTAGTCGCGGATAGTCTTTGACAAATTCGGGACGGTTTCGGGTTTGCCGCGTTCCATTACACGGCTTTCTCCATCGCGAGCGGTGACGTTTTCGTACACGCCGTCGTCCCGCTTAACCAGCTTAGTGAAGCCTAGATCGCGCAGTTCTCTGTTGCTTTTAGGGGTGCTGATACTGGTACGCGATATGAGTTTGCGCACCGCACCGGCGCAATCGGGGCATTTGCTCAACGCTTTGTCGTGAATCGACTGCGTTACATCAAACATTTTACCTCTGTGGCAGGGCTCTTCTATATGCTCGTATTCGTAAACCGGCATGGCAATTCCCCAAATTGGTTTGTTTTTAATGACTTACAATATAAATCAGTTTTAATGCTATCATTTCAATCAGTTAAGGTTTTTCAATAAATTAATCATAGATCATGACATGTCAAGCTATTAATACAATGACATTTTTCCTGCAATAAAAATTTGTGAGAAATGCAAGCAGTTAACAAATAAAACGAATTAAACCAATAAAACCAATCGGACAATTTAAATTAGTTACTCTTCAAATGGTTCATGTCAAATCCGGAGTAGCCTGATTGTTTTCAGGACCCCGCAAAAACGCAACCACTATCCCAAGTCCCGCAACAAAACAACCGGCCAGCATGGCAGATTGAAAAGCTGCCATGAAAAACGGTTCCATTTCCGCCCCATAGACCTTTAGTGTGAGTCCTCCGCTGCGGGCAGCAAAGCTATTGCTAAAGATAATCTCGGCCAGAGCTACACCAATGACCATCCCCATATTGCGCGCCGTGGCTACAGTACCGGCAGCGATGCCCCTGCGATTCTGATAAACAGCACCCAGGACCACGGAACTGTTAGGTGAAATAAAAATAGCGGTCCCGATACCCACAAGTGCAAGACGCCAGATTGCGGTCATAGAAGAGGCTACAGGGGGAAGCTGGGACAAAGAAAACAGACCCACCGCCATTACCGCCATTCCCAGAGTACAGAGTATGCGTGATCCTATACGATCAGATAATGCCCCTGAGAACGGGCTGATAAAAAAAAGAAACACAAAGGGCGTCATCATCAAATACCCGGCCTTGTCCATGGAAAATCCGGATGGGTTCACCAGGTAAAACGGCATCAGAAAAAGCATACTAAAAAGGCTCATAAAAAGGATCATGGCCGAAAGACTCGGTAAAACAAAAAGGCGAATTTTTAATAAAGACAAATCGAATATGGGATGGATTGCCCGTGCTTCGACTCTGATAAACCATATAGCGCTGGTAATCGAAACACCCATTAGAAGCCAGGTTCGCAACGATGTGTATCCCCAGTCGTGTATGCGGGTCAAAGCAATAAGCAATGAACAGAAACATATTACCAACAAAAGCGCCCCGGTCATATCAAAAGACTCTGAGCGGGCAATATCTCCATGGCTGCCCTTTAAAATCCAGGCAGCCCAGGCCGCCGCCGCTATACCGATCGGAATATTGATATAAAAGATCACACGCCATGAAAACAGATTCAGTATCAGCCCGCCTAAGGCCGGTCCAATCGTCAATCCGGCTGCTACCACGGTACCGACCATACCAAGGGTCTTACCCCTCTCGGAAGATGGAAAAATGTCGACCACCAGTGCCGGTGAGCATGCCATCAGCATGGCCGCCCCTATCCCCTGAAAAGAGCGGGCGGCGATAAGCCAAACCGCACTGCGGGCCATCCCGCAAAAAAGAGATCCCACAGAAAAGATGAAAAACCCGCGGCAATATACCCAGCGCCGGCCCTTAATGTCGCTCAGACGCCCGAAAGCCAGCAAGAGCGACGATACTGTCAGCAAATAGGCCATAAGCACCCAGCTTACGGTTGCCAACGGCACCTGGAAATCCTGCATTATGGCCGGCAGAGCGATGTTGACGATACTGGCGTCAAGGGTCGACATGAAGACACCAATGCCCACCAGTGTAAAGACAAGCCATTTGTTAGGATTGGAATCAGGTATTTTTATAACAGTTTCCAAAATTCTTATGCCCATTTTTCTCGTGACAAATTGAAACTCCCGCTAATCGGGGCTCCGGTCCTGTCATTTCCTTGAAGGACGATATGAATAGGGTGCAGTTACTCTCATTTCCCGGGAAATGAAAAATATTTTGGACAGGATTACAGGATTGACTTGATATTATAAAAAACAAGAAAGTACAGTTCCTGTATATCATAAATCAGTATCCTGTAACTACCCTTTCATTTCAAAGCCACACAAAAAATATACTTTAAAAGGTTACAAGTTGCATTTTGATATTTCATATAAACTGGAGTTGGAATTGTCATTGTATTAAATTCGAATAAAAATGAAATAAATCTTCATTGTTTTTAAATTCTGAATTTAAAAAATGTGTTTTACTATAGTCTGATCGGACTGGCATGTAATTATATGTTTTTACAGGATTTGAGTTTGTTGATTAACAGGAAAAAAATAATCTTGTTTATCCTGTTATCCTGTCTAAGAAATTCAATTTAAATTGACGCAAGTTTCGTACCTGACTTGACTATCTTTCCTTATCAATATATTTCTCAAACGTGTCTCTCATGAAACGAAAAAAAACGCTTATCCAGGCAAAATTAGAGCGTCTTATTCTGCATGGACTGCTTTGTGAATGGGAAACAGCCCGTTGGGTTTTATCTTCAGATCACAGGAAGATGCTAACCAAGCCGCTGTTCAGCCTCAATAAGATGCAAAATCTGGGTTATTGGTCTCGCCCAAAACGCGAAATTTGTCTGAATCGGCAATTTGTACTCAATCATCCCTGGGACGCAGTTCGCGAGGTACTTTTACATGAAATGGCGCATCAGTTCGCTGATCAGGTTTTAGGTGCCCATAACGAACCGCCCCACGGCACCAAATTCCGCGAGGCCTGCCGCCTTCTGCGGGCAAACCCAAAAGCTTCCGGAAATTACAGACCACTGTGGGAGCAAATCGAGCACGACTCCCCGGCTGCCGAAGATAAAATCATGCTTCGGATAAAAAAACTGATGGCCCTTGCTGAAAGCCGGAATCACCATGAAGCCGAAGCAGCTATGGCTAAAGCCCATGAACTCATCTCCAAATACAATATTGAGCTTTTATCCCATAATGAAAACCGCAAATTTATCAGCGTGTTCGTGGGCCGGCCTGCGTTGCGCCATCCTCGTGAAGACTATCATCTTGCGGCTTTAATACTCGATTTTTATTTTGTCAAAGGGATCTGGGTGCCTGCATATGTCCTGGAAAAAGGCAAAATGGGACGCGTGCTGGAAATCTCAGGAACCAGGCATAATATTAAAATAGCCGGCTATATCCATGATTTTATCCGGCACTTTATCAATTCTCAATGGCGCGACTACAATCAAGACAAAGGCCTGAACCGCTACCGCAAAACCGATTTTGCCGTCGGTATTATCGAAGGCTTTCGCTCCAAGCTCGAATCGCAAAAAATCAATAATATCAAGAGCAAATCCGCACTAATGAAGATAGAAGACCCCCTGTTGACACAATATATCGACTATAAATATCCGCATACCACCAGCTTCGCGAGGAAGGTTTCGAGCCAGGATGACAACATCTTGGAAGACGGAATGAAAGTCGGCAAAAAACTGGTGATTTCCAAAGGGATAACCGCAAAAAAGAAGAGCAAAAGACTCCTCCCCGCTAATTAGTTCAGGGAGCGAACCGGCAGAATAAACGCCCTTTCACTTTTCTTCTGGTGATTAATGGTGCCTGAATACAGCAGGACCGTATATGTATCCAGAGGGCCCTTTTTGCTTTTGGTATGCTTACTACTATATGTAAATTCCGTTTGGGTCCAGTAGGGCATGTGTCCGATGATGTTTTCAAAGGGGTTGGGTTCAACCAAAGCCGGGTTCTTCTTGTTGCTATCTATTATGCTTCTCCATTCTTCCTTGGTGGGAAGCCGCCAATCGCTGTAGCCCCCTAAGTTGAATTTTTTGCATTTATTATTGGCTTCGGCCCAGGTGGCCGCGGAAAAAAAATCTAATCTCCAGCCGTTTTTTATCCACATCAAGTTTGTGGTTGTATCCGTGACCGTACCATCCATGTTATCTGCAAACCTACTTATAACCGGCGGGATTTGAGATGTTAGTTCTGCCTGGGGTTTTGCAGGCGCGCTGATCTTGGCAGAACTTATTTTGTTTTGAAGTTCACCCTTTTCGTTAAAACGATGAATGCCAAAATAACCAACTGCTCCGATTTTGTTCAATTTTTCCCAAAAGGCAACAGCATCGTCTATTTTATCATATCTACCCAGATATACTCTGTAATATAGACCTTTGCCCGGGACGTCGGTTTTCTTCCAAAAAACCATTTTACCTTTTTCTTGGAGCGAATTTACCTGCCGGTTCGCATTTTCAAGATTTTTGAAAGAGGAGAAATGAATACTGTAGTAATATTGCTGGGCACCGTCAGCAGCAGCAGCAAAAATTAGTGCTGTCGCGACAAGTGCGAAAATAGCTGTGTTAAAAATCTTGGTGTTTCTTCGCGCCCTTCGCGGTGAAAAAAGATTAGCCATAATAAAATCGTGTTACGATATTTATACCATAAATTGTGTTTAAACTTAAAAGCCTATACAACATTTGGTATAATAATACAAATAAAATCGTGTTACGATTTTATGAAACGCGGCTACGCCGCTTATTAATATCTGAATTCGACACATGATAGTTCCGTAATGGGCAAAAAGAGGCGTTTTGCAAAGGTCTTTATACAGCGGATGGGGTTTTAGCAGCGAAGCTGCTTTATGTAAAATCGCAAAGCGATTTTACATTTTGATAGCATATTGTATTGACTTGGGGGATTCTGGGGTCGGCTCCCGGCCAAGACCGATCATTCCATTTCCGATCAACTGGGCTTCATCTCGTTTGATGATAACGCTTTTTTTGCCTTGGATCAGCAAATAAGTGCCGTTGGAACTCTGGTCAATCAGGATGAATTTGCCACGGCGGTACTCGATGCGAGCGTGTGTTCTGGAAACACGGCCATCATTTACCACCACATCGTTATGAATCTGGCGTCCCAGGGTAGCACTGGGCCGATTTTCATCGAATTCATAAATTTGATTGTCACACTTTACTTCCAGACGGGCTTTAATAACTGTGGATTCCGCACTTTCATCCATCATCACGGTGAGGTCCTGCTCTTCCCAAATGACCTCATATATATTCATTTCACCGCTTTTTCCTTTTACCGTAGTCTTATCGATGCAATGCACATCGAATGCATGTCCGTCCGGCAATGCATCTATGGTTTCCTGGGTGGTGATGGTCTGGCGCTGCTTGGCCAGCGCCACCATGCGGGCGGCCACATTGACGGCATCGCCAAAGACATCGCCGCCTTCAATGATGACCGGTCCGTACTGAATGCCAATGTAGATGTTGGCAGATGTAAAACCGGGTTTATCCATGGGAGGCATGTCCTCAAGAGCCTGGTGCATGTCTTTAGCCGCCTCCAAGGCTGATAGAGCACTGGGGAAAACACACATAATCTCGTCGCCGATCTCTTTGATCACTTTGCCTTGATAGTGCTGGGTCACTTTTCTGAGCAAGGAGAGACATGAATCGATAAGATTCTTGGCGTCTTTATTACCCAGGGCCTCATATATTTGTGTGCTTTTAGCTACGTCAGCAAATAAAATCGCGAGGGTACCGGTCTTTTTAGTCATAATCCACGTCCGTAGTTATAGACTTTAAGAAATATTTTTTATAAGTGATTCTTTTCCTTTATTGAATTCGTAAAAAGTAAAAAATTCCTTTTTACGAATTCATCAACATCTCATACCTTGCAAACAATTGTGCTGGTATTATCCTTGCCGCCGGCTTCTTTGGCAGCATCAACCAACTGTTTAGTGATATCATCGACATTATCTTCTGCCTTCAGTATCTCTGCGATATGATCATCCGTAATCATATCGGTAAGACCGTCACTGCAAAGAATGTAGATATCATCCGGCTGACCCTTTCCCCAGCCGATATCTGCCGAGGAAGCGGCATTGGGTCCGATAGCCCTTGTAATAATGTTTTTGCTCGGTTCTGTGCCCTGTCGCCCTTCTTTAACCCATTTCGCATAGGCAGAATGATCGGATGTAAGGCACTCCAGATTAGAGTTTCTCCAGCGGTAAATGCGGCTGTCTCCAACGTGGAACCACAGCATGTAGTCTTCTTCCTTGACCGCAATCAAACCGACAACAGTTGTGCCCATAAACCGCTTGAGTTGAGCTTCCTGGTTGCGGGCGTACAATATAGAATTGGCTTCGTCGACAGCCTCCGCAGCCAAAGTGGAAAAACATACGACTTCAGCCGGAACACCTTCGACTTTTGTTATGTCCATAAGTTTTTCCTGAACAACTTCCGGCTGAAAGTATTCCTGAATGACCTGGAGCGCGGTTTGGCTGGCCTCCGCACCCCTTTCGTGCCCCCCCATTCCGTCGGCCAGCAGCAAAAAGGTGCCGGCCTCATCGAGGAATATCGCATCTTCATTTTCGGATCGAACATTCCCCGTATCCGAAATGCCGGTGGCTACAATCCGGGCAGCATTTACCTGCAAATGTACCTGTGTGTCAGATTTCATATTTTACTCACATCAATTTAATTTTATATTACATATACACTATCGCTGTTGATTGTCAACTGCTTATAAAATCGCTTTGCGATTTTATAAAATGAATGTTTCTTGACATATGCTGAATTAAATCATATGAATATAAATTCGTTAAACTGCTCCATCTTCGTAAATACAACCCATACTAAAGAAATGGAATCTGATGACCGTACAAAAATCGATTAAAGCC
>JACNIG010000210.1 GCA_014383215.1 Candidatus Desulfatibia vada | reverse complement strand
AGGCGCATCCTCACCTTCGGCGGTACCTTTTTCAGCAGCTTCCCCGGTATCCGAAGCCTCTGCATCATCTTCGCCAGACTCAATCCAGGCAGGCGCATCCTCACCTTCGGCGGTACCTTTTTCAGCAGCTTCCCCGGTATCCGAAGCCTCTGCATCATCTTCGCCAGACTCAATCCAGGCAGGCGCATCCTCACCTTCGGCGGTACCTTTTTCAGCAGCTTCCCCGGTATCCGAATCCTCTGCATCATCTGGCCCAACTTCTATGGATGCCGCCTCAATTTGCTCTATATTTGCTAAATAATCTTTTGCAGTTTCAACCAGTTTTTTAGCTTTTTCTTGGCCGATTCCCCTGACTTGGACCAAATCTTCTATGTCCGCATGGCTGAGTTCTTCGGCAGAATAAAACCCTTTTTCATACAAAACATCTGCCAGGCTGATGCCAACGCCCGCCAGTGCCGTCAGAGAGTTGTAGCCGTCCTGCATGGCCTCGCTGTATCGCGATTCACTGGTGACATCAAGACGCCACTTGGTCAGCTTTGAGGCCAGTCGTACGTTCTGGCCTTTTTTACCAATCGCAATCGAAAGAAATTCGTCAGGAACAATAACTTCCATACTGCGGTTTTGTTCATCGATAATCACTCTGGATATTTCTGCAGGCGCCAGCGCGTTACACACGAATTTTGCCGAATCAATATGATAGGGTATAATATCTATCTTCTCACCCTTGAGTTCCTGCACAACGTTTTGAACCCGACTTCCTTTCATGCCTACACAGGCACCCACCGGATCAATATCAGAATCATTTGAAGTTACGGCAATTTTTGCCCGCACTCCCGGCTCACGGGCCGCACCCATGATGGAAACAATACCCTCACTGATTTCAGGCACTTCTGTTTGGAAAAGACTTATCAAAAAGTTAGGATGCGTTCTTGAAAGAAGAATCTGAGGTCCGCGCGTTTCATAAAGGACATCATGTATATAAGCTCGGACACGATCACCTCGCCGGTAATTCTCCCTGGGAACCTGCTCTTTATACAAAAGGATTCCTTCTATATGCCCCAGATTAACAATAATATCATTGCGGTCAAAACGCTGAACAATTCCATTGATGACTTCACCTTTGCGATCGATAAAACTGGCGTAAATCGCATCCCTTTCGGCATCCTTCATTTTCTGGATAATTACCTGTTTAGCCGACTGGGCCGCTATGCGTCCGAAGGTGGATGTATCGATCTTTATGCCCAGGCTGTCGCCAACCTGGCAATCCGGATCCAGCTTGCGCCCTTCTTCGAGACTGATTTGAAGATCCGCCTCTGTAACTACTTCGGCCACATCTTGAAACTGGAAGACTTCGAGTTCACCGACCTCTTCGTTGTATTGCACCTCGATATCGACCTTGACCCCAAGCTTTTTCCTGGCAGCAGATTCTAATGCCTCCTGCAGAGCCTTGATAAGGACTTCACGGTCAATACCTTTGTCGCGGCTGACCTGCTCAACAACGCGTTTTATATCTGATATTAACATCGGTTTTCTCCGTTATCTAACTTTAAAAACGGGCAGATTAATCAGCAAGCTGCGCTCGAGCAATCTTACTAAAAGGAATAGAAACGATAATACCTTCGACTGCCAGTTTTACTATCTCTGCCGATGTGCCCGACAGGACGCCTTTGAAATTCTTCTGCCCCTCAATAGGCTGCATGGTCCTGATTTTTGCCTGTCTCCCTATGAATCTTTCATAGTCGGGTCTTTTTGACAAAGGGCGGTTCGGTCCCGGTGATGAAACTTCAAGCCTATAAGGCCCTATATTTTCAAGATAGACGTCCAGAAGGTCACCCCCTTGACGGCTTATATTGATACAGTCATCTAAGATCACCCCGCCAGGGCCGTCTATATAAAAGCGCAGTATCCTGCCGCCGGGCTCCCGCTGAAACTCAACATGCACGAGTTCCAGGCCCTCGGTTGCACATAATGCTTCAATTAAATCCCTGATCTGCGCGATAATTTTTTTCTCGCTATCTGCAGACCGGTTTTCTGTGCTGTGGCCTTTTGCCTTGGATCCTTGTTTTCTTTTTGTTTTTTTTCTTTGCCCTTTCACAAGTCTTTAGCGTAAAAACAATTTCCTTTTTAAAAGCGGCAAAGCCGCGTTATATAAAATCGCTTTAGCGATTTTATTGCTTAACAAAAACAAAAACGGGCTGTGGCCCGTTTCCGCTTGCGATGGTAGATCTTTTGTCGTGGACCGTAAATATTAAGTGTTCATGCAAGTATCCATACGGAATAAATTAACTCCAAGCCACACCCGCCGCCAAAAGTTCTATCTTCACAACCTTTATAATGAAAAAGGCGTTCTATCTATGGAGCGGGCAACGAGATTTGAACTCGCGACTCCAAGCTTGGGAAGCTTGTACTCTACCACTGAGTTATGCCCGCGCAATAAATAGATTAAACTATTATAAAAAAAAACTCTTGTCAATATTTTTCAAGCATATTTGTAACTGCATCAAAGAATGTGAAAAGACGTGATAATTTTGATGTGCTGATGGAATTGGCGGTTTATAAAAAGGCAGAAAAATCAAGCTATTCTATGAGGTCCCTAATCTGTTTGAGTTCTGATCGGATTTCATCCACAGTGATGGGTGTAGACTTTTCTTTGAGATCGCCGGTTGTGGCCCTCAGGTGCTGTTTGGCTCCCCGGATAGTAAATTTTTCATTATACAGAAGATGCTTGATCTTTAAAATTAGCTCCACATCAATCTTTCTGTACAGTCGATGGCCTGATGGTGTTCGCTTTGGTTTTATTCTTTTGAATTCAGTTTCCCAGAACCTTAAAACATATGCCGGAACCCCTGTAATTGCGCTGACTTCTCCAACTTTGAAGTACAGTTTGTCAGGCAGCTCTTTTTGATCAGGCTTCTGGTTTTGCATCTTAATACCCCAACCCGGACAAGACGTAACCAAACAGGACATATTAAAACTTTAATCACCTGTGCCATTTAACAAGCTGATACTGGACACTGGATGCTTGATGCTGGTCGAAGATCCCGTCTTTAGCGGGGATAAAATAAGGATAACATCCTATTAAAATCCAGTATCCCTTGGCACGGCGAAGCACTGCGTAGACGGCAGAAACTAGCATCAAGCATCTTATCCATAAAGGCATCACAAGGTGTTATAAAAATATTTTGCCACAAAATGCACAAATTTGATCACTAAGAAACTAATTCGCCTAAATGTCAGGCAGGCAATGCAGCATCAAATTCCTTTAAAAGGCTGTCGGCAATGTTTTTATGGATTCGATTTACCTTATCATCATCCAAGGTCTCTTGGAAAGATCTGTAAGTTATTCTAAATGAAATACTTTTTTTGTCTGAAGGGGTCGGATCACCTTCGAATACATCAAATAAATATAAACTTTCCACCAGGTCTTGGTCAAGGGTTTCAACGCATTTTAGTATCTTCAGCGCTTCGACATTCTTGTCGACAATCAGGGTAATATCTCTTGCAGTGGCCGGAAATTTTGGAATGGGCCGGGCTGATTTCATAGTAGGTATTTGCTTGAGCAGCAGGTCGAAATTAAGTTCAAAAATGTAGGCCGTTTGCTTGAGATCGTAGTTGCCAAGCACATTCGGGTGCAGTTCTCCTAAAAGGCCTAATGGTTCATCGGTTATAAAAACTTGGGCCGTATAACCGGTTTTGGTGTAACAGCAAAATTCCGGCGGCATAAGGGTAAATGCCCCGTTGACGACGCCCAGGCTCTTTAACAATTCTTCGACAACACCTTTTAAGTCATAAAAATCACAATTTATTTCTTCGGAAAACCACAAAGCATCGTTTCTAATTCCGGTCCAAAGACCTGCCAGCATTTCAACTTCAATCGGCTGACTCTCTATTTCTCCGGTACTAAAAAAAACGTTGCCCATCTCAAAAAGTTTCAGATTTTTATTTTGCATTGCCAGGTTGCGATGCATTGTTTCAAGCAGGCCGGGGACTAAAGATGTGCGCATCACGGACTGATCTTCCGATAAACGATTTAATATCTCTACTTGGTTGCGCTTAGGGTCATCCGGTCTGATTTGGAGGCGATCACATGACAGCTTGTTGATAAAGCTGTAATTTATTACTTCAGTAAAGCCCATGCCTGTCATCAGGTGTTTAATGCGGGCTCTCGAGTCGACCCGCCGGGACGCCTTTCTGTCATCCGCCGGTATCAAGGGGAAGGTTGTCTTGATGTTGTCATAACCCAACAACCGCGCAATTTCTTCAGTAAGATCTTCAAATCTGCTGATGTCAACTCTACAGGACGGCGGAAAAACACGAAGTTTGTCGTTATCAATTTTTTCAACATCAAACTCAATCGACCGCAAAAAGCTTTCAATCTCATTTTGGTCCAACCGGGTACCAAGATGACTATTTAAAGCGTTGACGCTGCAATCGATGATTTTATCGGGTAAAGGCTTGGGGTGTTCATCAATCGTACCGCTGATTAGTTTGCCGCTGCTGATTTCGACAATGAGTTGGGCAACCCGATGCAATGCGGCTGTGGTGCCCCGGGGGTCAACGCCACGTTCAAACCGATGGGACGCATCGGTGCTCAGCACCAGTTTTTTAGCCGTTTTCCGAATACAAACCGGATCAAAATAAGCGCTTTCAAGTAGAACCCGTGTGGTGGTGTTTTCGACTTCCGAATTCAACCCGCCCATAACACCTCCAATAGCAACCGGCTTCTCTCCATCGCAGATCATAAGCATTTCCGGATCCAGGCGCCGCTCTTTTTGATCCAGAGTGGTAAATGTCTCATCCTGTTGCGCGACCCGCACAACAATTCTATTTTCAGCCAGCCGGTCAAAGTCAAAGGCATGCAGCGGCTGGCCGGTCTCCATCATAACAAAATTGGTGGCATCGACAACATTGTTAATCGGCTTTAAACCTATCGAAATCAGTCGATCCTGGAGCCAAAACGGTGAAGGGCCGACCTTAACATCAACAACAAGCATAGCGGCATATCTTGGACAAAAGTCCGGATCTAAAATTTTGACAGAGGTATAATTGGAAATATCATCGCAAGATTCCGGAAGGCTAATTTCAGGATATTTTACCTTTGTATTCTTAAATGCCGCAACTTCCCGTCCTATTCCAATGATACTTAAACAGTCCGCCCTGTTGGGTGTCAGGTCAATTTCAAACACAGGGTCTGACAATCCAAGCGCCTGGTTTAACGGATCTCCAGGCGAAAATTTGGAGGCAAGCTCCATGATACCGGCCCTGCTTGCACCCAGGCCCAATTCAGCTTCACTGCAAAGCATCCCCTCAGAGGTTACGCCGCGGATCAAATCTTTTTTGATAATATTTCCGTCCGGCAGACAGATGCCGGGAAGGGCACAGGGTGCCAGCATATCTTTTTTCACATTGGGCGCGCCACACACAACAGGAATCACGCGGTAGCCCACATCCACCTGGCAGATTTTGAGATTGTCAGCCTGAGGATGGGATGCAATCTTGGCAATACGGCCAACGACAACTCTATCGAGATACTCATAACGATCTGAAACGCTCTCAACTTCAAGCCCTGCCATGGTAAGGGCGTCAGCCAGGTCTTCCGGCGGCATGTCAACGTCCACGTATTGCGTTAACCAGCTTAAACTGACTTTCATCTTAAAACTGCCTTAAAAATCTTAAATCGTTTTCAAAATACTTGCGGATATCATCAATTCTATATTTCAGCATGGCAATTCTTTCAACGCCCATCCCAAAAGCAAATCCGCTGTAGCGTGTAGTATCGTAACCGACGTTTTCAAACACAGCGGGATGTACCATGCCGGAACCAAGGACTTCAAGCCACCCGGTGTGTGAGCATACCCTGCATCCCGCCCCCCGGCAGATAACACATCGAATATCGACTTCGGCACTGGGTTCGGTAAAAGGGAAGTAGCTGGGTCTGAATCTTAAGTTTGTCTCGGTGTCAAACATCTGGTGCACAAAGGTAGTAAGCACCCCCTTGAGATCGCCAAAGGAAATGCCTTTATCAACCAGCAAGCCTTCAACTTGATGAAACATGGGTGTGTGTGTCAGATCGGAATCACAACGGTAGACCTTGCCGGGGGCAATAATTCTGACCGGCGGCTTCTGTTGCTCCATTATCCGCGGCTGGGTAGGAGAGGTATGGGTTCGCAGAACAATGTTCTTTGAAATATAGAACGTATCCTGCATATCCCTTGCCGGATGATTTTGGGGGATATTAAGTGCTTCAAAATTATAATAATCGGTTTCAACCTCCGGCCCTTCAGCAATATCAAACCCCAGCTTGATAAAAATGTCGCAAATCTGCCGGGCAATCTGAGTAATGGGGTGCAACGATCCTTGCCGGACAACTCGGCCGGGCAGCGAAACATCGATGCAGCCTTCAGATTCTGATGATGCCGTCTCAAGTTGTTTGACGGCCTTTTTGAATTTGGCATCAAGAAATTTTTTAGTCTCGTTGGCCTTTTTTCCGGCTTCCGGTTTCTGTTCCGGCGGAAGATCCGCTATACTCCTTAAAAATTGAGTGACTTTGCCTTTCCGGCCCAGATATCGGATTGAAAGGTCTTTGATGCTTGCAACATCAGCAGCAACCTCAAGCTCCTTCAGTGCCTGCTCTTGAATCTGTTCAATATTTTTTTCCACTTTTCATGAAATATCCGGGCTAAAGTTGTTGTGCAGCCAAATCGGCTATCTTGGCAAATCCCGCAGGATCAGATATCGCCAGCTCTGCCATAACTTTGCGGTCAAGCTCAACGCCGGCAAGTTTAAGGCCGTGTATGAATTTACTGTATGACAAATTATGCATGCGAACCGCCGCATTAATTCTTGCGATCCAGAGTTTCCGAAAATCGCGCTTGCGTACTCTGCGATCACGATAGGCGTACATTAATGCTTTGTCTACCGCATCAGCCGCTGTACGAAACAGCTTACTACGCCCTCCGCGAAACCCTTTGGCCAATTTTAAGACTTTTTTACGGCGTCTTCTAGCTTTAAAACCTCTTTTTACGCGCATTGTTATTCTCCTTATCTGTAGCCGTTCACAGGTTCAACGTTTCCCGTTCTGGGTTCTGCGTTCTGGGCTATCTCTGTACTTTACACCTCTTAACCCTGAACCTCTGAACCCTGAACCTCTGAACGGTTACCCTTATCTTCATTGCACCCAAAAGCGCATTTCCTGTCTATCATCGGCGGGCCTGCCAGCGGAAGCCTATCCGTTGGGAAGCAGGAGCTTTATCTCTTTTCTATTCGTTTTGTCAACAATCTGGCTTTTCCGTAGCCCCCGCTTACGCTTTGTGGTCTTTTTAGTTAAAATATGACTTGCATGTGATTTTGAAAATACAAATTTACCCGTACCTGTCTTCTTGAAACGCTTTGCTGCTGCACGATTTGTCTTAATTTTAGGCATTTATCAAGTCCTTTACAAGTTTTAGTTTCCATCCACAAATGAGGAATTGGAAACTACTTAGTGCTCAAATGTATTTATGGATGGGCACTAATTGATTTTAGAAGTTCCAATATAAATGGCGCGAGCATTAGACAAAATCCAGCCCACGCCATCTTCAAAATAAAAAACATGAACAATTAGCAAGGTAGCATGCTATCATATCCAGCACTTTTACGCTTGCAAAAGAGAGTCGGATGAAGAAAATAATTATTTCGGTGCCAGTAACATAAACATGGTACGGCCTTCAAACTTGGGGTATTGCTCCACTGTAGCAACTTCTTCCGTTTCTTGAACAATTCTTTCCAGCACATCTCTGCCAAGCTGGGAAAGCGTAATTTCACGACCCCTGAACATAACGGTTACCTTAACTTTGTCCCTTTTAGCAATAAACTTCTTGATATGGTTGATTTTGGTCTGCAAATCGTGATCGCCTGTTTTTGGGCGCACCTTTATTTCTTTGAGCTGAAAGGTGCTTTGTTTCTTTTTTGCTTCCTGTTTCTTTTTGGTCAGTTCATACTTGTACCGACCGTAATCCATTATTTTACAAACAGGAGGATTTGCATTGGGAGAAATTTCAACCAGGTCAAGACCAAAATCTCCAGCAGTGGCAAGGGCCTTGTACGTAGGGATAATACCGATCTGATTTCCGTCGGGATCGATTACTCTAACCTCTTTGGCTCTTATATTTTTATTTATAAATGTTCTGTCTGACCTCCTTGGTCTATTTGGTCGTTTTGTTACAGCTATCCTGCACCTCCTACAGTAAATGTTTTTGTTATTGCTCACCAATAGGGGAGACCTTTACAAAACGCCCCTTTTTACCCGATTTCTGTGTCAGGCTCAAATTTTAATCCTCGAAATACTAAATGTATTCCTGTGGTTAAAATTTTCGCCTTCCTTAAACTCGAACAAAAATTGGCATTTTTTAAAGGTCTCAAGGAAGCAGAGCAACAGGCCTATTTTGAAAATTGTATTCGGCTTTAACCCTGCGGTTACTATCTTCCCAAACTGTGAACCACCGGTCCAGACTAGCTTTTCGAATATAAAATTACGTTAATAAATGCAAGAAAAAAATGCAAGAAAAATAAAAATTTAGTCCGTATTCTTTACTGGCTGAGTGTATACTTGGCAAGCAGGCTCCCTTGCCAGTATGTATGCTCCGGATTGTTGAAATAAGCCTTAAAAAGTTCCAGGCTTTGTTGGCGTAAAATATGCGGCACTATTGAAATCTGACCGCTAGAATACAAAGGGGCGAGCGCTTCTAAATTGCAGCCTGTGGCTCCTCCCATGACATCTTCGTAGGCGTAAACCACTGCGCCGATGCCGCTTAAAATAATGGCGCCAAGGCACATCAGGCAGGGTTCCATGGTGCAGAACAGGGTCACCTTGCTTTCATCTATATTCTCCTTAAGGTCAATAAGGCGCCTTAAGGCAACCATTTCGGCATGATCAATTTCATTGACAGCATCTCCGACGGTGCCTGCTCGTGAAGCGTTTACTATAATCCTGCCCTGATAAACCAGTACGCAGCCAACCGGAAATTCCCCGGCCTCAAGTGCTTTTTGGGCTTGGTCAAGCGCCTTTTTCATGTAACGCTCATAATCCATTGTTAGAAGCCTTGCTCCATCTTTATCGGTCAAAATCTTAAAAAGTTTGTTTGTCTTTGATATGCCATATTTTCGTTCATGACGGCTGATACTGGATGCTTGATTCTTGATACTGTATATAGCTGCTTTTGTTATCATTTTATCAAGTATCCAGCGGCCAGCATCCAGCATCTGTTTCATATAAAAGACATGCGCGTTACAAACATCGACATTTTTTATCAATAGGTCGTTTCTTAAAACAGCGTTATAGCCTGCAAATCGTATCATCACAGGGACAGCTGCCGTCAACTTCAAAGGCATAGACGATTCTCGATTCAATTGCAACCTGCTGGGGCGAAATTGCATTAAAATCCGTTTTAGAAATCTTTTCAACAAGTTCGATTCTGGCGGGTATTGCCTCAAGACCCTGTGATATAACCTTACAGGTATCCCCATCTATAATATCTGCATCTTCGCCGTTTGTCACCACCACAACGGGAACCTGGTAGGGATCAACAAGCCTGGACGCAGCCAGCGCAGGACGGTGACGGGTGACCAGTGAACCGGGGCCGTATTTTATGATCATACCGGTCCGACCGGACACGTTGATCACGAAATCGATTTTAACAATTGCGCTTTTATCTCCGGCTGTTACCAAAAGTTCGCGTCGGGGTTGAATCTCTTTTTTCAGGTAGCCTTTACGGTTCACTAAAAGATGCGCCAGTTTCTGCCGGTACCTTTCATCATGGGTGTCTTTGATGATTGCGCCGGAGATAAAATCGGCAAGTTCGCCAAGTATGAGATGATGTCCCTGCATTTCCTTCCTCTGGTAATCCTTTAGATAAAAATAATGAATGATCTTCATGATGTAAAGGCTAAAATATTTCTTTACAATTAATTTTGCATGTGAATAAATCCGCTTTGCAAAGGTTTTATAGTGATCAGCGCATTTTGGGCATCAATTTTATTTGTTATTATATCGTAACTATTCAGCCACTAAGGTACAATGTCAGTGATCAGTGATCGGTTATCAGTAATCAGTTTACCCTTACTGATCACTTCTTACTGATGACTGTTCACTCGTGACTGCCTTGGTGTCTTCCCGCCTGCAGAATGGCGGACAGGTGTGGCAAGATACCTTAGTCGTAACATTATATCAATTAATACCTTCTGGTCGGCTGGAAATATATGTCTATACGTGAAGAATTTGAGAAACGGGAAAAAGGCTTTATATCTGCTTACGGGTGCTTAAGTTCCGCAACACGCGGCCGACTGCGAGCCGAAAAAGCCTGTTCTGTCCGAACGGTATTCCAACTGGACCGGGACCGGATTGTATATTCCAATGCTTTCCGGAGGCTTAAGCGCAAAACCCAGGTTTTTTTGTCCCCTCTGGGCGATCACTACAGAACCCGTCTGACCCATACTATCGAGGTTGCTGAAATCGCCAGAACCATTGCGCGGGCCATGCGGCTCAATGAAGATCTGGCCGAAGCCATCGCCCTGGCCCACGACCTGGGGCACCCTCCTTTCGGACACGGTGGAGAGATGGCCCTCAAGGAAATATATTCCCCGGATTTTTCACATCACCAACAGAGTCTGCGCATTGTCGACGTACTTGAAATGAACGGCAAAGGATTGAACCTGACCCATGAGGTTCGCGACGGGATTCTGAAACACTCCAAGGGATACGGCAAAATTATCCCCGACGATCCCGATGAAATGGCCTGTACGGTTGAAGGCAACATCGTCCGCATTGCCGATATTATGGCCTACCTGAATCATGATCTGGATGACGCCGTCAGAAGCGGCGTTATCAAAACAGGCCAAATCCCGGACACCTGCATAAAAGTGCTGGGGCATACCCATTCCGAGCGCGCCACTGTCATGATCAAGGATCTGATATTTTCCGCTAGTGTGCAGGACGGTCAACTGCGTTTAAGTATGAGTGACGAAGTATATGCCGCCATGGCCGAATTGCGGCAATTTCTTTATGACAATGTTTACCGCTCACCCCAGGTCCATCAAGAATTTGTCAAAGCCAAAAGAATTCTGTCCGAGTTATACGTCTACTTTTTCAACAACGAATCCATGCTTCAAAAAGAACTTGCAGTGCTGGAAATGTCCGCGTGTAATCACAACGGCCAGTCCAAAGAGCGCATCGTCTGTGATTTCATTGCCAGCCTGACGGACAGGTACGCACTCGACTTGTACACAAAAATCTTTTTCCCGACCCCCCAGGTATAAACGGCTTTAGCATGTCTATAGCGCTTTTAAAAATCCAAGCCCTGAATACTGCCTGCGCCCCGTTTTTAAACCAATTGAAAACGATCTATGCCGCCATGGATCGTAAATATCAAGAAGCGGCGGACTATTACGGATTTAAGTGTACCGGCTGCGAGGATAACTGCTGCTTGACGCGGTTTTATCATCACACCTTGCTGGAATATTCTTTTATTTTAAAAGGCTTTACAACGCTTGATAAAGAAAAACAAAACCAGATAAAACAAAGAGCTGCCAAGGTGTGCCGCAAAACAGCTCTGGCCGATGAACAAGGGGAAACCGCGCGGCTCATGTGTCCGCTCAATTTCAACGGTTTGTGTCAGCTTTATGCTTTTCGCCCCATGATATGCAGGTTGTTCGGCATTGCCCATGAACTGCAACAACCCGGAATGGGAGTCATTCGTCACCCGGGCTGCGAAGCTTTTTCAGAGCAGCCTTTGGATAAAAGCTATTTCAAGTTCGACCGCACTCCCTTTTTCGTTGAAATGGCCATGCTGGAAAAGGAGTTCAAGCAGGCCGTAGGCGTGAATCAAAAATTCAAAATGACCGTTTCAGAAATGCTTGAAACGTTTTAGCGCTTAAAATATGAAATACATCGATATTGACAATCTTGACCAATTGCCCGGGAAGAGACTTGCGACCGGGGACAAATTTTCATTTCATTGTCATCCGCAAATTGCCTGCTTTAATTTATGTTGCCGGAATCTTAATCTTTTCTTGTATCCTTACGACGTTGTCCGGCTCAAAAACCAGCTCAACCTGACCTCTGATCAGTTCTTGGACAAATATGTTGATATTGTTTTGAGAGATTCAAATTTCTTTCCGGAAGTGCTCCTTGCCATGTCCGAAAACAAAGAGCGGACGTGTCCTTTTTTAAGTGACTCCGGGTGCAAGGTTTACCAGGATCGCCCGGATACCTGCCGCACCTTTCCCGTGGAGCAGGGCGCTCTGCACGATGTCGGCAGCGATACCACCCGTCTGGTCCATTTCTTCAGACCTCCGGATTTCTGTGAGGGGCAACACGAAAATAAATTATGGACAACCGAATCATGGTCCCGGGATCAGGAAGCTGTTATTTATAATGAAATGACCTTGCGCTGGTCGGAACTCAAGCGCCTGTTCCAGAAAAACCCCTGGGGTCGCGAGGGGCCGGAAGGGCCCAAAGCCAAAATGGCATTCATGGCCATTTACAATATCGATCGTTTCCGTGATTTCTTACTAAACAGCACCTTTTTGAAGCGCTACAAAGTAAAATCCGCCATCCTCAAAAAGATTCGCAGCGATGATGTGGCGTTGATGAAGCTCGGTTTTGAGTGGGTAAAATTATTCGTCTGGGGAATACAAACCAAAACTTTTAAACTCAAGTAGTTTACCCCCAAAATCAATGCGGCGTTCGCCCTTTGATACTTTCCGGATAAAGAATTGTTTAAAAAAAGCGTGATGCACATCAGTTGACTTCGGAGTTTTTGGGATCCATAGCGGTAATTATGTATAGGAAAGCAATGCCGGCAATCGCTGATATAACGGAACCCAAAAAAATTGCAATCTTAGTATAGCTCAGTATCTGCGGCGTTGAAAATGATAGGTCGGAAATAAACAACGACATGGTAAATCCGATCCCTCCCAGCATGGCAACGCCGATAATATGTGCCCATCTGACATCCTTGGGCAAAACTGCCTTTTTCATTTGAACGGCAAGAAAAGAAAACAATACGATCCCTATGGGCTTGCCGAACAGCAATCCGAAAACAATACCCATGCTGACATTGTTAAAGGCCGCCTGGGCAAAATTGATGCCGTGCAAGCTCATGCCTGCATTGCTCAGCGCAAAAAAAGGCAAAACTAAAAATGCCACCCATGGATGCAGGGTGTGCAACAGCCGCTGCAAGGGCGTCACCACATCATGGCAGGCCATTTCCAGGGCATGAACTGTGTGCAAATGGTCCTGGTTGAGCAAAATCGAATAACCGCAGCTTTGTTCCTCACACTCGAACTCTTTTACTAATTGGTTAACATTTTGTAAAAAGCGATCCGTATCATATCTTCCCCGGGCTGGAACAAAAAACGAAACGATAACGCCTGCAATTGTAGGGTGTACGCCCGAACCCAGTATGAAAAACCAAATGGATAGTCCTAAAACGACATATATCAATGTCTGTCTGATCCAAAGGAGGTTCGCTATGAAAAGACAGACCAACAGAAGCAGGCAAATAATAATGTAATGCCAGACAATTTCTTTTGTATAGAAAATTGCAATAATGAACACTGCACCCAGGTCATCGGCAATGGCAAAAGCAGCCAGAAAAATTCGCAGACCCACAGGTAATTTGCGGCCGAACAGCGCAATGGCTCCCAGTGCGAATGCAATGTCTGTTGCAATGGGAATACCCCAGCCCGATATGTGTTCGGAGCCAAAGTTGAACGCTAAATAGATCAGGCCGGGAACTAACATCCCTCCTATTGCGGCAGCGATAGGAAACATCGCTTTTTTAGGGGCCGCCAGTTCTCCGACAAGAATCTCACGTTTTATCTCCAGTCCCACGGTAAAAAAGAAGAGGGCCATGAAACCGTCATTTATCCAATGGACAAGTGTTCTGCTGACCTTGTAATCGCCTAAAATAATGGATATTTCTGTGTGCCAGAATTTGTGGTAGGTGTCGCCGATCTGGGAATTGGCCCAAACCAGCGCAATTAATGTGGCGCCGAGGAGCAGTATGCTGCTGGAAGCTTCTTTTCTAAAAAACCTCTGGGTCGGCCTGAAAATCTGGTCGGCAACCAGCTCTCTGGTGAATGCCATGTATTTGCTGCGTTTAAACGGCATCATCGCGGATTTCCCGAAGGTTAATCCGCCTCACGTTGGTTCTATTCTCGGTGTATTAGAGACGGCTTGTAGTTAAGTTGAATGCGCTTTGTTATTTCTTGTGTTTGACATTATCGCATATCTTGTCTACGGCCTGCTCGACCGTATTTTTACCCATATCAATAATCAGGTCATACAGGCGTGCATCGTTCCAGTCCTCATTGAAATATTGCTTGATATAAGCTCTTAAATCTTCTTCTTCTCTTTCAATAAAATCCTTTGCAGCCTTATGATCCAGATTTCTGTTTTGCATTATCTCATTGATTTTAGCTTCCGCATCTTTTGTCAGACGGACATGGAGGGTATTGGGCTTGTTCCTTAAAATACACTGACCGCCCCAGCCGAGTATGATGACATCGCCGGCGTCGTACGATTTTTCAACAAGATTTTTGGTTGTTTCATAGTAGTTTTTATCGTCCAGACATCCGTGCTCGCGGTCGACAACCTTTTGTACAATAGAACAGGTATATCGATCGACCAAGCGAAGAATTCGAGACTGGGATGTTTTGCGGAATATCTCTGCCTCACTTTCGGAAATATGTAATTCTTTTGCAATTTCTGCTATAAGATTTTTACCAATATACTCATAACCGAGTCTTTGTGCCGCCAGGGATGCAACTTTTTCGCTTTCGGTTACAAATTCTTTGCTTATCGTAATGACTGCCATTCAATCCCCCTTTTAGATCTGTTTTGACACATGATGGTAATTCATCAATTTGGGCTTGTCAAGATAGTAGGCGATAACATATTTTTTACACATTTTAAGTATCGGTGACCTCGAACTGGTGTCTGTGGTTATAGGAGTTTACCCAAAACCAATAGACCAGGAAAGGAGAAGCCGCCACGGAAAAGGACGAAGCTGCCTTGAAAAAGCTTGGCCTACTATGATTTTCCTGGTGCACATTGGAGAAGGATCAGGCCCAACAACCCATTGGGATTGCAGCCGGGTCGTTGCTCAGATAGCTGGGAAATTTTAGGGTTGCAGATGGATCGATTATCCTCTATCAGACAGGTTCACCTCTAATCGCCTTAGGCTATGTGCCAAGGGGATATTTAGAAGCTATCTCAAAAGTGCAGATCGCGTTCAAGGAATCCGCATAAGCGCTAAATTATTTTTTTGTGCCGGATGGACTGTGTAAGGTTTACTTAAAAGATGAACATTGAACGTCCAACATCGAATGATGAATAAAAAAAACCGAAATAAATTAAATTGCAGAGCGGCCTGTCGGGTCGTCTTGTCGGGTCGAAGCCGGAGGCGAAGACTGAAGCCGAAGGCGAAGACTGAAGCCGAAGGCGAAGCCTGAAGCGACATCATTATTCGATGTTCAACGTTGGACGTTCGATGTTCGATGTTCAGTCTGTTCGACGTTCATCTTTCAAAACAACTTAGCACTTATGGTGCCGATCCGCAGTCGCCTGCTTATAGACTGGGACAGGGAGCAAAGAATGTTAGGAACGATAGTAAACACGCTGGCCATTGGGGCCGGAAGCCTTATAGGCCTGCTGTTAAAAGGCGGGATACCCCGCAAATATAGCGTTACCATGATGCAGGCCATCAGCCTGGCCGTGATACTGATCGGTTTGCAGATGGCATTCAAATCGAATCAGATTCTGGTGGTAATCTTTAGCCTGGCCGTCGGCAGTGTCGTCGGTGAATTTTTAAGCATTGAAGCGCGGTTGGACGCCTTGGGGCGACGACTCGAAGCCCGGTTTTCAAAAAACGGCCAAGGGATTTCACATGGATTTGTTGTCGCCAGTTTGGTGTTTTGTGTGGGCTCGATGGCGATCGTCGGATCGTTGGAAAGTGGTTTGACCGGTAACCATCAAACCTTGTTTGCCAAGTCGGCCCTGGACGGCATTGCTTCGATCATTTTTGCATCCACCTTGGGCCTCGGCGTTTTGTTCTCTTCCCTGTCGGTATTCGTCTATCAGGGATTGATAACAATCTCCGCATCGATGATTAAAACGTTTTTGACTCCTGAGGTGATCGGTCAAATGTCGTCCGTCGGAGGCTTACTGATCGTGGCCATCGGCATCAACCTGCTTGAAATCAAAAAGATCCACGTGGGCAACATGCTGCCCGCGGTTTTTATGCCGTTGGTTTACTTTATGTTAAAACAGGTTGTTAAGACCCTAATTTAACGTCGAAGCGAGAGAATTTAAGAGATGGTTTAGATGCAAGAATTATTTCCATATAAAAACCCCTTTCGGCAGACTCAAATATGAAATCATATAGAATTAAAAACCATCTTTTTATTCCACCCCAAGAGCCTTAAAAGCCGCATCAACAGGATCAGAATAGAAGCTGGTCTGGAACTTGGCGAAGAGCTCGCCAGGGTTTCATTATCAATGTAGCTGAAATGAACATCGCCACCGATTTTTTTAACTGCTCTTTGACACGCCTGCGGCTTTCAAGAGCGTATACGAAGCATCGTTCAACAACAGCCTTATCGAATTCACCTTGGGGATACAGCAGTTTCAGCAAGCCGGAGACGGTTTTTCGGACGGCGATCACATCTCGTTGATTCAAATTGTTGCCGATCTTAAAGTGCTGATCAATGGCATCGGAAAAACTTCGTTTTCGCAATGACTCTTGCTGTGACTCTTGCTGTTGAATTGTTTTTTGCGATGATGGTTTAAAAATCAAAACAACAGATCCGGATCGAATGCTCCATTCCGGCGGACAGAGTTCATACGACTTTTGTAAGATTTTCCCTGGTAAGTCTTTAGCAATTTACTCGAATCCGTGAATCCTTGACCCCTTGTACCCTCTAAGATCACGTCTGCTTAAGTTGAGATAACCCACTTATATTATATGCCTAATTTATTCATCAACGGCCGCCCCTCTCTCCGTGTCATCTGTGTGTTGTGCATCAATTACGGCTTTGCCCTTCGGGGTTAGACGGTATTTCTGCAGGCTGCTGCGGGGTTTGCCCGGGATGGTCATCTCGATTAAGCCCAGTTTCACGCCGACTTGCTGGTAGTTTTCTCTGAAGTGCTTTTCATCCTTCAGCCCCAATCTTTCCTGGATTTCCCCTCGTGTCATCTCCCCGGTTATAACGGCAAGCATCCTTCTGACTTCGGGGGTGACTTCGGGGGTGACTTGGGCTGTGACTTGGGCTGTGACTGGGTCGGCGACTGGGTCGCTGGAATCGCCGGACTTTTCCCAGACTTTGGCGGCAGCGCATCGTCTCCCATGGTTTGTTTCGCATTTGATTGAATCTTATTCGGTTCAGCCAGTGGAACAATAAAACGCATCCGCATCCCTATTTCCACAATTTGCGGTTCGGGCAGGCCTTGTTCTTCGGCTTCCTTGAAGATGCGCCGTACACCGCTTCCCCATTGCTCGATCAAGCCCAATTCCTTGAATATACGGGCAATAACCGAATTGCGGATTTTAGAGACCCCCTGTTTCATGTCCTCGATGGTCATGCCGGGAAGGAGAATGCCGGGATTTTCAACCTCGATGCGATCATCGAAAAAAGCGATACGGGTAGGAGCGCCGCGCTGGGAGTAGTCGGCGTGAACCAGGGCGTTGATAACCACCTCGCGCAGAATGCCAAGGGGAATACTCCAGACATCTTTGCGCCGGATTTCCGAAAAATCGGCGCCGCGCATGGCGTGTTTTTTTAGAAACAGCATAATGCTTTCCACTGCCTGGGGCAGATGATCGTGCAGTTCGATGTGGTCAAATAATTCTTAGCGCCTTTGTGTGAAACAACCCGTAACCAGTGACCATTAAGTTATTGGTTAAACACTTCGCATTAAGGCTCCTCGAGCCGCTCCACAAGCCCCTTGGCACGACGTAGCTTCAGCGTAGGCGGCCAAGTACTTGCAGAGCGCTCCTCCACCAGCGCCACAGGCGCCACACCCGCAACCAGCATCCAGCATTTAGCCATTGATTTTTTTAAACATTTCATTTAAGGTCAGGCATTAAATTTTCAGCACGGTGCGATCTAAACATCTTATCCAAGGTGCCCCATGGCTCTACATATAATGCAAGCCCTTCTTTGCTCAAAGAATGCTAAGAAGGGCTTTATCTTTTTGAGGATACCGGAAGTTCCGGCTTTTCAAGCTCCGGTTAAATAAAGAACAAAAGATTTAACCCCGATGGAATAACAACCAAAACTTAATTCTACCCCGGTGAAATACGCCCCAGTTGAATCCCTTCGGGTGCTCCTGCGGAGCAATTCCACGGGATAAACTTCGCTGTCACTGACGTGAATTGCACAGGGCAGGCTGGACAAGCAGGATAAATGGGATGCTTTCAAATTAATACAATGAAAATGAAGTCATTTTTACCAAACAAATCAAAGGTTAAAGTAGAAACTTATAATTTAATGGTATGTCCCGGAAGTCAATGAAAAAAGAAGACCTTAAACCAAATGTAATCGTACACGGCCCGGTTTTTCCTGAACCCGTCCAGGTCATTGTAGCAACACCTATGGGTGAATCCATCAAACTTGTCGGCAAGGGACTCAACAGTGGTCAGGTTCATGAACCAGTCCTCACAGCAGACCAGATTGATCTCCTTGAAGCCACACCTGAAAAAGAGCCTTTTGACGGCGACCCCAAGCGGTTTCGCTTGGGAATCGAAGCGTTGCGTCTATCCCTGGCTTACGAGTATGACCCTTACTTTTCGCTATCCATCGCAAGGGTTGATCCTCTCCCTCATCAACTTGAAGCGGTTTATGACTATTTCATGGCCTTGCCCAGAATTCGTTTTCTGCTTGCAGATGATCCGGGTGCAGGCAAGACCATCATGGCCGGATTGCTCCTGAAAGAACTTAAGATTCGTGGCTTAGTTAAGAGAGCCCTTATTGTTGCGCCCGCGAACCTCTGTTTCCAATGGCAGCGGGAAATGAAAGATAAGTTCCATGAAAACTTTGATATCATGCGCGGTGAGATCCTGCGCGCTACTTACGGTTCAAATCCCTGGCAGGAGAAGAATCAGGTCATCACTTCCGTCTCATGGATTTCCCGCATAGATGATGCCAGGGAAAGCCTCTTTCGAAGCCGCTGGGACCTGATTATTGTGGATGAGGCCCATAAGATGAGCGCCTATAGTGCAGACAAAAAGACCCTTGCCTACCAACTGGGCGAAACCCTTTCAACCATGACCGATCATTATCTATTAATGACTGCTACGCCGCATAAGGGCGATCCGAAAAACTTCTGCCTCTTTCTCGAACTGCTTGACAAAGATGTTTACGGCGACGTGAAGAGCCTTGAAGAAGCCATGCGACGAAACAGTGCACCCTTTTACCTGCGCAGGATCAAGGAAGCACTGGTCTCTTTCCCGGACCCTGACACCGGCGACGTCAAAAAAATTTTTACCAATCGGGAAGTTCAGACCGTAGAATTCAAAATAGATGATGATGAGTGGGATTTTTACGATGCCCTCACCCGGTACGTTGAGGATCAGTCCATTAAGGCATCGGCCGACGATTCTGCCAGAGGGCGGGCGCTTGCTTTTACAATGGCCATGCTGCAACGCAGATTTGCCTCCAGCATTTATGCCGTGCGCCGCAGTTTGGAGCGGATGCGGGACAAGCGTCAGAAGATCCTCGATGATCCTGAAGCCTATCGCCAGGAACAGATTGTCAAAAAATACCCGGAAGATTTCGATGAACTTACTGATGAAGAGCAACAAGCTATCATTGACGCCTTGGAATCAATCGTGGCCTCGATTGATCCCGAAACACTCAGGCAGGAGATAATTCAGCTTAATCAGCTTATCGTTCAGGCTCGCACCCTTGAACAACGTGAAGTGGAATCCAAGCTGGTAAAGCTTAGAGAGGTCATAACCGAAGAAGGGGTTTTCCAAAACCCCAAAATGAAGCTCCTGCTTTTTACAGAACATAAGGATACTCTTGATTATCTTATGGGAAAATTGCGGGAATGGGGCCTATCTGTCTCCCAGATTCACGGTAGCATGAAGATCGGGGACCGCAATACTCCCGGTACAAGGCTTTATGCCGAGAAGGAATTTCGTGATGAGACCCAGGTGCTTGTGGCCACCGAAGCCGCCGGCGAGGGAATCAATTTGCAGTTTTGCTGGTTCATGATCAATTATGATATTCCCTGGAACCCCGTGCGTCTCGAACAGCGAATGGGCCGTATTCACCGATACGGCCAGGAACATGACTGTCTAATTTACAATTTCGCTGCCATAAACACCCGAGAGGGGCGCGTGCTTCAGAAACTCCTTGATCGTCTCAAAGAGATCCGCAAGGAACTGGGAACAGACCAGGTTTTCGATGTCGTAGGAGAGGTCTTTCCCGCCAATTTGTTAGAAAAAATGTTTCGCGACATGTACGCAAAGCGGACGGATGTGCCTGACATCGAGGCGCGAATTGTCAAGGATATTGATGCTGAACGTTTCAGGGCCATCACCGAGTCTACCCTTGAAGGTCTTGCCAAACGGCAGTTAAACCTCTCTGCCATCATCGGGCGGTCCGCGGAGGCCCGCGAGCGTCGTCTTGTTCCTGAGGTCATTGAAGGCTTTTTCATTGATGCCGGCCCATTGACAGGCATACATCCGAAAGAAATCGGCAAGGATTCCCATATATACAAAATCGGACGAATTCCCAGGAACTTGTGGCCCATTGGCGAGCGCTTGGAACCGAGGTTTGGCAAGTTGGGGCGCGACTACCGGCAGGTGGTATTCGACAAGATGCTTTTATCCAAGGACCCCACATCCGAGTGGGTTACACCGGGCCATCCCTTATTTGAAGTCGTAAGGGAGGAAGTAAATGAACGCGTCCGCGAAGATTTGCAACGGGGCAGTGTTTTTTTTGATCTTCACCACAATGAACCCTATCGTTTGGATGTTTTTTCCGCCTCTGTAAAGGACGGCAAAGGCTATCCTCTTCACCGCAGGTTGTTTGTGGTTGAGGTGAACATAGACGGATCAATGTCTGTCAGACAGCCGACCATCTTTCTTGACCTTGCTTTGGCGCCCAGGGGCACAACCGCGCCTGAAGGAGCCGGCCTTCCGGACCGTCAGGCAGCCGAACAGATTCTGATAGAAAAAGCATTGAATCCATTCCTTTTTGTTACGGCGGCTGAACGGAAGCGTGAAACCGAGATCATCTCTCAGCATATCGAGATAAGCTTGAATGAATTGATCCATCGCCAGAACCTTCGGATGGCGGAACTTTTGGAGCAGCAGCAGCAAGACGAGAAATCACCCCTGCTTGCAGCCAATATTAAGCAAGTGGAAGACCGAATCGATGAATTAAACGGACGGCTGGAGCGCAGGAGAGAGGAACTTGACAAGGAAAGGCAATGCATGATCGGGGACATCCAATTTCTGGGCCGCGCCTGGGTTCTGCCTCATCCTGAGAGGACATCGCCCCGTATCTCACCCATGGTCAAGGATGATAAAATCGAAAAAATTGCCATAGAATCTGTTATTGCTTATGAAAGGGGGCATGGCCGGGAGCCTGAGAGCGTGGAAGACCAAAACCGCGGCTTCGATCTTATCTCACGCAAGCCTCACCCGGAAGACCCCAAAACAGCAACAGCGGTTCGATTCATTGAGGTTAAGGGCCGGTCAGCGATTGGTGAGGTGGCACTGACCACCAATGAATATAAGACCGCAGAACGCCTTAAGAGTGATTATTGGCTTTATGTGGTTTTTAATTGCGCTTCGAAGCCTGAAGTTCATGTAATCCAGAACCCGGTGCGTCTTGAATGGAAGCCGCTTGTAAAGATAGAGCATTATCATCTGGAAGGAAAGGCAATCTTAGGAGATAGTCACCCGGAGGCATAAAATGGCGATACCTGACAAATTCAAGCATCTCTATGTGTACCATTTTACTCACATAGATAATTTGCCCGGAATAGTTGAGCATGGACTGCTGTCAACCAATGAGAGTAATCGCTTGGGTATTGAATATTATTCGGTAGCTTTATCAGATATTCAGAGCAACAGGGCGACAATGCCTGTTACCTGCGGAAATGGCGGGATCGTTCATGACTATGTGCCGCTTTATTTTTGTAAGCGTTCTTCTATGTTACTATACCTTGTTCGTAATAAGGTCGTAGATCAGCAGTTTGTCATTTATTTTGAATTTCCAATACTAATTATGAATGATTATCCAAGTGTTTTTTGTGATGCGGCCGCCAACACAAGAATACCTCCAAATTTCTATAGCAATTTTTCCGATTTGGAACAATTAAATTGGGAAGCGATCGATAATCTTAAATGGAGCATGCCTAATGACAGGCTCAAACAGGAAAGAATGGCTGAATTGCTTATCCACAGGAGAATTGATAAAGCTTCAATATCAAGAATCATCGTTTGGAACGATTCAATAAAAAAATATGTGCTTGAATGTTATGATGAATCTGGTTTCAAGGCGCCTCCAATTGGTCTTGATCCAATTCACTATTTCATTGATTTTTACAGAACCGGTCAACATTCAATAGCAACCGGGCCTTATTTTATAAAGAAAAAATATCGAAAAACCATTCGTCATATTGTTAATAATATTGGTGCTGGATCAAAACCAAAATTTAACAAATTAAAGGAGTTACGAAATGCACTACGAAAAGATTTTTCCATCCTACCTGAAACGGCAGAGCTTGTAGAACTTGAATCAGATAACATAATGCACGAAGAGACTGTTGGAACCCATTCTGTGTCTGTTGTGAAAAATTTGATGGATTTGCCTGAATTTAAAGCAATGAATTCTGCGGATAAGCTTCTTGCGGAAATAGCGGCGTTTTTGCATGATATTGGGAAGGGACCTAAAAGCCGTTGGGATGGACAAATGGGAAGGCAGCAAGTTGATCATGATCATCCAATCAGGGCGCTTCCAATGTTAGAACGGATACTTACTGAAGATGTTGCAACTATGAAGAAACGTTCAGCGAGGGTTATTTGCAAGTTAATCTGCTATCACGATATTGTGGGAGACATCGTGAGCAAGAGAATCGGCAGAGGACGGCAGGTAAAAGAGCTGATTAACATCGTCGATGATGAGCGGGATCTGGATATGTTAATAGCAATTGGAAAAGCGGATATGATGTCAGTGAGTCAAAGTTGGGTCGATCATGAGGAAATAGATAGATTAAGATCTATTGTCGCAGAGGAGTTGTAGATAATTTTGCAGTACAATAAGGCCTTGGATTAATTTATGATAAAAGTTATCAGTGGGGACATATTCGAAACACCGGCAGATATCCGCATCAATACAGTTAATTGTGTTGGGGTTATGGGTGCTGGTGTAGCGCTTGCTTTTAAAAATAAGTATCCTGAGATGTTTCGCGATTATCAAAAAGATTGCAAGGCGGGCAAGGTAAAGCCCGGTCAACTTCATGTCTGGAAGAACCTTCTCGGAGATTGGATTATCAATTTTCCATCCAAGCGCCATTGGCGGGAACCCTCTCGGTACGATGATATCGAGGCAGGTCTCAAAGCATTGCGCGACTATTTGATTGAACAAACAAAGGAAAACAAAAATCTTAAGATCGCATTGCCGGCCCTCGGTTGCGGACATGGCGGTTTAGACTGGAAACGTGTTTCACAGATGATTCGAGAGCATTTATCCGATCTTGAAGCGGAAATTTTTGTTTTCGAGCCTTCTGCTTCAAGGTTGGCAGGGCAAAAGATTGAAAACGGCGAAGATGAAGAGAGCTTGGAAAAACTGGAATCTCTGGGGGTTGTTGTCATAGATCCGGGCCATGAAAAATATCCTGAAGCACTCCGAGGAAGAAGTGCGGCAACTTTTTGCGCAAAAGGTAACTTAAATATTTTAGATAGTGCCTTTCTTGCAGTGCTTCCATCAGGTAAGCCTTCTGAAAGAGAGGTTAATGCAGCGACTGGTTGTATCGAAGCTATTGCTCAGCCTGGAGTTACATTTTTAGTCGGCTACGGCCCGGCCATTGAGCGCCCAAGCATACGAATTGCATTGCAGCAAGGTGCCACTGTTGCATTATTTCTATCGGATGGGATTATCAATTTTCGGGTTCGACAAGACCTGCAGGATATATGGGATGAAGATCGAATTATAGTTCTTAGCGCTGCAAAACCAAATCAAAGGTGGAGCCCTTCATTAGCTTTTCGCGCCAGAGACCTTCAGCTAACGCTGGCAAAAGCAGTTTTGATAACTGATCCATCACCTGATTGGCTTTCCAGACTACTGAAAAAACGACATCCACACCAGACACCAAACATGTTTTATGTGAATTATAGTACAGATGATTTTCCCACAAAAAGTATTTTCGGAAACTTTCGAGCATTTCCTATTGGTAAAAGTGTTGACTCCGGCAAACCTAATGTAGCACCTATTATTGAATGTTTAGACATCCTGAGAGCGCCTGTTAGTATAGAGACAGAGATGCCCGTAACTGAGACATATGCCCATGAGGCTCAAATTACACAAATATCTGGACAGATTCATGAGGCACCCGCCGAACAGGCCTTTTCAGAAAAACAAAGCCAGTTAGATGCTACTCCAAGATATCCAAAGCGTCTTATTGAGGTTGATTTACCAATTAAACGTATATCCGCACACGCTCGTCGAGAGAAATCTATCCGACACGGCCATATATCCACCTTGCATATCTGGTGGGCCAGGCGACCCTTAGCAGCATGCCGGGCTGTAATTTGTGCGGCATTGTGGCCAGATCCAGCAAATGAACTATGCCCGCAGGAATTTCGAGATGCAGCATCAAAAATTATCATGACCTTTGCTCGCAAGGCAGCTACAGACAAAGCTCTGGCTAAAACGTGTGACCCGGAAATTTGGGCAAAATGGAACGTTTTGCATAAGCGCCACGAAGACCTTGATCCAACCAACCCATCACACTTAAATGTTCTGCGATTTGCCCTGCTTGATTTTATTGCCGATTTTGCCAACTGGGACAATTCCACTGTTAAAGAGTATCTGGGTACCAGCCGCGCCTTGACCCAGTCGGCCCATGAGGCGCTTGGCGGAATGCCGGGAACCAAACCGATGGTGGTTGATCCTTTTGCCGGTGGGGGCTCGATCCCTCTGGAGGCTTTGCGGGTTGGTGCGGATGCGTTTGCATCTGACATAAATCCAATTGCAGTTGTGTTGAATAAAGTACTGCTGGAGTATCTTCCAAAATACGGCGAGAAACTTGTGGAAAATATTCGTGTTTGGAGCGCTTGGGTTAAGCGTAAAGCATTAGCCGATCTTGAGGCATACTATCCTTCTGACTCTAATGGCGGAAAACCTATAGCTTTTCTTTGGGCTCGTACGATTCTCTGTGAAGGCCCAAACTGTGGCTTTGTAATACCTCTTATTCGCACGTTAACCTTGACGGGTGATTACCATCTTAGATTGTTGCCAGATACCGAAAAACACTGCTTCAAGATTATTGTAGATCACGGTTCTAAGTCCCCGGATAATCCAACAATAAGAAATGGAAGCGCAACGTGCCCAGCTTGCGGATATACAACACAAGCTGCAGCTGTTAAAACTCAGTTGACTGATAAAGATGGGGGGACAAAAGATGCACAACTGCTGGCTGTATATGTAAAGTCAGGCGCTCAACGATATTTCAGAGCTGCAACCGGCGGAGATAAAGAAGCATTGAGGAAGGCCATTCTCACTTATGAATCAGTGGAAGACACACTTCCAAATACAACAATCAATCCAGTCCGTCCTTACAAAAACACACGAGGATTAAGCGCAGTCACGCGTATAGGAATGAATAGGTTTCGAGACTTGTATACCCAAAGGCAAGCCCTATCAGTTGTCGCATTTAAAAAAGCTGTAAACCGTGCTGCTATAGAAAAAGATTTGCTTAGCGACGAACTTGGTATAGCGACATTTACAATCTTAACACTAGCTTTTAGTCGCATCGTCCATCAAAACAGTTCGTTATCCAGATGGCAAAACAACCGTTCAACCATTGCTGGTGCGTTCAGCAAACAAGCCCTTCAGATTACGTGGGATTTTGCAGAGGCAAATCCTCTCGAAGACGGTTCTGGTAGCTGGAAGAGCGCAATCGATTGGATTGTACGTGTAATTAAAAAGAACTCTTCAGTTAAGCATACCGCAACAATTGCAAAAAGCCCGGCAAAATTTTGTCCTTTGCCTGATGATCTCTGCGACGCGATGATCACTGATCCGCCATACTTTGCAGCAATACCATACGGTGATCTGGCGGGATTCTTCTATGTGTGGTTGAGGGACATGCTTATTCACGCCCATCCAGACCTCTTTACAGATCAAATAATTGATCAGTCTGAGGAAACGATCGTTACCAATGCCTGCAAAAACACCGAAGGGCTCAAGAAAGATCCTGAGTTCTACACAAGAGAGATGACTAATTCTCTGATAAAAATGCGTGAAATAGTCCGGCCTAAAGGGGTTGGTATTATTGTTTTCGCGGACAGCACCACAGAAAGCTGGGAAGCAATATTGAGTTCAGTGATCAATGGTGGTTGGGTAATTACTGGTTCGTGGCCCATCGACACAGAGCTTCAAAGTCGAACCCAAGCGGCTAAAGCAGCGTCTCTCCAATCATCTATACATATTGTCTGCCGACCTCGTGAAAACCCTGACGGCTCTTTACGCACTGATGATATCGGCGACTGGCGAGACGTTCTTCAGGAACTGCCCAAACGCATTCACGAATGGATGCCGCGCTTAGCCGATGAAGGCGTTGTCGGTGCTGACGCCATATTCGCCTGTATTGGTCCTGCCCTTGAAATCTTCTCTCGATATTCCAGGGTCGAAAAAGCAAGTGGTGATCCAGTGCCACTTAAGGAATATTTAGAGCATGTATGGGCCGCGGTGGCCAGGGAGGCGCTGAATATGATCTTTGAAGGTGCCGATGCCACGGGGTTTGAAGAGGATGCACGGCTTACCGCCATGTGGCTGTGGACGATTTCTACGGGTGGAAATGGCAATGGCTTACGCAATGGAGAGGAAGAGGCGCGGGCCAGTACCGGTTACATTTTGGAATATGATGCAGCCCGCAAGATTGCTCAGGGCCTTGGGGCACATCTGGAACAGCTTGGGAACCTGGTGGAAGTCAAAGGCGATAAGGCCAGGCTTCTGCCGGTCTCCGAGCGGAATCAATATCTTTTTGGGAAAGAAAGCGCTCAAGCACCCAAAGGCAAACGCAAAAAGAAAGGCAAACAGATAAAATTCGATTTCGAGAAAGAGATTGAAGAAACCGAAGAACAACACAAATGGGATGCCAAATCTGCGCCGTTAGGTGGGAAAACGGTTCTTGATCGAATCCACCAGTGCATGATTCTTTTTGCGTCAGGCCGTGGAGAGGCTTTGAAACGGTTTCTGGTGGAAGAAGGTATTGGGCGCGATCAAAGATTTTGGCGGCTGGCTCAATCCCTTTCGGCGCTTTATCCGACAAATGTTGATGAAAAACGTTGGGTAGATGGAGTGTTATCACGCAAGAAGAGCCTGGGATTTTAGCAATGAAGGACTTGTGCGAAAAATGGCAATCGGCATTCCTTGAGAATGTGCAGCGCCACCGGAACGCCGGGCAACTGCGCGAGGCAGCAATAAATGGTCAACTTGGCAAATGGACCAAGGCTTTAACTTCAGTGGTTGTAACAACGTGTGAAACGATGGGCTGGACTGCCTCAGCCAAAGGCCACAAGGCAGATTTTCTGCCGGTTTCGCGTGGGGAATACCTCGGATTAGATGTTCTGGCTTTTGCCGGAAGCACAAATCAATGGAAATTCCCGGTGGCGGTCATGGAACTGGAAAACAGCAGGAGCAACGACCACATATGCTACTCATTATGGAAAGTGCTGTGCATTCATACAGAACTTCGAATTGTATTCTGCTATAGGCAAAATTCCGATCAGGGGCCGGAATTGGTCAGATTCCTTCGAGATCAGGTCCTCCAGGCATTGAGTATCGAAGAACGAATGGTATTGAAAGGTGCAACCATTGTTGTTGTGGGCAGCCGCAATGAATCGGCGACATTTCCTTATGGTTTTTTCAAATGGTGGCGGTTTGATAAGAATACGGGAACTTTTGAACTGATTTGACAGGAGAAAAGCTATGGCCCTTAAACCCTGGTACAAAGTCGTTACTCCCCGTGAAGACCTGCGGGAAGGTAAACCGCTTGATGCTTCAGAATTTGCTGTTCATCTGGACAAAGTACGGGACGGCAGCGCTCCAGGCGACTATCAGAACCCGAAAAAGTTTTTTGAGCGCACTTATATGACCCGGAACCTGACCGGTTTGGCTGCTGAGGCGATCCGCCGTCTATCCGGTGAAAAAACCGAAACATCGTCGGTTTTTAATATGGCCACCCAGTTTGGCGGCGGCAAAACGCATGCCTTAACGCTTCTTTATCACCTGGCAAAAAACGGTCCTGCTGCCAACCAATGGCGGGGCGTGAATCGAATCATAGAGAAATCAGGCATATCATCAGTTATCCATGCAGAGACAGCGGTTTTTGTAGGGGCCGAATTCGATTCCATCACGGGCCGCGGGGGGAAGGATGGGACTCCGCTTCGCAAAACACCCTGGGGCGAAATTGCTTATCAACTGGGAGGCAAAGATGCATTGAACGTTGTTGCCGAGCATGAGAAACAGATGACCGCACCCTCCGGCGAGGTTATACGCGATTTTTTGCCAAAGGATAAACCCTGCCTCATCTTGATTGACGAACTGATGAACTATGTCAGCAGAAGCCGCAAAATGGGAATGGCAGCCCAGACGTATAATTTTTTGCACAATCTGTCGGAGCAGACAAGAGGACAGGACAACACTGTTTTGGTGGTATCCATTCCGGCATCCGAACTGGAAATGAGTGCCGAAGACCAGTCAGACTATGATCGCTTCAAAAAACTTTTGGACAGACTGGGCAAGGCCGTTATTATGTCGGCCGAGGCTGAGACCTCGGAGATTATCCGCCGCAGGCTTTTCGAATGGCAGGGTTTGCCCAGCGATGCCCAAAAAACCATTACGGAATATACGGACTGGGTTCTTGAATATCGCCTCCAGTTACCTTCAGTGTTTCCCATTGATAATGCCAGGGAAGTCTTTTCTGCGACGTATCCATTTCATCCGATGACGATTTCAGTCTTTGAGCGCAAGTGGCAGGCGCTCCCCCGCTTTCAACAAACCCGCGGCATCCTCCGGCTTCTGGCGCTATGGGTTTCAAAAGCCTATCAGGAAGGTTATAAAGGCGCGCATCGTGACCCGCTTATCGGGGTGGGCACCGCCCCGCTTGATGATCCTTTATTCCGTGCGGCAGTGTTCGAACAACTTGGCGAAAGCAGGCTTGAAGGGGCCGTCACCACGGACATCTGTGGGAAAAGAGGAGCCAACGCCGTTAGGCTGGATAAAGAAGCGATGAATGCCATTAAAAAATCAAGGCTTCATCGAAAGGTGGCGACAGCTATATTTTTTGAATCAAATGGTGGGCAATTGCAGAGCTATACAACTCTGCCCGAGATCCGGATGGCGGTTGGCGAACCTGACCTGGATATTGCCAATGTTGAGACGGTTCTTGACGCGCTGGTCCCTCCTGATGGGGCCTGTTATTATCTTGATACATCCAAGAATCGATACTGGTTCAGTATCAAACCCAACCTGAACAAACTTTTGTCCGACCGCCGTGCCGGTGTCAAGCCACCCAAGGTCGGAGAATGCATCCGTTCGGAAATACAACAAGTTTTCAATGCGGGCCCGAGTGTGGATCGTGTCTTTTTTCCTGAAAAAAGCAATCAAATACCCAACAGGCCTTCGTTGACCTTTGTTATCCTTGATCCTGACCAATCCATGAAGGATGAAGATAAAACCGTCTTGGCCGTTGAAAATATGGTCAAAGAGCACGGAACTTCTTCCAGGACTTTTAAGAATGCCCTCATCTGGTGCGTCCCTGAATCTTCCGATGTCATCAAAGAATCTGCCAGGAAATTTTTGGCCTGGGAGGACATAAATGACGATAAAGAGGAATTGCGTCTTGACGATGCCCAGAAACGTCAATTGGCCGAGAACCTGAAGAAGGCCAAACGAGACCTAAGGGAAAGCGTCTGGCGAACGTATAAGAACATCATGCTTCTGGCAAAAGACAACACCATCCGTACAGTGGATCTTGGCCTTGTTCATTCAAGTGCCGCCGATAGCATGGTTGACCTGATATTGAGCACGCTTAGAAAAGAAGACGAAATCACGGATTACCTTCAGCCTAGAAAACTCATTAATAACTGGCCACCGGCATTCACGGAGTGGAGCACCAAGCAGGTTCGGGATGCTATTTTTGCCTCACCTCAATTTGCTCGTCTGCTCGATGCTGAATCGATTAAAGAAACTCTGGTACGTGGGGTTGATGCGAAACTGTTTGCCTATGTTGCCAAATCATCAGACGGCAGTTACGATCCTTTTCTATATGGCGGCGGACTGAGCATTGAAGAAGTGGAAATATCCGAAGATGTTTTCATAATCACCGCAGAAGAAGCCAAAAAACATATTGAGCCGCCAAAATTGACATCCATTGTTGTTACTCCCGATCGCGTGAACATCGAACCCGGCAAGAAACAAACCTTTACGGCAAAGGGCCGGGATCAACATAACCGGGACATTTCCATTGAAGACGTGACATGGAGTGCTACTGGAGGGACCATTGACAATGAAGGAGTGCTGTTCGCTACCGATGATGAAGGAAACTTCGTAGTAAAAGCGACCGTTGGAAAAATTTCCGGTTCTGCCACATTCACAATTGCACTACCGGGAACGACCCCACCCGACGATGTAAAAGAGCCCAAACCGGAGGAGATCAACAAGCTATCTTGGACCGGCCAAATTCCCCCTCAAAAATGGATGAACTTTTATACCAAAGTTCTTTCTAAGTTTGCCGGCGGTAAAGGCCTAAAGATTACTCTAAACGTTGAAATTTCCCCCGAAAGTGGCATATCAACACAGAAAGTCGAAGAGACAAAGATTGCGCTTCGAGAGCTAGGTTTAGATGATGATGTCGAGACATCATAGAACTCTTAACAGGGGAACATACGCAGCTGAAAAGTTTGAAAAAAGAACAGAACTTGGGGAATATGGTGAAATCACAAAACAGCTCAAATCTGCCGGAAAAACACTTCTTGGTATAATTGTTGCATAAAATTTAAACAAAAACATAGGCTTGCGTATTCTTATTTTTTATTGACTTAAATCATTGCGTCTGATTGAAAACCGTTTAGGGTACCCTAATTATGGCATTAAATTATAACAGACTGGATTTGTTGCTACAGTATATCATAGCCGTTGCCGGGCAAAATGATCCATACGACCGGGAACTGGGTATGATCCACCTGATAAAATATGCCTATCTGGCAGATCTTGCCTATGCATCACAGCACAATGGCGAAACATTTACCGGCCTGACTTGGAAATTTCATCATTTCGGCCCATGGTCAGTTGAATGTTTCCAGCAAATTGAACCCTCTCTTATCTCCATCGGCGCAACCCAAAGGACCATTGAAAGTGAAAAATACGACGATTTTGTTAGATGGTCACTTGATGATGATGACCTGTTTGACCGTTTAGGCGACCAGATGGATTTAACAGCAATGGGAGCCGTGCAAAAATACATGCGCATGTTTGGAACTGACACATACGGTCTGCTGGACTTTGTTTACAAAACAAAGCCGATGCTCGCTGCCGCCCCTGGGGAACTGCTTGACTTTAAAGTGGCTGTAGCCGCCAAGAAAACATTTGAAGATGATGAACCTGAAGCTGAATTAACGGTGCGACAGAAGAAGCTGCACCGCCAAAAATTCCAGGCATTCAAGGAAAAGTTGAATACACAGCTCGAACAACAGGTCAAAGATAATCGCTCAAAAACCTGTCCGCTTCCGCCACGGTATGATGACGTATTTTTTGAAGGCCTTGCCCAGCTTGACGCCGCGGCAGGGACCCTTCCGGCGGAAGGAGAATATACAGCAACCTTTAGCGAGGATATTTGGAAATCAAAAGCAAGACATGACCCTGAATTATCCTGATGTTTGCCAGCAGTCATTGATTGAACCCTGGTGGGAGGAATACACCGGCATTGAGTTCAGACCGGGAAGGCTTGTCTGGGCTTATTTACCCCACGCTGACCAGGTTCCATATACGCTAATACCTATTGGACGAACTGAAGATCCCACAGACCACGGAACGGCCAGGGTAAAAATTAAATCTTTTTCCATTGGAGATCCTGTCAAGAAAAACGACCTTTCAGTTGCTGCATTACCCCTCTATGAAAATGAAAAGTTCTGTGTCTACCGCACCAAAAAGAGACCGGCCGTGATCATTTCGAAAGGCGGCCCGTTAATCGAAAAAGAGTTGACCAGAGATATGTCAAAATCGAGAACCGTTCCCACCGTTTTGGTGGTGCCATCTTACGGTGCCGATATTGGGTACAGAAAGAAATTTATAGAGCGGATCAGGCGTTGCGAATATCCACAGTTTATATGGGATTTATTGCCTATAGGCGGAAAGGAAAAAGGCTCGATCATTAGGCTCGATCATGTACAGCCGGTTATCCGCAGCACAAGATCCATTGAATTGACCCAATATTGTTTGAGCGAGAAAGCAATGGCCTTTGTTATGCAATGGGTTGATTGGCTGGTAAGCGGGCGAATGGACCAAGATTCAAGTTTGTGTCAGACGCGTGATTTTCTGATGGAGTTTTAATGCATTAGGGCCTGTTGCTTCGAGCCGGATCAACTCCCGTCCAGACCCATTCCCCATTCTTTTCTGGAAAGGTATTCTTGAGAATGCAGGTTTGAGGTATTTGGCTATAATTCGATTTTTATGAGGTCCTCTGCCAGAACCAGCGGACCGGTATAGGTTTTGCGGCATTCTTTTTCAATATCGACCTGATCGCATTCGGGATAAAAGTGGGTCAGGACCAGTTGGCCAACATTTGAGCGGGTTGCTATTTCTCCGGCCATAGACGGCGTCAGATGTCCTTTAACTTTGAGGTCGTCGGGGTCGTGAAATACGTTCGTGCAGAAAGTGCTTGCCGTTTAATATTCAATATGAGAGTTCCAGGTTATGCCAAGATTAGCAAGATTAGATGCCTATAGAGCGTTACACCGTGTCATGGGCCGAGGGGCATTGAGAAAAGTCGGTGAACTCCGGTCAGGGGGTCGAAGAAGAGCAGTAGTGAAAGCCAGGCGTACAATGTCGTGGATCGGTGTCAGAGAACTGGGTTATTCCGGGGCTGATGTTGCGAGGTATCTTGGTGTTACGAACTCTTGCGTGACACGAATGATATCATCAGGAAAAAAAGAGGATATAGATGACAACCTCAATTTGGAGTTGTGAATGTTCTGCACAAACGTCCCCCATTACGTAGATTGACGTGTGGAAGTCCCTTCAAATCCATGATAAGAGAAAAGGCACGTGACGGCGTTAATTATGTCGTGCTTTTTGGTCGGCATCTACCCTCCAGAGGGTTTAGATGTTTTTAGGCGAGTGATTAAAGCCACCACTTACCAATAACACACTGATTCGTCAAGATTAATTATTCCCAACTGGGCGAATAGATTGGTGTGCATGGAAGGTTTCGCGGTTCTGGGTCGGACCAAGTCAACAGCTTGAAATGGTTTGACAAGTCATTAAAAAAGACCCCGAAATGAGCCTTTTAAGGTTGGGGAAGAAAGGGGCATCGCATCGTCCGCATGAAGGACGCATAGCCGATGTTTGCCTCCTTTTTACGAACGTTTTAAGTTTTATAAATTTTCAATACTGCCTGTGCAAGATTCAGGTACAAATTCATCGGCCATACGGAGATTACCTATCTGTTGTGGATTTCCGCGCTAAATTAATCAAAGAATTCTGATTATTTTGATCGGCATTA
>JACNIG010000074.1 GCA_014383215.1 Candidatus Desulfatibia vada | reverse complement strand
TCAGGTATCTGGACGTCAAGCAGGACCAGCGCAAAATCATGCTCCAGCGTCAAGGCCAAGGCAGCGTTACCGGATATTGATTTTATAAGGTTCAGTTCGGGACTCTTCAAAAGCTCTTCGAGTGCCAATAAATTTTCATCCCCGCTGCCCACAAGTAAGACATTCATTTTTTCTGTTGCAGTCATGGATTTCCTCATTTCCGGTTGCTTTAACTTCTTTTTAAAATCTATTTTAAATGCACTTATTGTGCCAAAAGTCTGGAGGCCATCAGCTATAATCAATTACAGGCAGTTAGGTGGTTTTTTCGGTGCTTAATATAATGCTGCGTCAATAATTTTTTACCGGAAGCTTGACGGCGTGTCAGATAAATGACGGAAAGACATTTTTTATTAAAAACAACTTGACGAAATAATTAGTTGTGCTAATAACAGTTGTCTGAGCTAAAGTAGACAGCAATAAATTTAGCTTAAGCTAAGTTTTGCACAATGGCGTGCTAAACTATTTGAATAGAATGTGAAAGACAAAGGCGTCTTTTCCGGCGGGAAAGACGCCTTTGTCTTTCAATTAACATCCTATAAGGAGAATAGTTATGAATTTACATCGACCGAATGCCAATGAAGCTTTACAAACAAAAAATCGATCCCGAAACGTTGCCCCCCAGTCCGGTATCTGTAGCCGATGCATTGATGGCTGCAAGGGCAATTGCGATCTGTTCAGGGCTACCTTTCGTGGGCGTGAGCTCCTTTATCCGGAGCCTTTCGGAAAAGTCACTGCTGGTGCTGATAAAGACTATCCAATTGATTACTCTCACCTTAATATTATGGGATACGCATTGGGGGCGAAAGGCGTGGAGCCCGATCCAGATAAAGCGACATTCCCGGCAGTAGATACCGAAACATCTTTCGGTGTCACCGATAAAGTGAAGATGAAAGTGCCAATTTTTACCGGCGCCCTCGGCAGTACGGATATTGCCCGCAGAAACTGGGAACATTTTGCCATAGGGGCTGCAATTAGCGGTATCACTCTGGTGTGTGGAGAGAATGTATGCGGAATTGACCCTGAGTTGGAACTCAACGGTAACGGCAAGGTTACAAAATCTCCGGAAATGGACCGCCGTGTAAAAGAATATCGTCGTTATCATGAAGGCTATGGGGATATCCTTGTACAGATGAATGTTGAGGACACCCGTAACGGAGTTGCGGAATACGTGATTGATAAGTTCGGGGTGGAAACTATCGAACTGAAATGGGGGCAAGGCGCCAAGTGTATCGGTGGTGAAATTAAGGTCGACTCTTTAAGCCGGGCACTGGAATTGAAAAAACGTGGCTATATTGTTACACCAGACCCGGAAAAACCCGCTTTTCAGGCTGCCTTTAAGGCTGGTCCTCTGAAGCAATTTGAGAGACACTCGCGTCTCGGATTCATTGACCAGGAAGGCTTCATGAATGAGGTTGAAAGGATGCGAAAGCTCGGTGCCAAACGTATCACCCTGAAAACAGGCGCATATCCGATGAGAGAACTGGCCATGGCCATACGCTGGTCCAGCGACGCCGACATTGATCTTTTGACCATTGACGGTGCGCCTGGAGGGACCGGAATGAGCCCCTGGAGAATGATGACTGAGTGGGGGATTCCATCGATATATCTTCACTCCATGGCCTATGAGTTGTGTGAACGCTTGGCTCAAAGAGGAAAACGGCCCCCGGACATAGCATTTGCCGGTGGTTTTTCTTCCGAAGATCATGTTTTCAAGGCCCTGGCCTTGGGTGCACCTTACTGCAAGGCCGTATGCATGGGCCGTGCGTTAATGATCCCGGGCATGGTGGGTAAAAACACTGAAAAATGGCTGCGGGGAGAAGACGGCGGACTTCCTGCAACTGTACTGAAATTTGGGTCGACCAAAGAAGAAATATTTATGAATTATGAAGTCTTAAAAGAAAAATACGGTTCGGAAGCCGAACGTCTTCCTTTGGGTGCAGTCGGAATTTTTAGCGCCGTTGATAAAATCAAGGTTGGACTTCAACAAATAATGGCTGGATCCAGAAACTGGGCTGTCAAATACATCAGTCGAAATGACATATTTTCACTGACCGAAGAGTGTGCCAAAGTCACAGATACCCAGTATGTAATGGATGCTTATCGGGAAGAAGCCTTACAGATAATCGATTCTTGAAAAAATATGTAAATTGCGATATTGTAACCACCAGAGGCAACTTTATAAAAATCTCTGGTGGTTCCTTCCCAGCCTTGGGATCTTATTTTCCGCTGCCATCTTGATCAATAATCATCAAATTGGGACAAAGGATGCTTCAAGAATATAATGAAATACCCAGCGAATTTTATTCACATTTAAAAATTTTTCACGAGTTGATGGCAATCAAGGTACGTGAGATCTTATTTGTTTCCAGTCCCTATGATGCGTTCATATTGGAAGAAGATGGCAGCCCTGCATCAAGAATTATAAATGAATACAGTGGATTAAATCTTAGTCTGCCACCCAGGGTGACTCGGGCGTCTTCCGCCAGGGAAGCATTGTCTCACCTAAATAAGAAAGATTTCGATATGGTTTTAACCATGCCGAACGTAGATGACATGGATGCTTTTTCGTTGGGCCTGGAAATTAAGAAAATTAATCCGAGTCTTCCTGTTATTCTACTGGCTCACAACCCCAGGGAAATTTATCCCTTAACAAAAAAGAAAGATTTTAAAGGGATTGACAGAAGTTTTATCTGGTCCGGCAATTCCGATCTGTTGCTCGCGCTGGTTAAAAACGTGGAAGACCGACTGAATGTTGGACGCGACACCCAGAAAGCAATGGTCCGAGTATTGATTCTGGTTGAGGATTCTCCCGTTTATTTCTCCTATTTTCTGCCTCTGATTTACAAAGAAGTTGTTAAGCAAACCCAGGCTGTCCTTGAAGTTGGTATCAATGAGGAACATCGGTTGCTCACAATGCGGGCCAGGCCCAAAATCCTGTTAGCGGAAAACTATGAAGAGGCCCTGGAACTATGTCAGAAGTACCGGTCATTTCTGTTCGGCGTTATTTCGGATACCCGCATCCCTAGAAATGGAAAGATGGTCGATGATGCAGGGTTTGTGTTACTTTCACAAATGAGAAAGGAAATTCCTGATCTTCCCCTTCTTTTGATGAGTTCGAAATCATCCAATAAAACAAAAGCAGATCAAATCCCGGCTGTTTTTCTGGACAAAAATTCTCCAAACCTTCTTGAAGAGTTACACAATTTTTTTCTCAACAATTTAGGATTTGGCGATTTTGTTTTCCGCATGCCGGACGGTACGGAAATTGATCGAGCGTCTAACCTTCGTGCTCTTGAGGCAAAGGTTGCTAAGATACCGGATGAATCGCTTTGTTATCATGCCAAGCGCAATCACTTTTCCAACTGGATTATGTCTCGTTCGGAAATCCCCCTTGCTTCCAAGTTCCGTGAGGTCAAAGCCTCTGATTTTTCAAGCGCCCACGACATGCGAAGTTATATTATCGCCAATGTCCATGCGTTACGGAAATGGCGTCAAAAAGGTGTGGTCGCTCAGTTCAAGAGCCATAATTTCGATGCAGATATTATGGATTTTGTTAAAATCGGCCAAGGATCCTTGGGGGGTAAGGCCCGGAGCTTGGCCTTCATGTCCGCCCTGCTCCATCAGAATCCGACAATTTACGAAAATTATCCCGAAATAAACATCGAAATTCCAAAAACCCTGGTTGTGAGCACGGACGGTTTTGAATCTTTTATCAAACTGAACGGCCTAAAGGATTTTGCCACCCAAAGCTTTACAAATGAAGAAATTAACGCCGTATTTTTAAAAGCAGTTATGCCGGAGTGGCTGGTAAAAGAATTGGAAGTTTACGCGGCCCAGGTGAAATATCCCCTGTCGGTGCGCTCTTCGAGTTTGCTTGAAGATGCGCAGTTCCAACCGTATGCCGGAATTTACGAAACTTATATGATTCCCAATAACCATCCCGAATTCTCGAAGCGACTTGAACATCTTATTACCGCCATAAAGCTGGTGTATGCTTCTACCTATTATGAAGAGGCCAAGGCATTCTCCCGCAGTACGTCAAACCAGCCCCAGGAAGAGGCGATGGGTGTTATCATCCAGCAACTTACCGGAGAAGAATATGGAGATTATTTCTATCCAGCCATTTCCGGAGTGGCTCAGTCTCATAATTTTTATCCGATTTCCAAGATGAAACCTGAAGAGGGGATTGCCCATATTGCTCTGGGATTGGGCAAAACTGTTGTGGAAGGCGGCCGAACGGTGCGCTTTTCTCCAAAATATCCAAGTGTTATGCCCCAATTTTCCATGGTTGATGATATCCTGGCAAACGCCCAGCGTTTTTTTTATGCCTTACAGATTCGAAATTATCCCGATGAACTCAACTTCCTGGAATATTCAAACCTGGTAAAAAGGGAGGTTGACGATGCTGAAGCGGAGTATGCTGTAAAGCTGCTTGCCAGTACGTATGTGCCGGATGAACATCGAATTCGTGATGCAGGCTATCTGCCGGGACCAAAGATTTTAACTTTTGCTCAGGTACTAAAGTACAACATATTCCCTTTATCTCATTTATTGTCAGACATGCTCGAATTGGGGCGAAAGAGTATGGGATGCCCTGTAGAAATTGAATTTTCGGTAAACCTGAGTTCCGATAAAAAGAAGAAAAGCGAGTTCTTTTTTCTTCAAATGCGGCCTATGGTTGCCGGTGGAGAAATGTTTGAGGTTCAAATCACCCGTCAAGAAATTGAAGAAGCATTTTGCATTTCCTATCAAGCCCTTGGAAATGGAAAAAATGAAAAAATAGCGGATATTGTATATGTTAAGCCTGATGATTTTAAACCGGAGGCTACGATACAAATGGCAGGAGAAATTGATAAGTTAAATGACGGCTTGGTTAAAGAAAAATGTCCTTATCTTCTCATTGGCCCCGGTCGGTGGGGATCTGCTGACAGATGGCTTGGGATACCGGTACAATGGCGCAACATTTCAGGGGTCGATGCCATAATTGAACTTAGAAATGAAACATTAAAGGCCGATCCTTCCCAGGGATCGCATTTTTTTCAAAACATAACCTCTCTGGGCATTCATTATATAACGGTTACCGAAAACTCGGAAGATCATTTTGATTGGGAATGGTTAGATTCACAACCTGCTTCTCAGGAGACGACCTACTTGCGGCATGTAAGATTGGATAAACCGTTGACGCTTAAAATTAACGGCAAGACATCCCAATGTGTATTGATTAATAATAATTAAATTCGTTTGGTTTGGACTGAACCACTAAATTTACGGGAGGTTGTTTATGAAAGACATTTTGACGCTGATAAAGGATAGAGATCCGGGAGAAAAGGAATTTTATCAGGCTGTGGAAGAGGTCGGTGAGTCAGTTCTTCCTGTTTTGGACAGAAATCCTCAATACCGTCAAGAAGCTGTCTTGGAAAGAATTGTAGAGCCGGAACGTATCATCATATTCCGGGTTCCCTGGATGGATGATCAGGGTCAGGTACAGGTCAATCGCGGTTTCAGGATTCAAATGAACAGTGCCATCGGTCCCTATAAGGGTGGATTGCGCTTTCATCCATCCGTAAACCTGAGCATTTTGAAATTTTTAGCCTTTGAACAGGTTTTTAAAAACGCGCTGACAACCCTTGCCATGGGAGGCGGAAAAGGCGGCTCTGATTTCGATCCCAAAGGCAAGTCCGACAACGAGGTCATGCGCTTTTGTCAGAGTTTCATGTCCGAGCTGTTTCGGCATATCGGGCCGAATACAGATGTTCCGGCCGGCGATATCGGTGTGGGCGCAAGGGAAATCGGTTATCTCTTTGGCATGTATAAAAAACTGCGCAACGAATTTACCGGTGTTTTGACCGGTAAGAGCTTGGGGTGGGGTGGAAGCCTAATTCGTCCGGAAGCAACCGGCTACGGCAGTGTTTACTTTGCAGCAGAAATGTTGGCAACTCGAAACGAAACCCTTGAAGACAAAACCTGCCTGGTATCCGGTTCTGGCAACGTTTCCCAATACACAGTGGAAAAAATTATTGAATTGGGCGGAAAAGTGGTTACCCTCTCGGATTCTTCCGGGTATATTTATGATGAAGAGGGCATCGATGCGGGCAAACTGGACTTTGTAAAACGGCTAAAAAACATTAAACGCGGCAGAATTTCTGAATACATTGATAAGTATTCTGAAGCGGTTTACACGGAAGCAGACACGTCTTTAGATCATAATCCGCTTTGGGACCATAAAGCGGACTGCGCTTTCCCCAGCGCAACGGAGAATGAAATCAACGAAAAAGATGGCATGAATCTTATGAAAAACGGGGTCAAACTGGTCTGCGAAGGTGCCAATATGCCAAGTGCTCCGGAAGCCATTAACATTTTTTTGGACAAAAAAATCCTCTATGCTCCCGGCAAAGCATCCAACGCCGGAGGAGTGGCCGTATCAGGGTTGGAAATGGCTCAGAACAGCATGCGGTTGAGTTGGCCTGCGGAAGAAGTCGATCAACGTCTCAAAATGATCATGAAAAACATCCATCAGACCTGTCTTGATGCGGCTTCCGAGTATGACAAGCCCGGCAACTATATGGCGGGTGCCAATATCGCAGGATTTACGAAGGTAGTAAATGCCATGCTGGATCAGGGTTTACTGTGATCCTTATAATTTAAAAAAAGAAAGTCAGCCAGAGGGAGGCGTTATCAGGGGGGGTCTCAGGAAAGTGGTTGTTGGTATCTTTAAACCGCCGTACTCAGTACCTGTTTCACCGTAATAGATGCTAGCCCCGCAGGTGAACTGAACATTTTCTTTCATAACATCAAGCGTAAATAAAACCAATAGTAAAACAATTATCTTTTTTGTCATAAATAACACTAAAATCAAAAAGTTAGGTTACAACTCTATTTGCACTTTGTAGGTATCGAGCGCTTCAGGCAACATGCGGCGAATGAAGACCTCCTGGT
>JACNIG010000353.1 GCA_014383215.1 Candidatus Desulfatibia vada | reverse complement strand
CTATATCTCCAGGTTATGGACAGTAAGCTATCTTCCTACGGCATTGATGAATATAGGGTTGCGGCAAGCCAGCTTGCCCAAACCTCACTCCGCTCAGTTATTGGCAAAATTGAACTTGACAGAACCTTTGAAGAACGAGACACCTTAAACCAACAAGTAGTTGCTGCAATTGATGAAGCAGCTCAGAATTGGGGGGTTAAGGTTTTGCGCTATGAGATTAAAGATATAACGCCACCTCAGACTGTAATGGAGGCAATGGAAAAACAGATGAAAGCTGAGCGAGAGAAACGTGCAGCTATTGCAACATCTGAAGGTGAAAGACAATCCCGGATAAACCGTGCAGAAGGATTAAAGCAAGAAGCTATTGAGGTGTCAGAAGGTGAGAAACGAAAGCGCATTAATGAAGCTGAGGGACAGGCAAAAGAAATCGAACTTGTTGCACATGCAACGGCTGAAGGCATCAGAAAAGTTGCAGAGGCTTTAAGTATGACTGGCGGAGAAACAGCTGCAAATTTGAGAGTCGCTGAAAAATATATCGCGGAGTTTGGAAACCTGGCCAAGGAAAATAACACGATGATCATACCTGCAAGCTTGGGAGATATTTCTGCAATGGTTTCCACCGTAATGTCTGTACTGGGACATGCGAACAAAAGCAATATGACCAAGGTAGGGTAAACATAAATCGCCGACGAACAAATGACTAAACTGAATGCGAACCAGCAGGATTGTCAGCAACCATAGAGGTTTTCATATTGTGGCACCGCTATCACCGTCACGGAGACATAAGATTCTGTAATAAATTTGACAGATGATGGTGAATGTCTTGAATTTCGTAGAACATGTTCGATAACTCTAAAGAGAAGAGATCATCGATAATTGTGGAATGATCCGATAGCGACTCGAGTAGAAATGTGGGTGACAATTAGAACGGGGAAATATTCCTGATTGATATGTTACGGAACGTACATTCAAGAACAAAAGCTCCTTTTCGAAAGGAACCATTCAATTTCTATGAAAACTCAACACCAAGATAGAATCGGTCACTTTTGTTTCCCCATTTTGTTAGCAATGCTAATAATCCTTGCTTTTTGTGTTCAGGCAGTTGCAGATGTTGAAGTCGACAAGGAAAAACCCTCCCTGGGTATCCAACTTCTTTTCAAAAAATACCTTTCTGTTAGTGATAAGACAATTCCTGAATTCCAAACGGCCAATTCTAATGTCTATTCGAATAATAGCGCTCATTCGACCGAATACCCAGGATGGATCGTCGGCAAATGGAAGATAAAACCGGATGGTTTGTTTTTTGAGAATTGGCGCTATCGTAACACGACCTATGAGATTCTATTCTTCACCAAAGCAAAATTGGCTCAGATGATTTACGACTTAGCCCTTTTTTCAAAGGATTTGGATAAATCGGTATCTCTTGCTCGTTTCAAAAGAGGTGCCCAGGGATTCCATTATTCAACCGAGCTGGTTGTAACTTGGGCTAACGATTTGGCCAAAAGACAACAAAATATTGCCAGTGCCGGCGCAACAACTTTTCTTGAAAAGCTCCACAATGACAAGGTTTTGTTCAAATCAGAAGGAAGCTGTAGAGCAACTGGAAAAGTTCAGCACATTATTGGAGCTGCACCCGGTAAGAAACGGAGCTTAGCTTTAAATCTGAACCACGAACGATGGCATGTAATGTGGGATGAGAATGCGCAATTCCGGGAGCTTTATCTCGGAAAATGGCAAAGCCTTTCAGATTCTCAAAAAAGGACTCTTCTACAAGGCTTCATTGGTTATAACCAAGAACGTGAAATGCAAATTGTTGAAGAATGGGCTGTTAAGGAAAATGAGAGAGAGCCTCTCCAGAATTGAGAGGACCTCGAAATTGTCTGTAAAGGGGGTGATATACTTAAAGTTTGTTCTGTCTGACATTGGTGTTTATCATAATTAATTTTCAACGATTTATTTTTGCTTACCAATAAGGAGGATCACCATGAAACGTTCATTGTTTGTATTATTTTTTGTTGGTCTTGTTTCGTTTGCATTTTTAGCAGAGAATCTGGTCAATGTTGCAGATGCAAAAAGAAAAACTCGTGACTTGGTTTTTGAGGAAGACGAAGAAGAATCTCCTAGCGCGAAAGCGAAAGAGGATATTGGCAAAGTCGAGAAGGTAGCACTTAAGACTACCATTGAATTGCTCCGGGATGGAAAAAAAAGCACAGTACTCCCCAACCATGAGTTTAAGTCCGGTGACAGGGTAAAATTTATTTATACGACGAATACAGACTGTTACGCCTACTGGCTTTCTCAAGGTTCATCCGGAGACTACTACATGCTGTTTCCTCACGCAAAAGGAGGGATGGATAACGAAGTAAAGAAAAACGAGATTTACACAATTCCGGTAAAAGGGAAATTCAGGTTCGATGATAAAAAGGGAGTAGAAAAGATACTGGTAATACTTGCCACTGAAAGGGTACCGGAGCTTGAGGAGGCGGTCAAGGAGGCTGCGGCTACACGTGGCAAAGTGGCTGCATCAGCTGCCCCCGTGAAATCTGTTGAGAAAAAACAAAAAGCTAAACGGAAAACAAGGGATCTGGTATTTGAAGAAGACGAGGATGAGGATACCGGGATATCGACCAAAACGCAAACTGCCGCAAGTGCAGCCGAACCATTCGTTGTTTATTACGAACTTGTACACAATTAGGCTGTAATATTAACTGGTTGAATCACAACACCGTATGGCAGAAGTATACTTTTGAAGAACAAAACAAATTTAAAATTGGGAGGAATATATGCCAAAGATTATTAGAAGACACAAAAAAACACTAATGACTATTGGGTTAATTCTTTTATTAGCGGCCATAGCGTGGGCAGCTGCCGAACTTTCAGGGCAAGCTAACTCAATGGCCCAGGATGCAGGCAGTAACTCAGCAGAATTGGAAATGATAACTTTGGATACTCTGAAAAAGCCGTCCAAACAACCGCCACCATGTGACTGGCAAAAGGAAAAGGAACTTCGCCATAAAATAGCTGAAAACGACGCAAAATACAAAAAGCTGATAGCCAAAACAAAAAGCGAAGTGAAAAGCAGCGGGAAGGTTACCGAAGCAACACAAGATGAAGTTTTGGGCCAGGCCAACGCATATAAGGATCTACAGGATCAGTACTCTTCTATGTGGAGCGCCTGCAACTGCAAAACCCGTTCGAAATTGGCGGCAAGTCTGGGCAAGACAAGGGTTAAGAGCGCTGCCGTAGTTGTCAGCGAAATTGATCAGGGGAAGCTTGATGAAATGAATGCTGCCCAGGAAGAGATGAAAGTAGCCAGGAGGGAATATGCCAAGAAAGCAGCAGCTAACGACGAACTCAGCGAAGCGGACAAAAAAGATATACAGGCTAACGTCATCCCGCAAATTAGCAATATGATGACAGCCATGATGAAATTCGTTCAGGAAATAGCCGGTCTTATGAATGAAGTTCAGCAGTCCGCACAAAAAATGAGCTCCGGAGGCGCCGGAGGCCTATTTAATGCTGCGAAGTCCATGGTATCTACTGGTACAGGTCTCTTCAAAAAGGTTCAAACACTTTCGACAGTCGCTAATAATATGTCCAAGAATGTCGAAGATACTATGGCTGATGCCCAAACTCTTACTGGGGCAACCCCGTCAGCGGGTACATCTTCTTCCGGCGGAGGAGGTTTACCTGGGGGAACCGGTCTGCCATCTCCGTCCGGGATGCCTAAATTGCCCGGATCTTAATAATCCATTTCTGTCCAGGAGGCATGAGGGCCTCCTGGACAAAACAATTATCATTCGTTTCTGAATGATACAAAGAGTGATAATTGTTTTCTCCAAACTACATCTTAAAGCTTTTTAAAATAAGGAGAAGCAAGATGAAATCCCTGAGGATTGTCGGAATTATTCTGGCAGTAAATTTGATGCTGGTTTCTGCAGTTTGGGGCCAGAATTTGAAGAAGCATTTGAGTATGGGAAACCAGCTTTATAAAAAAGGAGATTTTACAGGGGCTGTTGGTCAATACAAGAAAGTTGTTGACATCCTCAAAAAGGGTAAGAATTCGGCAGGCGCACAGCAGATACAGATGAATATCGGTATCATATACTTAAAACAGAAACAATATGTCAAAGCGGTTAAAGAACTTGAAGCTGCTTTGGCACTATACAAGAAACCCGATAAAAAGCTTGATCTTAAATTAAATAAAACTCTGGCAACTGCCCACTACAAAGCCGGGAACTATGCCCTGAGGGCTAACATTCTGGAAGGTTTACTCAAAAAATATAAAAAACTGGATGACAAAACCAGGGCTGATATTCTTGCGGAACTTGGTGATTCCTACCGAAGAAACGAAATCTATTCAAAAGCGATTGACTACTATCAGCAATCCCTTAAATACTATAAGAAATTGAAAGACACACGAAGTCAAGCTCTGATACTGACGGCAATGGGACAGTCTCAAGCCAAACTGGGAGATTTCGATCCATCTATCAAAAGCCTTGACGCGGCGCTTCCTTTGTCTAAAAAACTGGGCAACCATCAAGGTATTGCTGAAATTTACAGCAACCTTGGTATTGTTTACTGGGATCTCGGTGAATATTCTAAGGCACTTGGCTATTTGGCCAAAGCAAAAAAGGTAGAGTCCAAAGAGAATTTGAAGAGGAACCTTGGGGCGGACTACAATAATGAAGGGTTGGTTTATAAAAGCGCTGGCAATTATCCAAAGGCTATTGGTGCCATAGATACTTCGATAAAGATAGCCCGGGAAATAAAAGACGAAAAATCTGAGGCGATAGCTCTGAGTAACCTCGCGCTGATAAATCGAATTCTCGGGAAAAATGAAGCTGCCATGAAAGATTACCGGGCCGCCCTTAAGATCTATCAGCGGGTCAAGTTCAAGGAAGGAACTGCCAGTTGTTACCTCGGTCTGGGGAAACTCTATGAAGTTGACCGGCTGGATTACCAGAAGGCCTATGAGTATTACCAAAAAGCGCTTAAGATCTACCGCCAGCTTGGCAACATCGCCTACCAGGCTGAAGCCCTCAATCAGATTGGTCGGGTACTCAAAAAGGGGATTAACCGCAAACGAACTACACGCGATTTGCTCTTTGAGGATGATGGCCCGGTTTTCATTGAAATACCGCCCGCCAAAGCTAAGACCGAATCCCTAAAAGCTTACAAGGAGGCTCTTAAACTCGCGACAAAAGTGGGGAAAAAGGAGGCAATATGGAGCGCCCAACAAGGAATAGGCTATGCTCTAAAATCACAAGGCAAAGAAAAGGAGGCTTTTAAATACTACAAGGACGCAGTAGACACGGTGATAAGTATTCGAGGAGGTGATTCAGACTCAGAGCTCATGGGCGATTATCTTAAGGATAAAGAAGACCTGTTTACGGAAGCCATCGAAGTCGCTTCCGCCCTGTATGCAAAAACAAAGGATAAAAAATATTTATGGTATCAAGTGGAGTATCAGGAAATCTATAAGAATGAGGTCATGAAAAATGCCATGAACACAGCACATCTCGAATACAAGGAGCCTCAAAAGACAGACCTTTTTGAAACCCTAAAAAAGAAAATGGCACAAGTGAAGAAGTTAGAACAATTACAAGCTCAGAACCAGAATATTTTATCACGCAAACCTAAAAATGATAGGAGAGTGGCAGACAAGGAAGAATTAGTTCAAAAAAAGAAGGCAGTAGCTGCCAATGACGAAAAAGTAGCTGCTAAAGCGGAAAAATTAAGAATAACTATCAAAGAGCTCCTATCAAAATGGAAAGAACGGTACCCAGATGATGAAGGAATGTTCAATAGCGCTGCAAATATAGAATTAGATGAAATACAACATCTTTTGACCAAAGATACAGCTTTAATTAGCTATTTTCCACTTGATCAAATTTTAAACATAGTGTGTGTAACAAAAGACGACATAGTCAGCGCTCAGTATCCAATTTCTAATAAAGACTTAACTAATCTTATTGGAAATGAATTTAATGTAAAAAATATCGAAAAATATGCTCGGAAAATTGGGAAATTTGGAAAAGGAGAAAAGTACGAGGGACAAGAAGCAAAATACTACAAGAGATGCATTATCGTTTTAAACAAGCTGTATGACATATTGATAAATCCTATACAAGCAACAATAGAAAACAAATCTAAGCTGGTTATTGTGCCAGCAAAACACATTGGCTATGTGCCTTTTGCCGCTTTAGTAAAAAATATTGATGAACAGGATGAACCGCAGTTCCTAATATATGACAAGACGATATCGTACATGAGAATGTCTTATTTCACACTAGAGAAATACAAAAACAAAACAAAAATTCCATTTAAACAATACACATTAATTGCTGTTGGGAACCCCGAACACCAAAAACTTAGTGAACCTAAAAATGGTGATACTTATGGACTCCCTTCACTTGACGGTGCAGAGAAGGAAGTCGATAAAATTAAGAGTGTTTCAGCAAACCACAATTTGAAAGGTACAGTAATTTTGAAAGGAGCCGCGGCCACTGAAACAGCATGGAAAAATGAAGTTAAAGGAACGAAATTTAACATTATGTATTTTGCAACACATGGCGTTCCATATGCAGAGGTTGTTTGGGGGCAGCGGAATTTAGAAAAACGCAAATTGAATACAGATCCAATTTATAAAACGTATTATGATTTTGTCTCAGGAGAATTTACGTCAAAATCTCCGCTGAATGGATATCTTTTGATGGGTTACTCTAATGCCGGGTCAGACAACGGCGTACTAACTCTTGGGGAAATACTGACTATGGATGAAGCTGTTTTTTCCAATGCAGAAATAGCTGTTTTATCAGCATGTAACACAGCAGTCACTTTCCCTGGCAAAGTACTAAAGGATAAGAAGCTACGGGAAGCATTAGAACAAGAATTTACGTCAGATGCTGTCGCTCGAGAACTCAAGGAATTTGGATTGTTGCCAGGAGTTGATCAAATTTGTTTGGCTGACACTTTTATGAGAAAATTTAAATATGTAGT
>JACNIG010000174.1 GCA_014383215.1 Candidatus Desulfatibia vada | reverse complement strand
GGCTATGACATTGGCCTCCTCTAATGATCCTAACAAACCAAAAATGAAACAAGCAAAACTGAATGAAGACCTCTGTCTGGGATGTGGTATTTGCGTCCGAGTCTGCACGAAAGGCAATATTTCTCTGAAATCTCGACCAAAAAGAGTGATTACACCACTGAATGGAACCCACAGGGCGGTGGTGATGGCCATTGAACGCGGTAGCTTGCAAAACTTGATTTTTGATAATCAGGTGCTATGGAGTCATCGAGCTTTGGCTGGTGTGCTTGGTGTCATCTTGAAACTTCCACCATTCAAACAAGCCCTTGCCAGCCAGCAGGTGAAATCACGCTATCTGGAAACCCTCATTAACCGAATAGATGCATAGTTTGTTAAATTTTCATAACCATTTCGCTTTTATTAATATTTTTTAAAATTGGGCTCACGTATCGAGATTTGTTTGTAATAAATGAAACTTTGGATGATTTCAACCGAGACTTTTATCCTGCTTTGGATAAATGTTCTGGTTAGATTGCAATCCGGTTTATGGTTTAATAAATATAACGCCTGTGATATGGGATTGATATGTATAAAAAAAAACATGAATCCCAAACATTGTCATGAAACGCACATTATCCTCTATAAGTTACATATTTTGGATGGGCCAAACTGGCAAGAGCATAGTTTAATTGCACACTGATGCTAAGAGCCCACATAAAAGGCCGTTAGAGGATTGATGATTAGAACAAAAGAGGGCCTTATGGAAAAAGCCGAACAGAATCCGATTGATTATCGACGCATACTTAATTTGTCTCTTGACCTGATTTGCATCGCTGGAATGGACGGTTACTTTAAATATGTGAATCCCACCTGGGGGAAAATTTTAGGGTACACCCGAGAAGAACTGCTATCGAGACCTTTCCTTGATTTCATCCACCCGGATGACCATGCCAAGAATGATGAAGAAGTGGCAAAAATGGCTGCTGGCCATCAGGTCATCGATTTCGAGAATCGGTATATTCACAAGGATGGGTTTATACGATATATTTCTTGGACAGCCCAACCTGTTGCTGATGAGAAAGAAATGTATTGCATTGGAAGAGATATCACCAAACGCAAACGGGCCGAGGAGGCACTGCAACAAAACGAAGCAAGATATAAAGCGCTGTTTAACAACATGAACAGTGGGGTTGCCGTATACAAAGCTGAAAGTGACGGAGAGGATTTCTTTTTTGTTGATTTCAATAAGGCCGGTGAAAAGATAGACGCTGTTATAAAAGAAGAGCTTATCGGCAAAAGCGTTCTCGAAGCGTTTCCAAGTATTAGAGATTTCGGCCTCTTCGATGTATTCCAGAGAGTGTGGAGAACCGGAAAACCGGAACATTATCCGATAGCCATGTATAAGGATGAAAGGGTACAAGGTTGGAGAAATAATTTCGTTTATAAGCTGCCTACCGATGAGATTGTAGCTGTATATAGTGATGAAACTCAACGCAAGCAGGCGGAGGAGGCGCTGCGGGAGAGTGAAGAACAATTAAAGAAAATTTTGGACCATCTGCCGGCCGGTGTTGTGATTATAGATGCTGAAACACACGCAATCGTTTCTGCGAATCCAGTTGCCCTTCAACTGATAAGTGCTCCTGAAGAAAAGGTCGTTGGTTCCGCATGCCATAGATACATCTGTCCTGCTAAAGAGGGTGAGTGCCCTATTACAGATCTTGGTCAAACGGTGGACAGCTCTGAAAAAATATTGCTTAAAGCCGATGGTCAAAAAAAATTCATATTAAAATCAGTCTCTAAAATAATGCTAAAGGGCAAAGAATATCTACTTGAAACTTTTATCGATATTTCAGATAGGAAAAAGCTTGAAACCCAACTCCGGCAGGCCCAAAAAATGGAATCCATCGGCACTTTGGCTGGAGGCATCGCCCACGATTTTAATAATATCCTCTTTCCGATCATGGGTTTCGCCGAAATGGCGCTGGATGATGTACCGAAGAACAGCCCCTTACATCATAATATAAAGGAAATTATCCTTGGAACCAAACGCGCCAGTGATCTGGTCAAGCAGATTCTTGCCTTCAGCCGTCAGTCTGACCAAAAACCAAAACCACTCAAGGTTCAGCTTATTATCAAAGAGGTATTGAAACTGATGCGGTCTTCCATACCGACCACAATTAAAATCAAACATGATATCAACAACGAATGCGGTCTGGTCATGGCCGACACAACCCAGGTTCATCAGGTGGCTATGAACCTGATGACCAATGCCTATCATGTCATGGAGGATGAAGGCGGTGTGCTGAGCGTAAGCTTAAAAGAGGTTGAATTGACGGCTGATGATTTAACAGACCAGTCAATAGATCCTGGAACATATGTTTGTTTGACCGTGACTGACACCGGGTCCGGCATAGATCAGTCAGTTATTAGCAGCATCTTTGAACCTTATTTTACAACCAAGGGAAATGACAAAGGCACCGGGCTAGGCCTTGCGGTCGTCCATGGCATTGTCAAAAATTATAGAGGAGATATAAAAGTATATAGTGAGCCGGGCAAAGGCACTGCATTTCATGTTTACCTGCCTGTAATCAAATTCCAGACAGAAACAGAGGAAACAGGCGCTGTTGAGCCGGTTCCAAAAGGCACGGAACGGATTCTGCTCGTGGATGATGAAGAGCCGATTGTTCGCATGGAAAAGCAGATGCTGGAGCGGCTTGGGTATCATGTTACGGAAAGAACCAGTAGCGTCGAAGCATTAGAGGCGTTTCGAGTTAATCCAAACAAGTTCGACCTTGTGATTACCGATATGACCATGCCGAACACGACCGGTGTTCAGCTTGCTCAAAAGCTGCTGGAGATAAGACCTGATATCCCGATTATACTTTGTACCGGCTTCAGCACAAAGGTTGACAAGGAAAAAGCTGCGGCATTTGGAATTCGCGGATATGTAATGAAGCCGGTGGTTATGAGTGAACTTGCAAAAAAAATCAGGGAGGTGCTGGAGAAATACTGAAAATTTTTCCATCGGAGCTATTGATCGCAGGTGGTGTTATCTGCTAAAGAAGTCAACACCTTGAAATTACAAAGGTAATATGATACGATTAACATATCTTCATTGGACTAAGCATTAATAATTTTATAAACAATCACATTTTATTTTGCATTTCTGTTTGAAGTTTATCATAAGCAATCCTGGTGAATCCCTTATTGACATTTGTCCGAACGATTTATATGACAAAGAGTTATTTATCGATGGAAGTAACTAACACTGAAAAGGTAAATTACGCATGAACAAGACAGGCCTCGTATACGGTGAGATATATCTGCAACATGACACCGGACCGCACCACCCGGAAGGGCCTCAACGGCTTACAGCCATCTATGAGACCTTAGAAGCCGCAGGACTGCTCGATAAACTTCTGCTTATAAAGCCTGAGCCTGCGGAAAGAAGTTTTATAGAACTTTGCCACGAACCCACTTACATCGACATTCTTAGAAATGCGGTAAATAGTTCTCTTGATTATTTGCATACGCCGGAGTGCCCTTTATGCCCCGCCACTTTCAATGTAGCCCTGAGTGCTGCCGGAGGGGTGCTTAAGGGAGTAGATGCGGTGATGGAAGGCCGGGTGAAAAACTGTTTTTGCGCGGTAAGGCCTCCCGGCCATCACGCCGAACGGTCCAAAGCCATGGGGTTTTGTTACATCAATAATGTTGCCGTTGCTGCCAGATATCTTCAAAAGCAACACGGCGTGGAACGTGTTTTGATACTGGACTGGGACGTGCACCACGGCAACGGCACCCAGCATATCTTCGAAGAAGACCCCGCTGTATTTTACATAAGCCTTCATCAAGAGCCTTCCTCCTGCTACCCCGGCACGGGCTGGGCGCAAGAAACAGGCAACGGTAAAGGTAAAGGATACACCCTTAATTTTCCCATGGCTCCCGGCGCAGGAAATGAAGAGTATCTCGAGGCCATGGAAAAAGCAGAACAGGCCATGGAAAAATTCAGGCCGCAGTTCGTCCTTGTCTCTGCTGGTTTTGATGCCCACTTGGCCGATCCCTTAGCGCATATAAAGCTCACTCGCAAAGGCTATCTGGAACTGACTCGCAAAGTTAAGCACATCGCCGATGTTCACGCCAAGGGCCGGCTTGTTTCCGTGCTTGAGGGCGGGTACAACCTCAAGGCGCTGGGAGAGTCGGTGCAAGCCCATATTCAGGTTCTTATGGAAATGGAGGTGTTCTAATGAAAAAAGTATTGGTTATCTTCATCGTTGTTTTGGCGGCATCCGTTGCCTTTGCTTCAACCGAGGAAGGCAAAAAGCTCTTTGAGGCCCAGTGCGACAAATGCCATTCTCTGGAACGTTCTTTAAAAAAGACCAAAAATTTAGAGGCATGGAAGCGAACAAACAAGAGGATGGCAAGATACTCGCGGGGAAGCATTACAGCACAGGATGTAGAAAAAATTGCAGAATATCTGGCCTCTAAAGACAAACCAGGCAAACCTGCTGTTACTCCTGCTGTTACCATTGAACCTGAAAAAGAAGCTAAAGTACATGAAGAGCACCACATGTTCGAGTTTAAAAAAGTCAAGGTTGACCAGTTCATAAAGCCTGAAGTGTGCGCACTATGTCATTCTGAAAAATTTAAGCAATGGAACGGTTCCATGCACAGCAAGGCTTTTGCCGACCCGCTGTGGCGGGCAGCGACAAAGCTTTTTTTCAAAGAAGCTGTCGAAAAAGAAGAAGTCCTCGAGATGAAGGCATGTGTTAAATGCCATACCCCCCTTGGCTTTCGTTCCTACAGCATTTCGTCTCCAGGTGACGATTATGACAAACTTGCGGCATTGCCGGCTCAAGGAATTTTCTGCAACTGGTGTCATAACATCAACGAAATAAAACATCTTGGCGATGCCGGCTATGAGGTAGCGCCGGGAAGCGGAGAGGATGACCCTTCAACCATGCTGGGCCCCCTTAAAGATGCGAGTTCGGATTTCCATCCTACAAAATATTCAGAGCTGCACACAAAATCAGAATTCTGCGGTCTCTGCCATAATGTTACCCACGCGGCCAACAAGCTGCCCCTTGAGCAGACCTATGATGAATGGAAAAACAGCCCGTACAACACCGGTGACCAGGCGACTACGGTCAACTGCCAGGATTGTCACATGCGGCAAAGGCCCGGGATCCCTGCAACCGGAAAAACCGTGCGTCCCGACAACCCGGGGAAAGCGGCTGATCAAGGACCTGACCGTAAACATCTCTGGACCCACTATTTTGTCGGTGCCAATGTCCTGGTCACAAAGCTTTTAAAGAGTGATCTACATGCCCAAATGGCCATAGAGCGACTCAAAAATGCTGCGGATTTAGAGCTTATCAAGAGTGACTCATACAAAAAAAACGAACTTTCCCATATCTCTGTAAAAGTCATTAATTCAGGAGCCGGGCATTATCTTCCCACCGGAATTACTGAAGTAAGGCAGATGTGGCTTGATGTAAAAATTTCCGATCACAAGGGAAAAACAATTTTAAGATCCGGCAGCCTCGATAAAAACGGCAATATTGATAAAAATGCGGTATTGTATTACACGCAATTAGGTAATGCCAAAGGAGAGCCGGTTATTAATGTTGCCCTGGCCGACAGGATACTTTATGACCACAGGGTACCGCCAAAAGGCTATCTGATTGAAAAATATGCTTTTCAAATACCGGCAGACGCAGTTTTTCCGTTAACGGTTAAAGCAACCCTTAAATACCGCAGCGCTTCCCAGTCGCTTGCCAATAAAATATTAGGGGATGCTGCGCCTAAAATTCCTGTTGTGGACATGGTCAGCCTGGTTGACAAATTAGCGCCTTAATTATGCAATTTGTATGTTTTGCGGTAAAGCTTTTATCATTGCCACTAAGACACCAAGGCAGCCACGGGTGAACAGTCATCAGTGAGAAGTGATCAGTAAGTGAAAACTGATTACTGATAACCGATAACTGATTACTGACATTTGTGTCTTTGTGCCTTGGTGGCATTTTTTTTGGTACCGGCCTGTCTCGATTTCGGGGTTTATCAGGGTAGGGTTAAGTTATCGGATATTCGTAAATCTTTCCGGCATAGTTTCTAATCAGCCATTTTCCAGTTTTTTTCTCTATGGTATATTTTGAAAGCAGCGGTATTTTTCCGCCGCCACCGGGCAAATCGATCATGTAGTGGGGAACACACAATCCTGATGTATGGCCCCGCAACGCTTCCATGATCCTCAACCCCACATCTAAAGTGGTCTGAAAATGCCGGGTGCCGCGGATAAGATCCGGATGGTGCAGGTAGTAGGGCTTCACCCTTATCCTCAGCAATTTTTGCATCAGCGACTTCATGACCCCCGTGTCATCATTTACACCCTTAAGCAGGACCGTTTGACATCCCAGAGGAATGCCGGCATCGGCCAGCAGATTGCAGGCCAACGCCGCTTGGTCGGTTATCTCATCAGGATGATTAATATGAACATTGATATAAAGAGGATGAAAAGCTTTCAGCATTTGGGACAGATTGCGTGTTATACGCCGGGGCAGGATGCCGGGAACCCTTGTGTGGATACGTATGATTTCCACATGTGGTATACGGCGGATATTTTCCAGGATTCGATGGAGGTCGTCGTCATCAAGCAGCAAGGGGTCGCCGCCGGACAGGATTACATCCCTAACTTCTGCATGCTCTTTAATATAAGCAATGCCGGCCTCAATGGTCTCAGCAGTGATTATAAAGGGTTGTGCGAACTTGCGTTTACGCATGCAGTACCGGCAGTTGACCGCACATTGGCTGGAGACCAGCAAAACAACCCGATCCGGATAACGATGAATCAGATTGGGAACCGGTGAATGCTCATCTTCCGCAAGCGGATCGTCCAACCCATGCTGATCGTCTATTTCCGCTATATCCGGCACGACCTGGCGCCAGATGGGATCATGCGGCTTGCCGATGAGTGACAAATAATACGGATTAATACGCAAAGGATAACGTTCAATCACCTTTTGTACTTGCTCCTGCTGTACAGGCAAGTATCGGGCCAATTGCGCGGCGGTGACAAC
>JACNIG010000308.1 GCA_014383215.1 Candidatus Desulfatibia vada | reverse complement strand
AGATCCGGAGCAATGAGGTTTTCCGTGGTGATATCCCCGGAACCGATATCTTCTTTAAGCGCGATTTCAATGAGATGTCTGACAGAATGCATTTTATTATGTCCTGAAAAACCTGGTCTCTGGGCCAGGTCAGAGATACCCGGCTCTACCGAAAACCTTAAAAGTGCCTAAAGTTTGAAGTGAACTAAAGTGAGCTAAAGTTAAGGAATTCTGTCAATTATATAAAACCAGCGGAGCAAAGCGACACCATAACTTTAGGCACTTTAGCTCACTTTAGTCACTTCAAACTTGTTCAATTTGCAGGAAAGCAGCCCCTTTCAGGGGCAAACCAAGGCCTGGTCCTCTGGCCAGGGTTCTTTACGTAATTTCTTTAATTTTATTAAGAGTTGCCTGCAGCTTCTGTTGCTTTTCAACTGCGCGGGCATACTTTTTCTTTTCCTTTTCAACAATTTCTTCAGGAGCCTTGTTGAGAAAATTCTCGTTGCCCAGTTTTTTGGAAATAGCGGCAAGTTCGCCCGTCAGCTTGATGACTTCCTTTTCAAGGCGACCCTTTTCTTTGGCGAAATCGATAATCCCTTCAAGAGAGACAAAAATCGAAGCACCGTCTACAATGGCGGTCGCCGCTGTTGGGGGCCTCTCCCCCGGTTCTTGGACAGTAATGGAGTCCAGTTTGGCCAGATTGATGATCAGATCCTGGTGCTGTTGGACGATCTTTCTGGTAGATTCGTTCTGTGACTGAACCATTACGGCCAGGGATAGAGACGGAGAAATGTTCATCTCGCCCCTTACGTTTCTGATTCCTGTTATTATGCCGGATATAAGCTCCATCTTTGATTCGGAATCGAGGTCAAGGCGCCGGCTGTCGATACTGTCAGAGTCATCAGAGGGAAACACGGCTTGCATGATGGAACCTTCGGTTCCCGGTAGTTTGTGCCAGATCTCCTCGGTTACAAAAGGAATAAAAGGATGCAGCAGAATCGTTGTATCGCGCAGGACCCGCCATAAAACGCTCAGGGTTGCTTGACGCTGTTTTTGGTCGGCACTGCCGTACAAAGTGGGTTTGATGGCCTCCAGGTACCAATCACAGAATTCGTGCCAGACGAACTTATACAGTGCACTGGCGGCGTCGTTGAAACGGTAATTGTCAAGAGCCTTGCAAACGATGTCGACCGTTCCATTGAGCCTGGATAAAATCCAGCGGTCCGGAAGTGACAAATGGTCGCGATCGATCTTCTCGTATCCGGTCTCAAGGTGCATCAAAGCGAACCGGGTAGCATTCCAAATCTTATTGATAAAATGGCGGTATCCTTCCACACGCTTTTCAGACATCTTGACGTCGCGGCCCTGGGCGGCGAAGGCGGCCAGAGTAAACCGGAAGGCATCGGTGCCGTATTGTTCAATAACGCTTAAAGGGTCGATGACGTTCCCTGTTGATTTGCTCATCTTTTTGCCTTCTTCGTCACGGACCAGGGCATGTACATACACATCTTTAAACGGTACATCTTTCATAAAATGAATGCCCATCATCATCATGCGTGCCACCCAAAAAAAGAGAATGTCGAAACCGGTAACCAGAACGGAGGTGGGATAAAATCGATTTAAAAGCTCTGTCTGTTCCGGCCATCCCATGGTAGAAAAGGGCCACAGGGCGGAGCTGAACCAGGTGTCAAGGACATCGGTTTCCTGTACAAGATCGTCCCCGCTGCAGGCCGGGCACGTCTGCGGCGTGTCCATGGCAACAATAACCTCCTCGCAGTCTTGGCAGGTCCATGCCGGAATCTGGTGTCCCCACCATATCTGCCTCGAAATACACCAGTCTTTAATGTTATTCATCCATTCAAAATAGGTTTTGGTCCACATATTCGGAATGATTTTGGTATCACCGTTTTTGACCGCATCGATGGCTTTGGCCGCCAGCGGCTTGGCTTTTACGAACCACTGTTTTGACAGGTTGGGCTCAATAACGGCCTTGCAGCGGTAGCAGTGGCCGACGCTGTGCTTGTAAGGCTCTACCTTGATTAGCAGACCGGCTGTCTTAAGTGCTTCCACCACCGCCTCGCGGCATTCAAAGCGGTCGAGTCCCTCAAATTTTCCGGCCTCAGATGTCATCAGGCCGTCGTCTCCGATCACTTTAACACGCTCAAGATTATGGCGCATGCCGATTTCAAAGTCATTGGGGTCATGGGCAGGCGTAATCTTCAACGCCCCGGTGCCGAATGACATATCAACATATTTATCATGGATGATGGGGATTGTCCTGTTCATGAGAGGCAGCAGCACCTCGCGGTCTTCGATACCGTGGTAGCGCTCATCCTCGGGATTTACGGCCACGGCCGTATCACCCAGCATGGTCTCGGGTCGGGTTGTGGCAATAACCACACTGCCTTCATCTTCCTTAAAGGGGTAGCGGATATGATACAGATAGCCGTCGTGCTCTTCATGGTCGACCTCAAGATCGGCCAGGGCTGTGAAACAGCGATCGCACCAGTTAATGATATAATTGCCGCGGTAGATAAGGTCTTCATGATACAGCTGTACGAAAACCTTGCGCACCGCTTTTGACAGCCCTGCATCCATGGTAAAGCGTTCCCGCTGCCAGTCGCATGAAGCACCAAGACGCTTGAGCTGATTAATGATTGCACTGCCATACTCTTGGCGCCATTCCCATACAGCTTCGATGAATTTTTCTCTCCCCAGCCGGTGGCGGTCCAGCCCGTTGCCGGCCAGATCTTTTTCTACAACGTTCTGGGTAGCGATACCGGCGTGATCGGTACCCGGCATCCACAGGACGTTGTCGCCGCGCAGTCTCCGGTAGCGGCACAGAATATCCTGCATAGTATTATTCAGAGCGTGACCCATGTGGAGCACACCGGTAACGTTGGGCGGTGGAATCACGATGGAATAGCTTGGTTTTTCACTTTTCTCTTTGGCCGAAAACAGCCCCTGACTTTCCCAGAAATCATACCAGCGTTTTTCAACGTTGTGGGGTTGATAACCTTTGTCAAGTAAATTGGAACTCATACGATATTACTCCTCGTTTAATCCGCGGATAAAATCGTGACACGATTTTATTTTAGTTTTAAAAATTGAAAAAGGGGATTAATAATAATCCCCAATTCATTTGCCTTTGGTTTATTGCACTGCTTTAGCTTCTAACCGGCAGGAATAACGTGCTGCTCACCGGCACCATTATTTTTGATCACCTGATACTTCTTCTATCAGGATCTTTTTTAATCGCTCTATTTCCTTGGACACGGTTTTTTCAATTACCTCGACAAGGAGACTGTCGATTTTATCGTAGAACATATTTTTGATCACACGTTCAAGGGCTGCATCCAGCTGCTCGCCGGATATATCTATTCCTTCAGCCGATATGGTGTCCGCTGGTTCAGCCGCCGTCTCCTCAGGCTCGGCCCCATACTCATCCTCATCGTCTTCTGTGCCGATTTCCATCCCCAGCGAATCTACAAAATCATCTTCCTCATGATCAATGTCCATGTCATCATCGAAACCCTCTTCCAACTCGATAGTTGCGGCTAAGGGATCCTCGGCATGATCGATGGGCTCGCCCGCGTCTTCCGATGCTTCGGTGACTTCTTCGGTCAGTTCCAAGATAGGCTCGTCGTCATCCGGCTTTTTTTCTTGATCGGGTTGATTATTTTCGCTCATGTATCCCCCATCGGCAATAACATGTCATTTTGCATTTTCGGCATGTTTAACGGATTTCTTGAAGTTAAAAAAAATTAACATACAGCATGCAGCATGTCAAGATAATTGATTTTTTTGCCAAATTAAATGTAAAATGATTTGCAGAATCGACATTTAAATACTATTAGATGAAACGTATGCGTTATTTTTTTATCGAACAGTCTACAGCCGGCGACACGCAGTTACTGATTACCGGCTCTGATGCCCGACATATAAGAACCGTGCTGCGTTTGAAGCCCGGCGATAAAATCGGGTTGTTTGACGGCCAAGGCTTTGAGTACCATGCCCGGATTGTAGCTGTATCCGCCGGCAGCGTAGAGGTGTCGGTACTTAAACGCTACCCTGCAACAGCCGAATCCCCGGTTCAAATAATTGTTGGCCAGGCTTTTCTAAAAGAAAAGAAAATGGACCGCCTTGTTCGACAGCTCACAGAACTTGGAATAAGTAAATGGACACCTTTTTTTGCCAAGCGATCGGTTCCCCGGCCCGGCAAACAAAACCTTTCAGCGCGCATGGAAAGATGGGAAAAAATTTCCAAAGAGGCCCTCAAGCAGTGCAAACGAGGCTGCGTTACGGCAATCGGAGAAACCGCAACTTTTGAAGAGGTGTTAAATCAAAGTCAGGCCTGTGACATAAAAATCGTTTTCTGGGAAAATGAATCGGAACCGGTAAATGCCCCGCTACCGGGATCTGAGGGGCAAATTGAAAAAATTTTTGTCTTGCTGGGTCCTGAAGGGGGTTTTACCGCCGAGGAAATTGAACAGGCCCGAGCCCGGGGGTTTATAACCGCCACCTTGGGCCCCCGTATTCTGAGGGCTGAAACAGCGACGGTAGCGGCATGTGTTCTGCTGCAATATATTTATGGTGATATGGGGAAAAAATGATAACCGTTTTTACTTAGCCCTGAAAAATCTGGTCCTCTGGGATAGGTTAGAGATACCTGGCTTTGCCGAAGAGCTTAAAAGTGCCTAAAGTGTAAAGTGAGCTAAAGTGACTAAAGTTAAGGTATTCTGCCAATTATATAGAATCAGCGGAGCGTAGCGACTCCATAACTTTAGGCACTTTAGCTCACTTTAGTCACTTTGAACTTGTCCAACTTGCATTAAAGCAACCCCTTCCAGGGGTAAACCAAGGACGGGTCCTCAGGGCCAGTATTCTTTGCGACAGTGAAGGGGTGGACAAATCTATAAGCATAATTCGCCGCGGGACATTTTGCGATCCTATTTCGGTTACGACAGTTTTTTAGAGCACCAGGAAGAAATAATCCGTCATCTGACAGCAGGCAAAGACGCACTGGCTCTGATGCCCACAGGGGGCGGCAAATCGATCTGTTATCAGATTCCGGCTATGCTGCAAAGCGGTGTAGGCGTTGTAATTTCACCCCTTATCGCCTTGATGCAGGATCAAGTGGACGCATTACGTCAACTGAACATCCGGGCAGATTTTTTAAACTCCAGTTTGTCAGCGCAAAAAGCCCGTGAAGTTGAAAAGCGCATGGTTGCCGGACAACTGGATCTACTTTACGTCGCTCCTGAGCGATTATTAACAGATCAGTTTATACATTTGCTGCATCAAACACAAGTAGCTTTGTTTGCCATTGATGAAGCACATTGTGTTTCCCAGTGGGGACATGATTTTCGTCCGGAATATTTACAGCTTTCCATTTTATCCCAAAAGTTTCCCGAAGTGCCGCGTATAGCCCTGACAGCTACCGCCGATTCGGTAACACGCAAAGAAATATTAAAAAAGCTGAATTTGGAAACAGCGGCACAATTTATCTCCAGTTTTGACCGTCCCAACATATATTACCGTGTCGAGATTAAACAGAATTGGAAAAAACAGCTTTTGGATTTTTTAAATACGGAACATCTTAAAGATTCTGGAATCGTATATTGTTTAACCCGCAAAAAAGTGGAAAAAACTGCCGCATGGCTGTCTGAAAAAGGTTACAAGGTGTTTCCTTATCATGCGGGGTTGGATCAAAAAGTGCGTTTGGCGCACCAGCGACGCTTCCTCCACGAAGAGAGCGTAATTATTGTGGCGACAATTGCCTTCGGCATGGGCATTGATAAGCCGGATGTACGTTTTATTGCTCATCTTGATTTGCCCAAAAGTTTGGAAGCCTACTATCAGGAAACCGGACGAGCGGGACGTGACGGCCACAAAGCGGATGCGTGGATGATCTACAGTTTAGCCGATGTAATTGCCGTACGAACATTGCTGGACAGATCTGAAGGCGATATGCAGTTTAAAAGAATCCAACACCGCAAACTGGAAGCCTTTTTAGGATATTGTGAAACCACCGGCTGCCGCAGGCAGGTTTTATTGGGCTATTTTGGTGAAGAACTTCCCAGGGCCTGTGAAAATTGTGATACATGTCATGGTGAAATAGAAACCTGGGATGGAACCATTGCCGCCCAAAAAGCCCTTTCCTGTGTCTATCGGACCGGTCAACGTTTTGGCGCTGAATACCTCAGCAATGTTCTGCGTGGGTCAGACAATGAGAGGATTGGTCGCTTTCGGCATGATAAGATTCCCACATTTGGTGTCGGTGCGGACCTTTCCAAAAAAGAATGGAAGTCAATCTTTCGCCAGCTTATCGCCGCCGGTCTACTGTTCGTTGATTTAGAGAGCAAAGGGGGTTTTAAGCTGACTGATAAAAGCTGGGCTGTTCTGAGGGGAGAAAAAAGTGTCCAATTCCGTAAAGATCCGGAGACTAAAAAAGCAAAGAGACCACCGCGTTTAATCAGCAAACATGAAAATAATTTATTTGACCCAACCTCAAGCGACCTGTGGGAGAAACTGCGCGCCCTGCGCTTGAAGCTTGCCAAAGAACAGGACATAGCACCTTTTATTGTTTTTCATGACCGCACATTGCGAGAATTAGTGGCGTATTTGCCTCGGTCTCTGGAAGAAATGAAAGATATATCAGGGATTGGTGAACACAAATTAGAGCTGTATGGAGAAACATTTTTAGACCTCATCCTTGAACATGTACGGCAAAGTAATTAATATAACTCCAATTGAGCGAAAACGCTCAATTAGGTGTCCGTTGTCCGTTGTCCTCTGTCCGTCGTCCGTTGCTAAGCAATAAGAAGCGAGATTATATTTCAACTATAGATGAAACACAAAAAGAGGCCCTAAGAACCTGTAAAACCACTGACTACGGACAACTGACCACAGACGCCTAATCGAGTTTTGACTCGATTAAGGTATAACAAACCAAACATGAACAAACCAAAATCAAATTTAATTTGCCACAAAGGCACAAAGACACAAAGGATATTTTTATGGATCATCTCCAAATTAGTTGGAGTAAAATAGGGTAAAATGGTTTTTGCTTTAAA
>JACNIG010000220.1 GCA_014383215.1 Candidatus Desulfatibia vada | reverse complement strand
AGGCAGTGGCATGATGTGCTAGGCGTCATCCAGGTTCAATATGAGACGCTTGATTACCACTATCTTGAGCAAACAGCCCGAAACCTTAGGGTTGGCGAACTCCTGCACCAAGCCCTCAAAGAAGCTGATATGGGCGAGGCATCCGATTAATTAATACCATAAACCATCAGCCAAGCTGCAGGTTTAATAGGTTTCAAATCTTGCAATCCGAGTATTTTCCGAGGATTTTTATATTGAGCATGCGCTTTGCGAATTTCCCTTTATGTGCTTGAACATTTTGTTATGAACCGCTATAAAAAGATAAGCAGTGAGTTTCCTTCCATATGTTTACCCTAATTGAGCGAAAGTCGAGGATGCCCCAGGTCCCCCCGACGACGGGATCTGCGAAAGGCGTCCAAGGGTGAAGAGCACCATGATGTTTATAGACGACAGGAAAATTCTCGAAACGTTGGCGAAGAGGGTCCGAAGTTTGTACCCGGGAGCCCGCGTCTGGGCGTTTGGTTCCCGCGCACGAGGCGACGCCACGTGGGAATCTGACTTCGACGCCTGTATTGTCCTACCACAGAAGGATGAATCGGCCGAGTCAGCTATCCGGAATATATGCTGGGAGATTGGATTCGAAAACAACAGGGTGATTACCACCGTGATCATGGATCAGAGCCAGTTCGAGGATGGCCCCATGTCCGAGAGCACCTTGGTTGAAAACATCCTGCGCGAAGGTGTGGCGGCGTGATATCAGAAAATGTCAAAGTCCTGGTCCAATACCGTCTCGAGCAAGCGGACGAATCAATTGCAGCCGCATCATTACTGTTCCAGCAGAGTCTTCTGAGGCGCTCAGTCAACAGCGCTTACTACGCCATGTTTTACGCCGTAATGGCGTTGCTGGCCATCGAGAAGAAAGAAACTTCAAGACATGGCGGCGCGATAGGTCTATTTGACCGCGAATTCGTTAAGACAGGCATTTTTTCGAAAGATTTCTCACGTTGGCTTCACCGGGCGTTCGATTTGCGCCAGCGTTGCGACTATGAGGCGCAGTTCAACATTTCCCCAGAAGATACCCAGTCAACCCTCGAAGCTGCCGAAAAGTTTGTTGCTGAGGTAAAGTCCGTGATATATGAAATGCTTGTCTCGGAGTGAATCAGACCCCTGATATCGGAGTTCAAGGAAATTTTGTTATTTTCCATTTGGGATAATAAGGATCTAAAAGTGCCCAAGTGTTCCGCCATTTATTATAAACCATCTCAGAGTCTTCACTTGAAAGACCTAAAGAAGAGCCGGAATCCCAATAGCCCCATAAATCGTTTGGTGTAATTTCCCGAAAAGCTTCGCAAAATTGTTCGATTACATCAAGAGGTATACTTCTGGAATTCAATATATCAACAAGACCTTCAAGCTCCATCATCAGGAATTCTAATGGGCGTTTTAGCTCATAATTTTCATCAAACTCTCTTGCTAATTCATCAAATACGTCCTGAACCATTTTGACAGCTGTTCTTTTTTCATCCATATTTTTAGTTTTTTCTTGGGATATTCCTATATTATTATTTTCATTTGGTATCTTGTTAATATAAGTGGCTGGATAGGCTGTTTTTTTGACCTTTTCCGCAAGCATTTTCCGAAAGTTTTCATTCGGTGCTATTTTCAGATGTTTTCTAACTATCAGGATCCAATCATGATTCTCTTGCCCATTAATTTTTTAAATCAAAATAGAACCCTTACAGTTCCTTAAGCCATCTTACCTAAATTAAGTAAAAATACACTCCCTATTTGTAGGTGCTGCTCAACTTTCTATTTTTGCATTTTTTTCGCTATTTTTGTAAGTCACATTAGTAACAATTGTTATGGCTTTTAATTTTTTAACCGTAACAATTTTTTACGCTTCGATAGAGGTCCAATTTTTTTGTTTAATATATTTGAGCGGTTAAGGATTATTGTTTGGCATATTATGTCGTTGGCATCAATCATGCGACCCAATTTTATAACTCTAATCGGAGAGTCAAATCAAAAGAGAGAATATTTAAATAAGAAAGGAGGTGATAGCGATGGCGCCTGAAGAGAAAAAACACATTGGAAAAAAGCGAAGAACTCAACAGGCTGTCAGAGGAATTTGTATTAAGGGTGGCCATAGACCGAAGGAAGATTCCTGGAGTCGGAGAGTTGCTGAAAAAGCCCAAGACATATTCTTCGCTTAACAGAAAGGAAGGAGGTGATTAAAATGCCGAGGGTTGTGGCCCCAAGAGGGATGTGCATACGAGGTCAACAGGAATACACCAGGCGGCGTAGAAGAGGTCAAAGCCACAAGGCAGCCGTCATAGGCACCTGCCGGCAAGGCGGGCATTCAAGGAGGAGGTAATATGCGGCGCAGAAAGAAGATAATAATTAGGCCGTCACGAAGACGAAGGAGGCCCAAAAAGGTGGTCAAGATTATTAAATGCAGGTAACAATGGATGGAGCGATGGGCGATGCGATAAAAGCGGTTATGAGCATATGCCTCCGCCACCTGAACTAAAGTATCGTTGTTCGACCACTTACGGATCCAGATGACTTCACACTCAACCAGGGTGATGGCTCAACCGAACAGGAAAGGCAGGATCTTTGACAGATCCTGCCTTTTCATGTGTGATAGGTATGGCGGGCAGTGCCTTGGCTGACACGGACCGCTTTACTATGGTGGCAAATCAGATGGCTTGGAGGTGAAAGTCCTCAGCCGACTCAGCAGGATGCCTGTTTATTCTTTTATAAAAGCCTTAATATGGCTTATATGTCTAACATATAAGCCATGTTGCCAATTGGGCTTTACGATAATTCAGAATCATGATTAGCTTAAAAAAAAGAGGATTGCTTATCTATCTGAAAAGTAATGGTTTATTTATTATGGTTTGTATATTGCTAATATTCAGTATCGCACGGCATGCTTTTTGCTTTATTTATATTGTTTATGAAAACTTCGCAGAATACCCCGCCATTTATGGCGGGGATGAATGCGATGCGGGGTTAAAGGGGATGCAATCCCCTTCCAAGTATTTTCAAAAGCCCCGCCTTTTAAGGCGGGGTACTTTACTAAATTGTTAAAAGAAATCAATTGTTTGTTTATTATCTGCCCCTATGGCTGGGGTCTTTTATTTTTAATATAAAGAAGGAAATGGAGGAAGAGGAAATGCTGGAGAATAGCTTTGATGTTGAATACTGGGCCCGTGAGAACTATTGGGCGCTGGCTGATCTTTTTGGCCCTTACTATATGGATCGCCGAATCCAGTCCAGCGGCCTCGTATGGGGGACTGAGCCTAGTATGGGTGCCGAAGACACGCTCAAATTTTTCCGGGAACGGGGAGTGGAACAAATTCTTGATTTCGGTTGTGGTTATGGACGAGATGCGGTTTTCTTTTCAAGGCACGGCTACCATGTAACAGGTGTCGAGCACTCTAAGGAAGCCTGTCGCGCTGCTGAAGCCCTTTACCAATTTGAACGTTCCAAAGCAGAAAAGATAACCAAGCAATCTGGAAAGAAGACGAGTTTTGGTTCGTTCACAGCCGTGCACGCTGATATACGCTCTTGGTCCTCCCCTAGCGACCTTTTTGATGCGGCTTTTTCCTTTAAGACCTTCCATCAGTTTCGACATGATTTTGAAATAATTCCGGGGCAGAAAGCAAAACACCATTTGTCTGCTCGAAACATTTTGGATTTCTTATCCCGATTTGTTCGGCCTGATGGTTTCGTAATATTGTCAATGTTTAGTACAAAGGATGATTACTTTGGTAAAGGAAAATACATCGAAGAAGATACGTTCGATATCCGCGGGCACCGGCCTTGCGCATTCTACTCAGAAGTAAGACTTCGCGATCTATTCAGCTCTATGAATATTCACAAACTAGATCTTCTTGAGATCCCAGAGAATCATCCTCCAGACGGTGAGCACACTCATCGGATGTGGTTAATTATAGCATCTAAAAACGGTAGTGGCCCGTTAGGTTTTGAAAGTATGATGTAAGCAAAAATAGAAAAAATGCGAAAAAGTGATTTTCTTGACGTCCTGTAATATTAACAGCAATTAATCGAGGATACTCCCCGGCTATGCCAGGGGGCTCCCAAATAATAGGGGGTAGAATCTGAAAAGAAAATTAGCCCAAAGAAACTGGTTTAATACCTGCCGCCTATAGAGGCTTATGTTTTTTAAAGCTTTTAGGGTTAACAGAACCGCCGACTTGACAATACACATAGGTATAACTTATAAGTATATTCGATAGGAGATGCCTTTATAGCGCAGACGACCGTTTTTTATAATTAGTTGTTATTTCTTGCAATATCTATATTTAGGCTTTGTTTGGCATGTTTGTTGCGTATTATCTAATGGATGCCTGTAAAAAACTATTTTAAGCTATTTTCGGAAGGTTGCGCTTAGTTAACACCGTCGAGCTTGCAATGAATACTAAAACCATAATATTTGTTCCGGAGTTTCATTGAGTTCAAGAGGTCTCTTTCTATTTTAAGGTTTATTTATGGAAAGAATAAAATATTCTATTGCAACTTCATGGGAAGAGGCTTTGATTAAGGCCATCAGAAACTTAAACGATGAATCTCAAGACGCTAAAATAGAGGAGATTTATGGGTCTTTTAAATCAAGTATAGTCGGAAGTGGGAGACACTCTTGGCGACTGCCGGACGTTTCATCTAAAAAGGCAGAATCTTTTATAAAACAGGCCCACAATATTGGCCTAACATTTAACTGGATGTTAAATGCCCCTGATTTTCAAGATAAGGAAAAAGATTCTAGCTGGTTAGGGCGGGTGTTTGAATTTATAGAGTATCTTGGATCAATTGGGGTCGATATCCTAACCATTGCGCACCCTTTTCTGATAAAAATTGTAAAGAGTGGTTTCCCGAGCTTTAAAATAAGGGTTTCTCTGATTGCAGGTGTTGACACCCCTGAAAAGGCAAGAAAATATGAAGATATGGGGGTAGATTCCATAACCCTTAATCCACATACAGTTAATCGTGACTTTGAAACCCTTATTTCAATTCGAGAAGCTGTAGATTGTGGACTTGGATTATACACTAACATTCCCTGCTTGGATCAATGTAGATGGAGAAATGAGCATTATAAATTCATAGGAAATACATCTCAGGAAGGCAAGAGCTTTAAAAAAGCGCATATAGATCCATTTCTGGCTATGTGTTCACTGGTTTATTTGAGGGAACCCTTACAATTACTCAAAAGCCCATTTATCAGACCCGAAGACATTGAGACATACAAAGATCTTGGCATTAATTTCTTTAAATTATCTGACAGGGCTGAAAAAAGCGGTTTTCTTATTAAAACGGCCAAAGCATATATGAATCGAAGCTATGAAGGCGATCTATTTAAGCTTATTTTCCGCAATGGATCAAAATTAAAAGTTAACTTACAGTTTAAAAATGAGAAAATTAATAGTCTTGATATCCCTATCACTATAAGCAACAATATTCTTACAGAATTAAAGTTTATTGAACATATAAAAAACCTTAAGGGAGAAGAGCTTGATAAATTTTATGAAACGGTTACGGAGAAAGCCGTGGTTTTTAAAGACAGAGGTTCTCTCCAAAAAGTCGAAAACGCCCTCAAGTCAACACTGAAATCTTTCAGGGAAGAGGTTAGAGAAATAAAATCCTCGACATGATTAATTCTAATATCATTCGATCTGGCCTTTTCATTATGATAGTTATGTGCTCAGGTTAAAAATAAGAGTTTTTATCTATAAATTTTAGACTAAACTAAAGGAGAACAAAAAATGAGGAAAACTTGGAAAGTATATGCGGTTGTAATCACACTCACAATTTTCTCATTGTTCCTGTTTCCAAGCTGTTCAGATCAGAAAGAAAGTGCGAAACCTGAGCAAAAAAAGGAACCTGTCAAGATAAGTATAGGTTATCAGCCCACCGTTTTTTATTCTTACCTGTTTCTTGCCGAGCAAAAAGGGATGTTTAAAGATGCTGCCCTTGATGTTGAATTTATTAAGATACCTTCGGCAAACAAGATGTTCCAAGCCTATTTAGCCGGTCAGCTTAATATGACCGGCCTTACAGCCACTGAAATTATGTTTAGGGGATATGAAAAAGTTCCAGGAACTTTTTCCTGCCCGCTGATGGTAGAAATAAACGACGTAGATGTCTTTGACCGTGTAATAGTTTTGAAAGATTCTCCTATCAAAACTATTACAGATCTTAAAGGGAAAAAAATTGGTAGCCATCCGGGAACAACAGTACCTAATATTATGAAAGCGCTGCTTCGTAGTCATGGAGTTGACCCTGAAGAAACCGAAATACAGAAATTAAAACCAAATCTGCAAGTGGATGCCCTTTTAAGCGGCGCTGTTGATGCAATCATCTGCCTGGAACCCTCCGGTTCTACTTTACTTGCATCAGGTAAAAGTAGAGTTTTATATGAACATCCGTTTGGTATTATTGAGAAAAATTTCCCTGCCTCTTTTACTGTATTGTCAAAAGAATTCTCTGATAAACACCCTGAGGCTGCAAAAAGGCTTGTAGATGTAATTAGGAAATCTGTGAAGCTGTACCGCCAGGAAGCAGAAAAAGACAAGAAAGCTGTCGACAAGATCATTGTAGATAAATTTGGCCTTGATCCAAAAGTCGCAGAGCTTATCAACGTTGTCACTTACCGTTTACCTGAAGAATGGAATCAACAAAGTTTTGATGCAGTAGTAGATTTTTACGTTAAGGCGGGAATATTGAGCAAGCCTGTAAAAATGGATATATTTAAACACCAATAACTTTTATAGGAAATATAAAGTGCCTTTTTTAAGCTTAAATATTGAAGAATTCAGATATACCCAAGAAGGTCCAACGGTTTTAAATAATGTTGAGCTAGAGGTTGATACTAGTGAACTTATAGGAATAATGGGGCCTAATGGATGCGGTAAAAGTACATTTCTGCATTTGTGCGCGGGGGATCTACCCATACAAAAAGAAAGCCGGCATTTTAAATCGGACAACAGAGATATCGCATTTGTTTATCAGGACTATCGTCAGGCTCTTTTTCCATGGAAATCAGCTATATCAAATATAATTCTTCCTGGTATTATAAAAGGATTACAAAAAAAGGAGGTTAAGGAGAAGGTAGCAGGGCTTGTCAGCGATTTTGAACTAGATTTTGATCTTAATAAGCTCCCCTTCCAATTATCAGGTGGAGAGCAACAGAAAATTTCTGTTTTGAGAGCGCTGATAGAATCACCGAAACTTCTGCTAATGGACGAACCCTGCTCAGCAATGGACTACGCAAGTCGCTTGGTATTTTTAAAGAAGCTGAGAGCACGTCTTAAATTAAACAATACTGTAGCAATCATGGTATCCCATTCAGCTGAAGAGGCGTTTTTATTCTGTGATAGGCTTATCCTTTTTGCTATGGATGGATCAATTTCTGAGATGATAAGTGACTGTCAATCCCAGGAGAATTACTTAGAAAACATAAATAGGGTCCATGGCCATTTCCTTAATTAAATTAATGAGATATATTATTATAAAAATATTTATGCCAATTTTTATTCTTGCTTTTGCTGCATATTTGGCCCGCTGGCTCCATATTTTCAGGGCGGTGATTTTTCCATATCCTCATGAGATTATTGCCGCAGGTATAAAAAGCCTGACCACTCCTTTGGCTATGTCAGCATTAGGTATAACTTTAAGACGTTTGCTGGTAGTTTTTACTGTCTCTTCTGGAATTGGCGTAGTTATGGCTTTTCTTTTTCATCAGTTTCGTTTACTTGAAGAAATATTTTCTCTGCCGGTGGATGTTGTCAGAAGTATACCTGTTGTGACGCTTTTCCCTTTGTTTATTACTCTTTGGGGTTTTACTGAAGTCACTTTTTTAGCAGTACCTGTAGTGCTGACAAGCGTTATCATGTACATTCATTTGTCTGCTGGACTCAAAGATGTAGCTGAAATGCGGTATTCTCTCATGCTTAGATGGGAGGCCTCTCGCTCGCAGATAATTCTACATCTTCTCCTGCCAAGCATCGCCCCGCATCTTTTTACAGGATTACGTATTTGTGTTTCCTTGCAACTCATTCTTCTCCTTGTTGCGGAGATGTTTTTGGGCGCCAAAAACGGTTTAGGAACGTTGATTTATGATTATCAAACCATACTTGATTATGACAAAATGTATTTTTTCATTCTTCTTTCCGGAATACTAGGCTGGGTAATAAATGTTGTAATAGAATATCTTCAAAAGAGAATTGTTTACTGGCAAGCTTACCAAGCAATTAACGGAAAAGAGTAGCTAATCAAAATTGGAGGTCTATAGTGGTAATTGAAAAAATCGAGATAAGTAATGGATTTCTTGATAAATTAGAAAAAAGTGGTATTAGAAAACAATATTTGGAATATGAAAAGGCTCACACTTATCCGTTATCCCAGCCATTTTTATTACAAAAAGGTTCTTATCGTGATTTATATAAAGATAAACCAAAAAAAGGCCAAAGGTTCTGGATTTATATTCATGTTCCTTTCTGTAACTACAATTGTAAATACTGTTTCTATTATAAAATTGTTAAAAAAGATTATGATAAAGAGGGTGTTAAAAATTATTTAATAGCTTTAGAAAGAGAAATACAAAATGTAAAGCTAACCCTTAAAAAAGATGAAAAATACAAAATACCTACAAATGATCTTTACGTTGGAGGCGGAACACCAACATATCTTTCACCCCCGGATATCATAAAGTTTACAGAGATTATAGAAAATAATTTTGAATTATCTGCGGAGCATTTAAGGACTATAGAATCAACCCCTAATACAATTGATCGGGAAAAAATTAAAATACTAAAAAAATTATTTAATCGGTTCAGCATTGGAGTTCAAAGCTATTCTGATTATCATTTAAAATATTTCAGTCGTAATCACACCATAGAAAATGCAAAAAAATCATTTAGAATTTTAAAAGAAAACAATATAGATCATGTCAATTTAGATTTTATATATGGGTTAGAAAATCAGACCACTGAAGAATGGAGAAAAATGGTTCAGGAGTTTGTTGAAGAAATTTTGCCGGAATCATTCACGATGTATTATCTTAGATATGTTCCTAAAACTGTTTTGGCTGCAGAAGAAGGAGAAAATAGGATAGTCGGTTGGAGAGAATTAATTGAAATGCGAAAAGCCTATATCGATGTACTCAAGAGAAAAGGCTATTATATGTGGCGACCTCATGTTTTTCGCCTTCAAAAGGAAGGCGTAAAGAAATATAAGGGTGCCCCCGGTTCTGATTTGGTCAATCATGGGACAGTGATAGGCTTCGGTCCCTCTGCATACTCTCACCTGGGAACTATCATAGGTCGAAACGATTGTGACTTTAAACGTTGGTGTGAAAAAGTTAAAAATAAAAAACCTCCAATATCAGAAGCTTATCCGCTGACTAAAGATGACCAGTATGCAAGAACTATTATTAAATCCCTTATCAATGTCGAAAAAGGGCTTGATATAGAAAGATTTTTTAAGACATTTCCTAAAATTAAAAAATTTAAAAAACTTTACAACGACGAATTCACTTTGGGCAAAACCACTCCAGATATCATAAAGAAATTAGTTAAACTTAAAGAGTTTGGACTTATTGAAAAAAAAGGAAATATACTATTACTAACAAATGAAGGTATTCTGATTGATGAAGAAATAGCCTATTTTTTATATCCTGAGGACTATAAGTCCTTTCCTGTTCGAAAAGAAGAATACCCAATAATTATCAATAACAGAACATCGAAGATTATTAATAGAATTAATAATTATTTGAGCATGCCTAATAGTTTTAAAGAGTTTGAAATTGACTTCGAGGATAGAAAAAAGAAAGGAAATATAACAAAAATAATTGAAGATAGCCCGGCATTGGAATTGATTGGATATCTTAAAAAAGAAATAGGAACATTAGATGAAGAAATTATTATCGAGGAAATTTTGGCCATAAAATTGAATGAATTAAAATTCGATTATAAGGAATATTTGAAAATTGAAAGTCTAATATTGTCTGGATTGGTACATCTTTCGGTATTAAGATATAAAAGCATGAGGGAATGTACATTAAGTAGCCCAAATTTTAACCAAGTCATTCATTATATAAATGATATTAACATGTCAGGCTTACATTTTGGCTCTTTCGCGTACCACGGTGAATTTCGATTTATTCCGAAAAGAAACTTCTACAATTTTGATCCTTTCGAATTAACTAACAAGGAAATTAACGAAAAGCTAAGAGAAATAATAGATAGATATATCAAAGAAATAATAATATTTCTAAATAACAATAATAAATCAAATTTAACCGATCGCCATAGTTCCCTTTTAGATATTTTAATAAGAAAATTTTATGATAACAATAACCAACAAATAATTACCAATATAAAAAACCAGTGGGAACTTGATAGGATGGATAAAGATTGGAAAAAAATAATATTTCAAAACTATTTATCACCTTTACTTTCAAAAAAGCAAAGTAATTTTATTTTTGAGATTAATTCTATTTCACCTTTAATTTTTTATAGAGTAGAATTGATTGATAAGAAAAAAAAGGTGAAGATTCCAAAAATTATAAATCAAAAAAGCGAAGCCTCAAATTTTTTTGAAATTAGCGGTGATCTTGACCTGATTGTTAATGAATATGTTTATAAGTGCTTAGATGATTGTGATTCTATATGTACTTCAATATCTGAGTCAAGGAATTGCTTTAATGAAAATTGTAAGCTCTTCAACCAAATTAATTCAAACTCGAATATAAAGGGTCAGTGGCATAAGTTTTTATGTGACCTATATGACGCTATTATGGACTTTGGAGAAAATCATAATGGCTATGAAAAAGATAAATGGGAAGAAAAAAAGGAAATGATCGGTATTAAAAAGTGGCATTTCCGGGATATAATTGAATTTATTTTTCCGTTTATATATTTTCAAAAACCGATTGTATTATCTACTCAAGTTAATTTCGATAAAAAAGATGGGGCAATCTCGTTTTCAATAACAACTGACCCTAGAGTTTCTTATGAACAGAAAAATAACCTTTTAAATAAAATAGCATATCCAGAGGTTCTTGTTGATAAGATGAAAGGACTTAATCCATCTGAAGAAGATATAGCTATCAGAAATTGGATATCATATGTTTCTACATCTTTTCATATTTTAATAAAAAGTATTATTGAATGTATTTTAAGAATTGAAAAGTTAGCAATGGAGAGAGAGATAGGACGTTCAGTTGAATGGGATAAAATTGTTAGGGGTTTGACACACGAGCAGGGGAATGCTATTCCTCCATATGAAAATCTAATAAAAATATTAAAAGGAGAAGTGGAGGTAAATGATTACGACAAGAAATGGAATATATTTAGTGCTGAATGCGGTTATGAATATCTGAGATTTCTTGCCTTTTCATTTGGAGATAAACATGAATATGACTTACTTGGAAATATATACGAAATAAAGGAAGGTCTGATAAAAATCTGGAAAAGAGCTTTGTACATGGGAATATTTTTGAGTAGTGAAATTCCAGTTGGGAGAGAAATATGGATGAATAAGTTGCTAGAAATAACAACGGATCCAGCAAATGGAATATTTCCAAATCTTCCAAACAATGTTTCTTTTCACAAAAGTGGTTTAAAAAGAATATCTGCTCAGATAGTATTTATGGCTTCAATATCTAATTTATTTCAGCATTTTATATCATACTGGAAAACAAAGAAATATAGATATGAAAAGAAATTGCCAAAATTAAATGAAGATGATGTAAAGTTTTTTAAAGAAAATATTAAGATAAATGTCTCTGAAAAAAATATTTTAATTAGAAATAAAGGATTTTTGCGTAATCAAAGACTCGATAAAAAGACAGGGACGGTTGAAGCTTTAGAGTTTGCATTAGGGAGAAGATTTAGCTGGGAAGATATCAAAAAACCAAAAATGAAATTTCCAATAACAGATGAGGGTTGGTATGAATTAGACATTCAATTACCTGAAGATTTTTGGGTAAAAGAAGGAGATAAAAATGCGAGTAATTTGGTGGGAGGATGAACCACAAGTATTAGAAAAGCTAGAAAAAATATTTTTTAAAGAATTAAGGCCATATTTAAATGATGTAAACTGGAGAATTGATACCCATCTTATTGATTGGGATTTAAAATCAAAAGAAGAAATAGAAAGATATATTAAAGGACAGAGCCAAATATGGATAATTGATATAGGATCAGATAAGTTGCTAGGAGGTAATAAAAAGATTAATGATAGACTAGAAAAATGGCTTGTGAATATATATGAAAATGAAAAAGAAATAGATAATAAATTTGCTGAAGTATTTAATAAAGTCTTTATTGAATATAATGAATCATTAAGGTTTCATGGTATTGGGCTTGCTATTATTGCTAAAAATAATAATATACCATTTATATTTTGTTCTAAATGGAGAGAATTTGAACAAGCAAGACTTTGCGAATATATTTTAAGTAGTAGCAAAAAAGAAACTGGAAAGCCTATAATAGATTGGCTGAATAAATATGAGATTACTCATTATGCTAGTAGTACAATCATTAAGGAAGAAATTGCTAAAATAAGGATATTCATTCCCCATAAAGAGTTATATATATTGGATACTAATAAATGGAGAATTATTCGTGGATCAGAGAACAGGGTTGTTGAAAGACCTATGTTTAACTCTGCACGCGAAGATATAAAAATATTGCTTCAAACATACAGTCCTCATCATCACGAGGGCGGTGGAATGCCTAGTGATGAGCCATTATACAAACAACCCGAAGAGTTTTCTAAAAATCTTTTTACGCCTGAAATGAGAAATATATTAATAAAAGTAGGTTATGACATAGCTTTATATAAAGAATGGATTTACACAAAAGGATTTAAAAGACCTTGTATTAGAGCATTAATCCAGGATGATGACTTTGGTGAAGACTTCAGAAAACTATACGATGAATGGAGAAAAGAACAAAATATTAATATAAATTTAATAACATGTAACAAACCTAAAAAGGCTAGGGGAGGAAATCATCTTTGGTTTAACGTCACTAGAATGTTTTATGCTTTATCTTTTCTTATTGAAATGTGGAAGGACAGTATTTATAAAATAAACATATATCGACTTGGTTCACCAAGTTATAAAGTTAAATATAATGGTATTTTATGCTGCATATATAGTAACGACTCAGAGGAATATTACTACAATGAATTGTTTCCTTCTTCGGCTGAAAAGAATGGCAAGATTAACATAAGACATCATATGGGTAAATTTTGTTGGGAGATTTTCCAAACAGGGAGCCGATGGATATTTTATTCAAATAAGATTAAAAGAAATAAAGAATATTTTAGTCATATTGTCTATCCAAATGCAAATTTATTTTGTAATAATAAATATCCAGATGCTTTATATATAGATTTTATTGGATATAATGATAATGAAGGGATACTTGCCGATTGTAAAGATATTAAAAGAACAGAAACAATAAAATTAAATATAAATTATCAAAATAAAGTAAAACCTCCTACAATTGCTTTCCATATATCGCCCGAAATTATTGAAACGCCTTTTAAAAATAAACCATACGATACATTCTTGGTTAAAGAAAACAACAAGTTCTCAGTACTAGATGAAGCCATATTATTAGAAGAAGCAGATGAATTAATTAAAAATATAATGGACAGTGAGTATAATGGATAAGTTTTTAAGGCTCGGTATTTTCGACACAAATTTACAAGGTAAAAATGAAGAACTTCAGAGATATCTTGAAGGAATATCTGGACCGTCAATACAGATTAACTGTTACGATAAGCCATATAAAATTGGAGATAAAAAATACGATAGAAAAAAATATAATACAATATTCGTTCACTCTGGAGACTTTATATCCGAAGAAGATATGGAAGAATTTATTGATAAATGTGAAGAAGAAAAACGGCATGTTTATTGGGTTTCTTCAGGAAAGTTTTCAAAAGAAGCAAAAAAATATCTAGTTAAGAAATCAAAAACTGGTTTTGAATCAATAACTGTTGATATAGAACTAAAAGGAATTAATGAATATAAAAAATTAAACTGGAAAGATGCTTTTATACAATTTTATGATGATTTTCTGAAACAATCAAAACAAAAGTTTTTTGTACCGAAGTTTCCTATAGAGAAACTAATTGAAAAGAATGATAATATAAAAGAATTATCTGATTTTCTTGAACCGATTAATATCCTTATTCAGGGTTGGTTATCTATATGGGACTGGGATAAAAATACAGGATGGCAAGTTATTAAAGAGAAAATAAAGCCTTCGGATGATATTTTGAATAAGATTAAAGCATGGGATAAAACTCGCCCAGATAAACTATTTAGGACAAAAGAAACAGACAAAAACTTCTGGTTTGATACATGTGAGGCTGAGATAGTAAAAAACTCAACAAACTTATTTTCAAAAGAAATTAATGAAGTACTCAAAGATAGGTTGTTCTGGCATTATCCTAAACTAGAAGATATAAAAAGCACATTTATCGATTGTGTGCCAATCCTTCACCCCATATCCTCACTTGAAAAAGCTACAATTATTGCTTCTCAACTCGCAAAACCGGATTGGAAGGAACAGCCTATATCATACAATTCATATGGAGGATGTATCCGTCTAATTTGGGAGGCAATTCGTTGGGGACTTTTACCTACTAAAGAAATTGAACGAAAGATGCTGAAGATAAATGGCGATAGAGATTTAATTAAAAAACTTATTCAAAGTTTACGAGAGGTTTTAGTTCAAAAAGATCTAATAGTCAGCTGGAATTCCGATGAGGAAAAAGCTGCAAGAGATGCTTTTAACAGGGAAGATAATCAGATTGATAAAATTAGACAAAAAATCGAATGGCTCTTCAAAAATGCATTCTCAGAATACATGATGGTGCTTAATACCCAAAAGATAAAAAAGATCCTTTCTGAATTTGAAGATAAAAGACACACGTTACATCATTTACACATCATAAAACCCCCGTTTTGTTACTTATGGCAAAATACTCTTTCTGAACTTGATAAGAACGTTGAAGATGCTCTAAGTGTTTGGAGCAAGGATATTTCATCGACTTTAAGATCCATTTCTGATGGTTCTCTGCTCCCAAATATCAAACGCGATCTGCCCAAAACCCTTCCATGCAATGATGAAAACTTTAATCAAATGGGGGTCCCAGCACAATTTCATAAAAAATTAATATCTCAAAATAATAATAGAAAAGACTTTATTGAAATTGATATTTTAAAAGTTATAGATAAAATTGATGAATATGCTGAAAAAGTTCTGGTTAACAATGAAATACTCAATAAAACTGAAAAAAAAGATTTAGTAGATTCTGTTTTCGTAAGTCTTTGGTTACAACAATTTAGAGGCGTTAAGAACCTTATCCCTTTTATAAAACATATTGACGGATGGCCATTTTACCCTATGGAGGAAGTTAATGGATAAAAAAAGAATAATGCTGATAGACGATCAATTTGCTGCCCCTGATGATCGCAAAAAGTATTTTGAAAGAGACTACACATCTAAACTGCCATACACATTCATTTATGAAACAGGATGTATTGGTGAATTAAGTAGCGAGCGTATTGGATCGATTGAAAAAGCTATGGGAGGGGTAGAAAAGGCTGGTAAAATTGATCTTGTTTTGCTTGATGTAATGTTTCCCGGAGATGGTAACAAATATATGGGTATAGCAATTCTGAAACAAATTCGCCATGAATATCCGATTCTTCCAATTATTATGTTTACGAGCCTGTCACGTGGCGAATTTAAAGTTTTCAGTGAAAGCATCGAGAATGGAGCCAACGATTTTGTTGGAAAAGGACCTGACGATTTCGGGCAATTAAAACGTACTTTTCAAATATGGCTTACGCCTGATCTTAAAACGGAGCACTCCCCCAATAAGCCTCTTTATGGAAATTCAGAAGCTATTCGATTGCTTAGGCTAAAAATTGGTAAAATTGCTCTCAACACTGAATTTAGGCTAAAAGAACCTCCTACGGTTTTGATATCAGGCGAATCAGGTACCGGGAAAGAGGTTATAGCTAATATGCTATGGCGGTTAGGACCTCGTTCAGAAGGCCCATTTCAAGTTGTGCTTTGTACAGGATTACCAAGAGACTTGGTAGAATCTGAACTTTTTGGACATATCAAGGGAGCTTTCACCGGTGCAGATCATGAAAAGGAAGGTCTGATTTCTCAGGCCAAAGGGGGGATTTTATTTTTAGACGAAATCGGAGATTTATCATATGGGGCACAAGCTAAGCTTCTAAGGGCAATTCAGGAGAAGGAGATAAGGAAGGTTGGCGAAGTTAAATCCGAATATGTTGACTTTCAATTAATTGCGGCAACCAATAAAAATCTTGAAGATTTGGTAGCAAAAGGTCAATTTCGCGAGGACCTTTATTACCGAATTACTTCGGGAGCAATAATTCACTCGCCATCACTTTGTGATTGTATGGAGGACGTCCCATTGTTTGCAGAGATGTTTCTTAAGAATTTGAGTAAAACCGGTAAAGAAAAACTCTCACCGAGTGCTATTCGGATGTTTAAAAAGCATAGTTGGCCGGGAAATGTTCGAGAGGTTGGAAGTGTAATTAGTAGGGCGCTATTAAACCTTGGCAGTTCTAATACAATTTATCCTGAAGATATTATATTTGAATCAAATATAAAAAATTCCCAAAATATTAAAAACGCTTTAATGGAACAAACGGAACCAAAATTATTAGAAAATTCTGATGACTGGTCTAGGATAAGAATATTAAAAGAAATGAAACTCGCTGTTGAAGCAAAAAAGAAATGCAAAAGTATTGCAGAATTCATGCGGAAAATGTATCCCAAGCATACTAAAACGTCTACAGGAGCTCTAAAAGATTTAATTCGACGATTGACATCAGGTCCTTGGGGTGATCCAGATTTAAGAAACGACCCAGAACTAGCAGGACTACTCAAAGAACTTGAAGATACTTAGCAAAGAGCTGAAATCACCAGACTGTTTTACTGTAGCCTTTGAATAAGACAGTCCACATTTTCGGCTAAATATCAATCATGATTAATATTTCATTATTGTTCCTTGATCAAACCCTAAAAAATACATATCTTAAATGCCTTAAAATATACTCAACCAATTCACAACTTACCCTTCCTGAGTTTTATGCACCTGAAACTCCAATAAATACTCACCGAAAAGAATATCTTGTTAGCGAAGCTATGAAACGGACATGTTATAACAAGCGAAAGGTAATTGTCATAGGTGTTAATAAGCAGGAAACTGAAGAGAGAGATATCAATTGCGGTAGGTTTAAATCACTCGCAGATTTTATGCCATATCCTGTTAATGTTCCAGAAGTCTTATCAAAATTACTTAATAACAACATTCAAATTGAATTGGAATGTGGCTGTACAGTTTTTGGAATAAAAGGAAAGCAGCTGTTTTCTGGCAGGCTTCTTGATAATATCTGCCATGATATTAATAATATATTGCCTCTTGCAATAGAAGTGAGTGATATAGATAAACTTATTAATATCACAAATAGATTAGATATTTTAAATAAACTTTTTATACCAAGCCAGGACAAAAAAAGAATTGATAAGTTTATTTCAGAATTAAAAGATCTTCAAGAGATCGCGATAAAAAGCGATTTGAATCTTTTTAAAAGCGAATATGAAAAATTCAGAAATAAAAAAGCCACATTGTTAAAAGGATTTCCCCATATCGGAGGAACAAGCAAATGATTAACGATAAATATAAAGTATTGATTATTGACGACGACCCCAGTGGCCCCAAAAAATACTTTGAGCTAGCCATGGACCACGATCAAAAAAATCAATATGACCATGACCCGTTAATTCATGAAACACCTGACTTAAGAGGAATTGACCTAGAAAGTGTGCACCTTATTCTCCTTGACTACGATTTTGGAGGTGGTGCGACAGGCTTGAGCGTTTTGACAGAATTATTTGAAATTAATCAATTAAGAAAAAAAAATGAGATAGATCCGATAAGAGTAATACTTTATTCTGCATATGAAGATCTATCCCGATGGAAACATGAACTTTTAGTTATGTATAATAAAGGGGTAATAGACTTTGTAAGCAAGGATGATGATCCCATATTATTAAAGTTCAAGATGGATAGAGCACTTGAATTAGTGAAGCAACAAAGGGAGTATGTTCAACTGAAAAATAAATATCGCGACCTTAAGAAAATGAGCAAGCCTGACATTATTCTGGGCGAAAGCCATAGAATGAAAAACGTTTTAAAATTAATTGAGAAAGTGGCTCCCCAGAATACTACAGTCCTAATAACCGGTGAACATGGAACTGGTAAAGAATTAGTAGCACGATCTATTTATCTCCAGAGTAAAAGGCGAAATGAATCATATGAGACGATAAACTGTGCAGCTTTACCAGATAAGCTTATTGAAGGAGAACTTTTTGGTTCGGTAAAGGGGGCGTATACTGATGCACACAAAGATCGAAAAGGATATTTTGAAAAAGCCGATGGCGGCACAATATGTCTAGATGAAATAGGAGAACTGAATTATAATTCGCAGGCAAAATTATTAAGAGTTTTAGAACAAAAAGAAATTCAGGTTCTTGGTAAACCAGGGATTAAAAGAATAGATGTGAGAATTATCGCTGCGACTAACAAGAACTTGAAAGACGCAATAAAAGAGAAAACTTTTCGTGAAGATTTATACTACAGACTCAATGTCTTTCCTATACACGTTCCCCCCCTACGGGAACGTAAGGAAGACATAGAAATTCTGGTTAATCATTTTATGATAAAAAAGAAACAAAACATCGAAACGAATATTGAAGGGATATCTAAATCAGCTTTAAGGAAACTAACACAGCATAATTGGCCAGGCAACATACGAGAGTTAGAAAATAAAATTGAACAAATTCTAATTGTTGGAGAAGGATCAATTATTACAGATGAACATATTGAAATTGATACTAACTTAAGAGATAGTCGAATAATAAATGAACATGTTGAACCGAGTGATTCATTTGATCCAGCCCCAATTGTTGATAAATTGTTTAAGGATTATTACAAAACTAACAAGCTATTTGTCGAAAAATATAAAAAGGATGGACATAATAAAATTGAACTCTTGAAGGAATATTTTGATGAAAGAAAAAATGAACAGATAAAGAAGGAGGAATTGGTTGACTTGATTAAAACATATATAGAAAAGAGAAAAATTACGATTCAAGGGCTAAGCGGTTTAAGTAAATACAAAAAAAAGTTAGATAATAGACCCAAAAACAAATTGATTATTGCAGAAAAAATAGAAGAAAAACTTCGCAGTGAAGGCAAAAAAACCCCGCAAAAAAATATAGCAATGATAATGGGCATGTCTAGATCTAATTTTGCACAAATGAAACGCTCGGGTAAAGGAAAATAAACGTGAAGTGAGGCCATCTCAATTTCCTAAAGATTCAACATAATCTGACAAAAGTCTATCTTTTATTTAGATAGGTTCGTGATAGATATTTCCGTTTTCTCAAGATTGTAATCTTGTCCAATGAAAAATAAAGCCATCCAACTTACAGCAAATTTTAAAAAATCTGTCTTATTTGTTATTAATTGTTAGTTGCAATGCAATTCTGTAAGTATATCAAAGCATTGTTTTTAGTAGACCATATTGTTGCAAGCTTCTATATCTTCTTGAAATTAAAGTTAAAACCTATTTGTGATAAAGGTTGGCATAGCGTTTGCTTTATAAGTAAGTAAGAAACCCGAAAATAAAAGATAAGGTATAGATGCTCAATATTTTTAAAATAGAAGGATAGGAGGATGGATCATGCAATCGGTATTTGAAACGCTTGAAGAAAGAGGCTTCATTGAGCAATGCAGCGATGATAAACTGCGAAATTTACTTAGAAATAAAAAGATTACTGTGTACGCTGGTTTTGATCCAACAGAGAATAGCCTGCATCTTGGGCATCTGGTGCCCCTGATAGCCTTAAGCCATTTTCAAAAAGCCGGACATAAGGTTTTGCTTATCATTGGAGGAGCTACAGGTATGATAGGAGATCCCTCTGGAAAATCAGAGGAGCGAAATCTGCTATCCAGAGAGAAAGTAGCTAAAAACATTGAAGGGCTCAAAAAGCAAATGGCTAAATATTTAGACTTCTCTGAGGATTCCGCCCCGATCATACTTAATAACGATGATTGGATTTCTAAAATGACTTTCATCGATTGGTTACGAGACGTTGGAAAACATTTTAGCATTAATTACATGATTGCTAAAGAGTCCGTAAAGCGGCGTCTTAATAGTGATCAGGGAATAAGCTTCACAGAATTCAGCTACATGACCATGCAAGCGTTCGACTTTCTGCATTTGTTTGAAAAGTTTGGATGCTTACTACAGTGCGGTGGAAATGACCAGTGGGGCAATATTACTGCTGGTATCGATTTGATCCGTAAACAAACAAGAGCAACGGCATTTGGACTAACTTTCCCACTGATGACCACTTCTGCCGGAGAGAAATTCGGCAAATCAGAAGGCAATGCCATTTGGTTAGATCCTGAAAAGACAAGACCCTGGGATTTTTTCCAGTATCTTGTTCGCCAAGATGATCGGGATGTAATCCGTCTGCTTAATATTTATACATTTCTGAATAAAAAAGAGATTGTTAGGCTTGACCGATCCTTACAATCTGAGCCTGAAAAACGTGAAGCTCAGAAAGCATTGGCTTTCGAAATGACTTCTATGGTTCATGGCGAGTCAAAAGCCCGCGAATTGGTTAATGCAGCTGAAATTGTATATCAATCCGGGGTTAAAGGTATTTCAGATGATACTCTTTCTGCTGTTTTTTCAGAAGCTCCTTCTTTTAAAGTTTCGAAAAACGTACTGGAAAAGGGTATAGATCTTGTCGAATTGCTTTTTGATAGCAGATTGGTGAATTCAAAGAGCAAGGGCCGCCGCCTATTGGAATCTGGAGGAATTTATGTTAATAATGTGCGTATCAAAGAAAATTTTGAGATAAATAAAAATCATCTGGCATCCGAATCTCATATTTTAATCCGCAAAGGTAAAAAAGACTATCTTTTAGTCAAGGTTTTAGAAAACAGGTAATTTATTTTTTCTTTGTGCTAACCTTGGCGATTAAGCCGAGGGAAACGTTCATGGAGAGAAGTTATGCCCGTTCAAGCTAAGAAAAATATGTTTGGAAAAGAGCGCGCAATTCGGTATAAAGGTGCAATGAATAGGTATCCAACAGCTCGATATCTTGAGATTTTACCATTGCTCTGTATAGCCGCCAACTAGGAAATTAGAGGGTACGATGTTATAGATATGGGATCTGGAACCGGTTATCTGGCTGACTTTTTTGATGACGTTATTGACGGTTACGGCGCTCAGCGTCATTTTGGATATTTCCCACGTGAAACAAGCATCAAGGAAGCTCTGTTAGGTGCAGGAATGAACGATGTTCGCGTGGGGACTATTCCTACGCCATGGTCGTTTAATGGTCGCCGAGATGCTACATGGTTTGTTCATGAATTATTTGGATTAGGGGAGGCCTGGAACTTTGAATCGATTCCTGAGGACGAATTGACAGAGTTAGCGAACTGGCTAGACCATTATCTCGGGTTTTATCAGGACAAGTTTGGCAGGACGTTTTTTTTTTGGCAATTGTGTTACTTTTATGCCCAAAACCTATAACAGCTTGAGAGGTAGATATGAAAGACTTGTTTGGATATTTAATTGGCCCCAAAGCTGAAAATATGGAACTTTTTAGACAATTGGTGATCGAAGCCCTTGACGACCATATGTATTGGCGAAGAAACTTTCACCCTGAGGACTATCCCGTAGTCACTTCAGCTACTCAAAGCGATGCTGATTTTAAAGCTTTTGTCGATGGACTGCGGGATAGACTGTTTCAGTTCTTGAGCCACTCAAAGGCGGGCGTACCTTTCTTTTCCGCGCGTTATGTCGGACATATGAATACAGACCTGTTGCTACCGGCACTAGTTGGTTATTTTGGTGCAATGTTATATAACAGTAATAACGTTGCAGACGAATCATCTCCGGTTACTGCCCGGTTGGAAAAGGAAGTAATCGAGATGTTACTCAAAATGGTGGGCCTGCCGCCGGAAGGCTGGGGATATTTAACGACAGGTGGTACTACAGCTAATATTTACAGTCTTTGGGTAGCCCGTAATCTTCGCACCCTGCCTTTTTCCATAAGAATAGCCCTCGAATGCGATACCTTACCTGATGATATTATAGCAGAAAATCTAAAAGAACATGATATTGCAATTAAAGGCTCCCTCCATCTCCGTTTGAAAAAAATTCAAGAAGAATTAAAGAAAAATCTTAAATCTATGACAGCTATTGGTGAAGAAAAACCTATCTCAGAAATGAGTGCTTGGGAATTGGCTAACCTCCCGGTAGAAGAGCTTTGCCAACTTCGTCAAACTGCTTTGGTGTATATTAAAGAAACAATTGATTCACAAAAACCAATCGATTCACCGGAAATAGTCAAAGAAGCTGGATTCTTTTTCGACGAACTTGTTCGGCATTTTCAATTGAAAACGCTTGGGCTTCAGTCTTTTAGAAAGTTAGCAAATCAGCATATTCGTGATGCCGGCAGCATATTGGACTCAGTATGGAAAATATATGTTTCTGCATCATCCCATTATTCATGGCCGAAATCCGCTGACATATTGGGGTTCGGTAACAAATCCATCTCTTTAATACCCCTTCTATCAAGCTTTGACATGGATGTATCTGCATTTCGTGACATAATCCTGAAAGATCTCAATGATCAGACCAGTGAAAAAGTCTGGCCTTTTTTCCTGTCATCTATATTTGGGACTACTGAAGAAGGCGCTCTTGATAACCTGCCGGCAATATACGAATTGCTAGAAGAATTTCGCCTGGAACACGGCCTGACAATCTGGAACCATGTAGATGCATGTTATGGCGGCTACCTGGCATCGATGATTCGACCGGAACTTGGCTCAAGCAGCGTAGCTAAAGCCGGAGACTCAAATACACCAGGGACTTTAAAAAATTGGTTGCTCGAGTGTGGGACTGGGGTTGGGTTGCCGCAAGATGAATGTAGGGAACTTATTGATATGTCGGATCAGGGTACAGGAACATGGCTGGCATGGCAGGAATTTATTGATAGAACAGCCGCCTTGAACCGTTCGGACAGCATAAGTATTGATCCTCATAAGTTAGGGTATATCCCTTATCCAGCAGGTGCTGTGTTGTTAAAAAACGGGCATGCACGTGAAGTTATGAGTACCGATGCACCGTATCTCTGGGCGGATTCAGAGACAGATATCGGCTTTACCGGACGCTATACTTTGGAAGGATCGCGTTCAGGGGCTGCAGCAGCTGCCTGCTGGCTTGCGCACAAAACCGTCCCTTTGGATCAAAATGGACATGGCCGTTTAGTAGGTTTATCGGTTCTGTCTGCAAGAAAACTTTATCAATCATTAAAAGATGAATTTCGGGGACCTAATAAGGACGGTCAAATAGCCTTAATACATCAACCTCATTCAAATATTGTCTGTTATGTTCCATATCATAAGGAATTGTCATCTATTGAAGAAACAAACAGAATTACTACTGAAATTATTAAAAAACTAAGTCCAACAAGAGAAATTAGAAATTTTATGGCCGTTGGGACGGAAGTAATGCTTTCTTCTAAAGCTACAATAGAAGAGGGATTGAGGGAACATTCTCCTTTCAAGAAAATGCTTGGTGAGAATGAAAAGATAAAAGTTATTCGTTCAGTAGTAATGGGGCCTTATAGTCTAATTGCGCAAACGCGTGGAGGTAGTTTTCAGAAAGAAAAGATATCAACTTTCGAAGCCTATTCACAATATCTCTCGCAGTTAGTTGATGAAACAGTAAAAGAATATTATGAAAAGACTGCAAATGATAAGGCTAAAACGTGGCAAAGACATATGGTTTCTTTAATTATGGATGATGATGCAAGCACCCCCTCTCAAATCCGAAATTGTTTGCCCACACTGCATAATGACAAATTCTGGAAACATTTTCAATACAAGGAAACAGAAAAAGCTGCGATGGGAATGGTCAAAGATTACAACGTGCCTTTGGATATTGCCTTTCTTGATATAGATATGCGAGGATCTTCTTCAGAGCCAAAAGGAGAATCTGACTCCGGGTTTAAAGTTTATGAAGCAATCCATGAAAGAAACATTATAGTAAACGAAGAATATCGAGTAAAGGTAGTATTCTTTTTTACAAAAGGCTATCGTGATTATAAGAAACGAATAAAGGATGCCAAAGCAAAATACCCCGATGTAGACATCAAAACCATAAAGCTTAATCGCAATGCAACTAGCGAAAATGCTACAGAAGAACAAAGGCGCTTAGTAGCAGATCAAATTCTCAAAGAACTCATTGGATTAAAAATTTAAGATGATCGAGAATAAAAGAAAATGCAGCGAAAACCTTAAATAAGAGAAGATGAAAAGTCGTTTATGTCTGATGAATCGTTAATTCTTATTTTTAATACGCGATCCGTAATCGATAGTTCAAGATTAAAAGTGACAGGAATCTGGTTTGGATCGCGGGCAATACTTTGGCCTCAAGATGGTCTAAAAATAATTGATATCTGGCAAATTAAAGGCATTCAAGAGTTTTGGATTTCAAAAAATACAAAATCACTTCCCGCACTTCAATTCGATAAAAAACATCCTGGGATGCTATGCTTTGAAAATCATCTTGCATGGGGATGGTTTATCAAATATTATAATCCCCAAGCAAATGTTCGTTTAATTGGAGAAAATGACATTTATCCAATAAGCCTTTTAAAGGAATCATATCGGGAACAAAAGTATACGTTCCATTTGTCATATATGCATAAGCTGTTTCACGATATTTCAAATTTATCATCAGGTGGACATATAGTTCCATGCCAAAAGGTGTCAAAATGGTTGGCAAGTTTAAATCAACCGGTATTGGAGCCATTTAAGTTTTTTTCTCGCGTTCAAAACTGGGGAATATGGAATGATAGAATAAAAGCACAAAATATCAGCTTTTTGGAAGATCATAAAACCAGTGTCGTTAAGTGCATCGGGTATTTTATAGAAAAAGATCCCTACTACAAATTATATGATCAAGATAAAAAAATGGTAAGCAATGAAGCGAACCAATACTTCTATTATATGTGTCGCAGTTATATGAATGTCGCAGGTAGCAATAAATAAAATATTAAAAAACCATAAATAGCCACTAATGTTTTGCATATTCCATAGCATGTCAAAACTAAAAATGGAGATAGCTCAGCTTGAGCAGTTTAATTTCGAACATTCCTAAAGTCATATTCTGTCACGGGCCGAAGATGGTTTAACAAAAACCAAACATATTCCTCCATCTAAAATCTTTCCTTGTTCATTGATACTAATATTTGAATAAAAATCTCCCTCCAAAGAAATCGCTCTATCGCAATCGGTTTTGTTAGTATTCATTTTACAATTGTTAGTCCCTAAGAGATAAAAAAATTACAAAAGTAAACAGTAAGTTTTTTTATTTTCAGTCCTCATATTCTTTCCCAAATTTAACAACTACTTATATTTTTTCCTCAATAAATGCTTTTTTGGCATCTTATTTGTATTAATCCATTTTAGATTCGATTTTTTAAAAATCATTAAAGAAAGGAGGAAGTGCCAAAAGCAAATTTATAAATCATTTTATATTAAACGGGTAGGAAGGCATAAAATGAGAAACATTTAAAAGAAAGGAGGTGAATACGATGGCGAGACTAAAGCAGGTATTTGGTTTTGCTGCAGTTCTGGTTGCCTTGGCAGTTAGCACGGCTGGTATCACTGGTTGCAGCACAACTAAGCAGGCGGTCTATGATCCGAATGCATATGCAGATACGTATTCGAAATCGATCCCTGCCAAGGCGTTGGTGAAGTTTCCGGGCAACTACCGGGGAAAGGCTCTGAAAGGGCAGCCGGTAACCTGGAAAGATTTCTATGACGGGGGGACTTATTTGTTTGAAAAAGGCCGGTATCTTTTAGCTTGCGACTATTTTTTAAACGGTGCCGAGTTGGCAGAAGGTGAAGCGAAGAAGACATGTCTGTCAGCTGCAGCAGTTAGTGCACTTGGGGCTGATGATACCCTCCGGTTCGTTGAGATAAGGGACTGGTTGAACCGGTTCCAGGATCCAAGCCCTTTCAAAGCGGTCACACCCACGGACAAAGCCGTAGGGGAAATCAAAAAAATCAGAAGGTAATCAGGAGGTGTAATTATGAAAAAGGGATTAAAGTTAACAATGATCATTTGGACAGTAGCCGGTGTTTTAACTACGGGGCCCGTTCTTTCCGGATGGGTTTTACCGGCTTCCTGTTCATCTGCGTATGCTGCCAATCAAATGATGGTGGACCGGCCGGGAGATCTTCTGGAGATTGCTGAGAATCTGACCCAGAACATCCTTACGGCCCAGCAGGTTAGGGATCAGATATTACAAAAAATTCAAGAGCGGTCACAAAAGATTAAAGCAATTGACCAGCAGCTTGATAATCTGAACCTGACCAAAGACCAAAGATATACACTCTGGGCGCAGAGGAACAATATAAAACGTGAGGCGACCAACTACAGGCGCAAGGCGTTGGCGGTGGTCAGAAAGCAGATGACCAATGTGTTTGATGCCTTGGGCAAGATGAGATCCAAACTAGAAGAACTCAAGGATGATGAGAAGATGGTAGATCCGGAAGTTACCACGACATTCAACAAGTATTTTCAAGTATCGGCTAAGTTGATTAAGAACAGTATCTCCGGGGTCAAAGGAGCCGATCCCCGGACGGTTGCCATGCTTGCAACACTGGAACGATCTCTGGTGGTTTCCCAGAAAAACTCCGATTTCCTTGTCAAAGCCATCGACAAGATTAAATCGTTTCAAAAGGTCGTAGCGTTGTATGATGCCAGGCTCAGTTCTCTGGACAACGGCTTAAAGATGAACGGGGAGGAATTGGATTCTAAGAAAAAGATTCTTACGGTCAAGACGGTCATAGAATCCACAACCGACTTCATGGAGAAGCTGGACATTGAGGATATGGAGGCCAACCTGATTGACGATCTTGAGAGTGATTCGGATGATGATTTGTTAGAATTCTCTACCGATGAAAATAAACCGCGTCCGATTTCCGGTGGTAGTACCCGGAAGCTGCTTGATCGGTTCAGCAGCGGCAATGCTCTTTCGAACTCTTTATAGAAAGGAGGATTTATCATGAAACGGCTGTTGGTATGTTTTACGATTGTGTGTCTTATGGCCGCAGCACCGTGTGTGGCAGGTGAGTGTCCCAAGTATGACACCTACGTTACAGAAGCACAACAGAACATGGTGATTGATTTTAAGCAGAACAATCTGAGTCTGCTGGACAAGGATAAGGATGAACTCATCTTCTGGGATGCGTTCGTTCAGGTCAAATGTGGTCGGGGCGGCATCGTCCCAACACCATATGTCTGGCTCTTATCAAAGCTCAACGGCGACGATTTTACATCTTATCAGGCAGGCTTTTTGTTCTGGTTGGAAGATCTCAAACAGAACCGAGGCCTTGATGTAAGTCCCATCGGGCTGGTCAAAGGAAGGGGTTTTAAAAAATGATGTCAATCACCGCAATATTTTCTGAAGGCAGAGCGATCTTTGGCGTTCTTTTTCCAGCTCTGTTTGTATTGGCCCTGGTTGAGATTTCAATCATACTGTATGAATTTTTATGCCGGGTAGGTGGGGTAGGTTTTGCAAAAGAAGACAGATACAGATTTGTCGGTGCAGTGGAAGGGGTGTCTAATCTAGCCACTCTTTTTGGTTCACTTCAGACAATCATCAGTCTTTGTCTTGTGGGGTTTTCCCTGTTGTTTGGAACATTGGAGGTGGGAGCAAAGGCATTTGCCCTGCTTATCCAGGGCTTTGCTTCCACCGGTTTTGGGATCGCGACGGTCATTGTCGGAAGGTCTTATCTGCAGTTGTTTTATTCTGAAGAACTCAGAACTGACAGAGAGGCCGGCATTGATCGTCCTTCAGGGGAACCCCCGCCCCCAGCCCTGGCGAAACAGAAAGGATAACAGATGAAAACGTTACGGTATATGATTTTATTTAGTTTTGCCATTATGCTTGCGGTCGGTCTGGGCTTGTGGCTTGCACCGATGGTTATTAAGGGCGGCGGTGTAGGACAGAAAGCCTTAAGCGTAAAAGCTGCATCCAAAGGCGATTATGATGATGCACAGCCCAAGGCCCGGCCGAAGGGGGGAAATGACATCAATGCGGCTTCTAAAAAGCTCAAAGAGGCTGTTGTAAAGGCCAAAGATAGTGTCGAAAAAGCGGTTCAGGAGAAGGTCGAAGCCGTAGCCGAGTCATTGAATGAAATTGCCCGGAAAGAGTCTCAAGAGTCTGTTGTTAATTCTTCACAGCAAGATTCATCCTCTCAAAGCCAGAAAGATGCAGACGGTTACAGCAACCCCGTTGAAAAATCTGCCCCTGTGTTAAGCGATGAAAATGGGGTTGCAACTTCCGGAGATGAAGAGGTTGCAGCAAAGACGGATGAACTTCTAACTGCCGAGCAGGTTATTAAAATTTTAAATGCATTAAAGGATTAGGCTTATGAAGGATACTTTGTGGCGAATTTTAGATGATATGAAGATGAACCTAATTGCCGCGTTTATTGTGTTGCTTCTTTCTGCCAACTTTACACCGGTAGTTAAATTTCCCTTCAAGTTGGTGGAGGTCAAACAGAATCTTTCTTCAAGCGGCATGAGCAGGATTCGATCTACGAAAGTCATGATTTTTAAGAAGAACGGAGAACTGGTCGTAGGTTTTAAGGGAAACGAGTTTCCGTTGAAAGACGCCGAATCGGGTTTTCGCCGGTTGAATCCTGCTCTGCCGGTTATTTTGGCAGTGGAGAAAGAAAGCAGCCTTACATCTGATCAGCTGATCAGAATCCTGGGCTTGTTAAAAGCAAGGGGAGTTAGATATGTTTCGGTTGTGGCCCAAAAAAAATTCTAAGCGGTTATGGTCTGTTATCCTTATGGTCAGTATTTTTAGTATTCAGATTCCATGTATGGCTTCAGAGTCGCTTTCGCCAAAGGAGGCGCTGGCCATTATCAGGATGCTTATGGATCCGGGTGTTAAAAGCCGGCGCTTGCCCAAAGCGGCGAAGCCGAAATCGGGTCTGGAGAAAACAGTTTCAGTCTATGTAAACCGGATCAATTATGCCTGGGGCGGCACCTCTAGCAGGTACGGTATGGATTGTAGCGCTTTTACGCGCTTCATAATAGGGAAGTTCGGGGCAAAACTGCCGCGTACTTCAAAACAGCAGGCCCAGGTGGGGAGATATGTTCCGCCGGAGATGCTCAAAACCGGTGATCTTGTGTTTTTTGACTGTTCTGTGAAACGCAAAGGCATAGACCACGTAGGAATCTATCTCGGCAGGGGTCGCTTTGTGCATAGTGTCAGCCCCAAAGGGGTGGTGCTCGATACGTTGCCGAGCTTCGGGTTCCCGGTATTGTTCGGTCGCAGAGTTTTATCCTAAAACAACAAGGGGAGGTGTATGATGATGGTAAGACGCATTTGTTTTGGAACGCTGGCTTCATTAGCAGCAATAATAATTGTTTTTGTCTCACTGTCAATTGTGCTGAGCAAAATCTCGAATTTAAGAAGAGATACGGACTTTCGGGTTCAGATCACAAGTGTTGATCCAAACATAAAGAAAAAAGAGCAGGTTAAAATTCCCAAACCGGAAAGCAGATCCAATAAAGCTAAAAAGCCGGCAGAGGTAAAAGTTGCTCAGAAAAAAGAGGCGCCAAAGCCTGAAAAGAAGAAAAAGCCAGCTGCACCGAAAATCGCCCAAAAGGCTGCTCGACCCCGTCAACAACTTAAAGGCCGAAATATGCCTGCGGTCACCAGACAGCCGGCTTTGGGCGGCCCGATGACCGGAGAGATAAACATGCCGGCGATCAACGTGTATTACGGTAAAAAAGACATCTATGAGTATATGCAGGCTCTGGCCTACAGAAACTGCATTGTTTTGGTACGGTCTCCGCTTGGAAAGTTGTTTGCGGGCTACAACCCGCTGACCGGCACCGTCAAAAGCATGTCGATTAAAGAACTATCCGGTTATTCGCCCCGTGTGCGGGTGCTGGCCGAATATGGCGAAAATCCGGTTACGGATCGCATTATTGAAAAAGCGGTGATGGCCGATGTCACCATGGCATTTCCGGATGGGTGCAGACTGATCAGTTTGTGGAGCCAAAATTGGGAAACCACGCTGATGACAACTGTGAAAAGGGCGGCTGACACAAAAGGAATCGTGTTTGATGAGATCGACTACGCCGAAGCCACCTTCTACCAAAAACAGTTCGCAATCACCAAAATCATTACCAGTACAGGAATCGAACTCAAGGTCAACTTTACTTTATAAAAGAGATAAAATATTTGATAACAAAATAGTCAACTAAAATATAATTCTTGTCATATTTGACACTTGCATAAAATTGTTATTTTCGTCCTCAAATAGGCCCATTTTTTTCTTGACATCAATGAATTGTTCGATACAATAGAACAAAAATATCTTGGCAAGAATATTTATGGATGACACATTTGGTAAAACATTAAGGGCTTTGCGGGTAGAGGCAGGGGTCGGCCTTAGGGAGCTGGCAACTCTGATCAATAAGTCCCCCGGGTATCTGAGTGATGTGGAGTTGGATCAGGTTGGTCCTCCATCGGAAGCGATGATTTTGGATATCGCCAGGGCTTTAAGCGTGGATAAGCAGGAATTGCTGTTAGCAGCAAAAAAGGTGGACCCGGAACTGGCAGATTATGTGGCCCAGGAGCCGCAGGTTGCTGATTTTTTAAGGATGGCTAAGGATGAGGGATATGAAAGTAATGATTGGGAAAGGCTCTCTCAACTGGCCAAGATTGCTAAATTAGGTAAAGTAAAAGAGGGGGAAAAATGAGAGTTCCCTTTATGCCAAAAGATGAGATTGCCAAGAAAGCCACAAATGTCATTGACAGCTATAAGGCATTGACAGGCTATCCAACCCACTCGCCTGTTCCAATTGAGGATATATTAGAGCGACGACTTGGTTTACAGCTTGAGTTTGAGGATCTCAGGCAGAAACTGGGAATAGAGGATGTTCTCGGTGCTACTTATGTTAAGGCCAGGCGTATCAGTATCGATAAGAGTTTGCTTGATAACAACTCAGAGGGAAGACTTATTTTCACCTGTGCCCATGAAGTGGGCCACTGGGTATTACACCGTCGTTTTGTCGATGTAGCTGGAAGGTCCGGATCCAATAGCAGCGCCATTTTTTGCCGGATAAAAGATGCCAAGCGGCCTATAGAATGGCAGGCTGATTATTTTGCAAGCTGTATACTACTTCCGGAAAAATACGTCAGGGAAGCTTGGGATGAAACCTACGGCCCTGATCCGTTAACATTGTTTAATATTAAAAGTGCCTACAGCGGCCCCCTGTGTTTTGACCCTTGTGTGAGGAACTGGCATTTAATTGCTGACAAGGTTCGCGAAGCCGGTGGCTTTTCAAATGTGTCCAAACAGGCGATGATTATCAGGCTGCAGGAACTTGGTCTGGTGAAAAACAAGACCGGGGCCCGGATGGGATGGCCTAAGGTCTTTTTTGAAAAACTACAGCCTGCATAAACTGTTTTTCCATATATTTTTTATACTTAGCGTTCTATACAATCGAACACTTCAGCTTAATAGAAAGCTAACCGCAAGCTTTCAAAATTTTAGAGAAGCAAAGGTAATTTCCAGATGTCACATAAAATAGATCCGCATCTTTATCGATTACCCCCTCATAACCTCGAAGCTGAAGAGTCTTTAATCAGTGCAATACTGGTGGATAACAGTACCTTAAATGATATCATCGAGATATTATCGTCGGATGATTTTTACAGAACTGTACACAAGGAAATATTTACCGCCATTGTCGATTTATACGTAAAAAACGAACCGGTTGACCTTGTGACTCTATCTAACAAATTGCGTGAAACCGGCAAACTGGAAGCAGTTGGCGGAGTGACATTCCTTGCAAAGATTGTGGACACCGTTCAACTTGCTGTAAATGCCAGACATTATGCCAGGATCGTCCATGATAAGGCCCGTTTGCGTCGTCTTATTGAAAAATCCAACAAAATAATTGAACAAAGCCTGGAAGATAAAGGAGATATTGAAAATGTTTTAGATTTTGCATCCAGCAGCATATTTGAGATCGCCGAAGACAGGATGAAAAAAACATTTATTCATCTCAGCGATATCATTGAACACAATTATGATGATATTGAAAAGTGGCAAAAGGATAAATCTTTAGCAACCGGAGTCCCGACCGGATTTAAGCAATTGGATAGTCTTACGCTGGGGTTTCAAACTTCGGATCTTATTATTATAGCGGCAAGGCCAAGTATGGGAAAAACTGCCTTCGCCCTGAACATTGCCAGAAATGCAGCTGTAGAAGAAAACATTCCGGTAGCTTTCTTTTCATTGGAAATGTCTGAGAAACAACTGGGTCTCCGGATGCTTTGCTCTGAAGCCGCGGTGGATTCATATCGTGTCAAACACGGCTTTTTAGGCCAAAAAGACTTCAATCGACTAAGCAGGGCAGCCGGTATTCTTTCAGGAGCTCCGATCTATATTGATGATGCTCCAAACAACTCTGCCATGGATATTCGCTCAAAGGCTCGTAGACTTAAAATGGAATCAGAAATTGGTTTAATTGTGATCGACTATCTTCAACTCTTGAAGATTCGCCAACATTCAGAACGTAGAGATCTCGATATTGCTGAAATATCAAAATCATTAAAAGCACTTGCTAAAGAGCTGGACCTTCCTGTCGTCGCACTATCCCAGCTCAACCGAAAACTTGAAGAACGCAAGAACAAACGCCCGAAACTCTCCGATTTGCGGGAATCCGGAGCCCTCGAACAGGACGCCGATGTCGTAATTTTTATTTACAGGGACGAAGTATACAAGCAAAATGAAAGTAACCCAGACAGAGGAATAGCAGAAATTCTACTATCCAAACATCGCAACGGTCAAACCGGTATTGCCAAATTGGCTTTTCTCTCTGAATATACTCGCTTTGAAAACCTTGCCCATGAATACGGTTCAACAAGCAGTTAAGTTGAATGTTTGATCCCCTTCAATCAAAGCCGCTTTAGGACAAAAGTGAACTATAAATATTATTTGAGAATATAGAAAGATGAATTTGAAATCAATGATGGGGACAAATTTTTTCGTCAATGTCGGGACAAAAAATGAGCCTAAATTGGTGCACCTGGGCAAGGCCGCATACGGTATCAGGTTTGCGTTTCGATGGAACCCCGATCATTACACTGACTATGAAGGGTTTAAAAAGTTTGTGATGCCCCATCAAGTTTACAATCATTTCGGCAACCCGGTGGATTCAGAATATTTTATAAATGAGATTGTTCCGAGCAAGATGGATGAACCGCCCATTGCGCCTGCTTACAGGAAGGCCGGGAAGGAGGATTTTGTTCATGTTGTGAAAGAATTGAAGGAGAGCAAGATCGTTGGGGAGCATCATTTTGTTGATGAAGATTTCGGGGTTGATGTATCGGGGCTTGTACTGAAAAAGAGCGTTTTCGGTTGATTTTGGAACCCCAATACGGTTGTTGATGAAGACTAGACATAAACTATAAGACTGAAAAGATGCATATTTATAATTATGGAACAAAAATATACAATTAAAGTCATTGGGTGGGTGAAGACGGTGTAAGTGCCGTCAATCACATAATCGATTCCGGCCTCCGGTTATATTTTTGCCAGCTTTGTTCTAAAAAGTTTAATGAACTGACTAATCTGTCGTAAGAAAAAACCTCCAGAGACACCACCTTCTTAAACTGTTTTAATATTGGCATGATGATGTCGGTATTGATGGGTGACAACTTGTCCAGCGACAGATGGTCATGGCGGCTTTCAGCGCCATACAGATGGATGATTACGGTTTTTTGATAATATCTGTTGAAAGCTGCCTGAATATCAAATTGATTCACTATCAGATGGCCAAGATCAATACAGACCGCAAGATTAAAATCGTTTATGATTTTTTCTACCCATTCTAAGGGATAATCCAGGTTTTCAATTGAGATAGATTCGGCTTCGATGCCGGCGGCAAGCAGCTTCTCCATGCTTTGGCGGATGTGCCCCTGCCAGCGTTTGATCCGTTGGTTATCAAATTCAGCCTCGTCGTAGGGAAGATGAAGGGTGTAAGTCGAAGGTGCAAGCGGCGCGGTTAAATCGATAATCTGTTTAACGGTTTTTAGGGCGGTTAGCCGCTTGGACGAGTCGGGGGCGCCTAATGATATGTCGAGCGGCAGATGTATATTATAGGTAAGATCAAAGTCTTTGGCGAGCTGTCCGATCTCCTTGATTTCCTGCCGGGACGGCATGCCGGCAGGTTGGCTTTCAAAAAACAAAAGTTCGATTTCGTCCAGATAAGGACCCAGCATCT